>JBKPCF010000107.1:0-14125 GCA_046727235.1 Candidatus Dormiibacterota bacterium
CGGAACGCATTGCGGACCTCGGGCCGGTTGATCGTGATCTTCGCGATGCCTTTCCAGGTGTCGTAGAGAATGTCGGCGTAGTTGCCTGAGCGGGCCCATCGAGGCCCATCCGGATCTTTCAAGTCATCACTCCTAGAGCGACCACTAGCACTAATGCTAGCGCTCCGCGAACGCGCCTATCTAGGCGTGCTGGGGGCGCGGCCTCTTGCGCGGGAACAGGCGGACGATCTTGGCGTAGTCGTCCGGCGTGTCGATGTCGTCGGGGCGCCCAGGTGCGGGCACGATGTCCACCAGCTCGGGCCGACCCTGCAGCACCTGGCGGGCACCGGAGTCGCCCTTCAGCTTCATGAGCGCACCCCAAAGCTCGCGAGAGAGGATCACGGGCGGCACCCACCCCGAGGCTCCGTCGCTGCCATGCGCGACCGCAACCGCCGGTCGTGAGCCCTCACGGCGCCAGGCCCGCAGCAGCGTCGCCACCGTGCGTGAACCGACCAGGGGCTGATCGCCGAGCAGCACCATCGCCGCCTCGATCTCCGGCCGCATCGCGCGCAGGCCCACCTTGAGAGATGAGGCCATGCCGCTCTGGGCCCTTGCGTTGTAGACCATCTCGGCCCGGTCTTGGATCGTCCTCCGGACGTCGTCTTCGGCATACACGACGACGGTCTGGTGGCAGCCGCCCTCCGATGCGGCCTCGAGCACGTGGCGGACCATCGGCACGCCGTCGATGTCGAGCAGAAGTTTTTGCGACCCGGGCATCCGCGAGCTCTGGCCGGCGGCAAGGACGATCCCACCGACCGGGAGGAGCGCGGCGGCGAGACGCTCGAAGGGCGGTCGGGCGGACCTTATCCACTCCACCTCGATGCCCGCGCGGATGGCGACCTCCGCAAAACCGCGAAGCCTTGCACCGTCGCCGTCGACCAGAAGAAGGCGCCGTCCGACGAGAGGAGTGAGGTCGGGCACCACCTCCGGCAGCCCCACGACCGCGACCGAGCGGCAGTCGCTGCGGGCCACGATGTGCTGGAGCGCTGCGTCGAGGTCGCGACCGCGCACGACCATCGAATGCGCACCTTCGGGTTCGCGGTACGTCCGCCCCCGGATCGCGAGGTCCAGGTCCCCCATGACGAACACGGACATAGGCGGTTCAGCATGCCAGATGGGGACCGCCTTACTCTCGTCTTTAGGATGCCGGTTCTTGGAGCTCACGTCGACTCGTCCGGCGGCCTGCACCTGGCGTTCGAGCGCGCCAAGGCGATGGGGGCGGATGCCATACAGGTCCACCCTACTCCGCCCGGATTCTGGGGGTCGCCTAAGCTGGACGAGGCCCGGATCGCTACGTTCAAGGAGGCCGCGGCCAAGCACGGCCACCCGCCCTTCTACTTTCACGCGGTTTACCTGATCAACCTGGCAGGCGACGACCCCACTCTCCGCCAGCGCTCCGAAAGCACGCTCACCGGCTACCTGAAGGCGGCGGACGAGCTCGGCGTCCGCGGTGTGATCTTTCATACGGGGTCGCACAAAGGCGCGGGATTCGAGAAGCGCCTTCCATCGATCACCCAGCATCTCCAGCACGTGCTCGAGCGAGCCAGCCCCAAGTCGGCGCGGCTGTTGATCGAGAACAACGCGGGATTGGGCGGCTGCGTCGGCGCGAAGTTCGAGGAGATCGCGCAGATGCTCAGCGCACTGGACAACGACCCACGCGTCTCAGTCTGTTTCGACACCTGTCACGCGTTCGCGTCGGGTTACGACGAGCGCAACGCAGACGAGGTGAAGAAGACGATCGACGAGCTCGACACGGTCATCGGGATGGCTCGCGTCGAGGTGGTCCACTGCAACGATTCGGTCACGGGCCTTGGCTCCAACCGCGACCGCCACGCGAACATCGGGACCGGCCAGATCGGCGAAGCTGGATTTCGAGCCCTTCTCCACGAGCCTCGGCTCGCAAGACTGCCCTTCATCCTCGAGGTACCCGGCGCGGGTGGCGGGCCCGACGCCGAGCAGGTCGCGGTGCTGAAAAGGCTGGCGGCTTAGGCCGCGTCGGACGCGGCGCGGTCGTCCTCGACAGCGATCCGAGCGTGCCGGCGAGGTGGGCGCCGCATGGCGAGCCCGGCCAGCAGCCACACTCGCCTCCCGAGCAGAGCCGCCACCTGGGCGACGCCGACGTGGCGGTGCGGACCGTAGAGGCGCGCGTTCTCAGCCTCGCGCTGGACGTCCTTCAGCCGCTGCCACATGATGTCCTCGTTTACGTACGGGTTCATGGTCCTGACCTCCTCGTAACCGTCTTAGTCTTGATGCCGGTTATTATAACCGATGTTGGCGTGTTTATGGTTATGGGTACACTGAATCGAAATGTCTGATCGGGATACCGCCGGCGGCGAGCTCGGCCTCGTTCAGGAGTTCGTCAACACCGTCGACCTGCAGGACGGACCGGAAGAGCTCACCGACCCAAACACGCTGCGGACCTGGCTGGTTGCAAGAGGCTTGATGGATTCCAGCCAGCCGGTCGACGAATCGGACCTGAAGCACGCGATCGCGGTGCGGGAGGCGATGCGAGGCATCATCGGGCGCAACTCCGGCCGGCGGGTCTACCCCATCGACCTGGCGACCCTCAATGAGGCGGCCACGGCGAGCCGCCTCCGCATGCGGTTTGGCTCGGGTGGCAGGCCCCGGCTCGAGCCGGAGGCTGCGGGTGCGGTCGGTGCGATCGGCAGGCTCGTGGCGACGATGTATGCGGCGATGCAGGGCGATGAGTGGGGGCGGCTTAAGCTCTGCTCCTCAGACCCCTGCCGCTGGGTCTTCTACGACCGCTCGCGGAACCAGTCGAGCCGCTGGTGCAACATGGCCTCCTGCGGCAACCGCGCCAAGGCGAAGCGCTTCAGGCAGAAGCGCGCACAGCCTTCATAGGCGCGCCGGAGCCGCCGAACCTCACCGCCGTGATCTCGGCCAGGATGCCGAGCGCCGTCTCCTCCGCGCCGCGGCTGCCCAGGTCGAGGCCGATCGGTCCGTGCACCCGCGCCAGCTGCTCCTCGGTGAAGCCCTCCTTGCGCAGCGCGTCGAAGCGATTCTGGTTTGTCTTCCGGCTCCCGATCGCGCCGATGTAACCCGCGTCCTTTGTCAGCACCGAGCGCAAGGCCGGCAGGTCGAACTTCGGGTCGTGGGTGAGGATGACGACGTAAGTCGAGTTGTCGATCGTGATCTTCGCCATCGCCTCGTCTGGCCAGGCGACGATCAGCTCGTCGGCCTCGGGAAATCGCTCCCTGGTCGCGAACTTCGAGCGGGCGTCGACGACCGTGACTCGATAGCCCATCAACTTCCCGAGCCGGTGAAGCGGGATCGCGATGTGGATGGCGCCGATGATCACCAGCTGCGCGGGCCGTCGGAACGGCTCGATGAACACGTCTCCATCTCGACGCGCGAGCTCGGTCCCGGCAGCCGTCCCTTCAACCAGCTCTGCTTCACCCGTCGACAGGTTCGTGCGGAGCGTCGCGGACTCGTCGCGGTTGAGCATTCCGACGAGCTGCCTGTGAGCGCGGCCCAGCGGCTGGACGAAGACTTCGATATGACCGCCGCAAGCCAGCCCGACCTCGAACGCGACGTCATCGGCCACGCCGAACGCGGCCACCTTTGGCGCGCCGCTCATCAGGACCTTCTGCGCTTCCTCGAACACGGCGCCCTCGATGCAGCCGTTCGACACCGAGCCCGCCATCTTGCCCGAGCGCGTGACCAGCATCTTCGAACCCAGCGGGCGCGGGCTCGATCCCCACGTCTCGATGACAGTGGCGATGGCGATTTCCTCTCGACCACCAATCCATTCGTTCAGCTCGTCGAGGACTTCTCTCATCGCGAGGTCCTTACCGGCGCCGGCATCATGCGTGCCTGCGCAGGTCCTGCGAACTTCGGCGCCGCATCGAGACCGGACAGGAGTCGCCCGAGGTCCTCGAGAGCCTGGACGTTGTGCGCGGCGAGAAAGTCATCGCAGTGCGGCAGCGCGGCGGCCATGCCGCGCGTCAGAGGCTCGTAGCCCTCAGAGCCGAGGAGCGGGTTCAGCCAGATCAGTCGATGGGCCGACCGTCTGAGGTGGATGAGCTCCGAGGTCAGGTGAGCCGGGTCGCCGCGATCCCACCCGTCGCTGATGATGATCACCACCGCGCCGTGACCGAGGACGCGCCGCGCCCAGCGCCGGTTGAAGTCGCCGATCGCGTCGCCGATCCGAGTGCCGCCGCTGAAATCGTGGACGCCCTTGCTGACCGAATCGAGGGCCTTGTCGAGGTCGCGCTGGCGTAACAATCTCGTGATCCTGGTCAACCGGGTTGAGAAGACAAAGGCCTCGAGGTCCTCGCGGCGCGCGACGGCGTGCGCAAAGATCATCAACAGTCGCGAGTACCGCTCCATCGACCCGCTGACGTCGCAGATCAGCACCAGCGGCCGCCGGCGCACGCGCGGCTTGCGCCGGAAAAGCATCACCAGCTCGCCGCTCGACCGGATCGCGTGACGAGCTGAGCGCCTGAGGTCGATGCGACCGGTGCGCGACGGGCGCAGACGCCGCGTGCGACGCTCGGCCAAGCGCCACGGCGCCTGCTCGAGCAGCTTTCGCACCTGCTCGGTCTCGGCCCAGGTCATCTCTTCGAAGTCCTTATGGCGGAGCAGCTCCTCTGCGCTGTAGCCGCTCGAGCTGGCCGGGAACTCGGTGGGGTCCTCGCGATTCATCTGCGACGTGTTCAGCCCCAGGGCGTTCGCCCAGGCTTTCGCGCGCTCGGGAGCCATCGGCAGCGGCCGGCTCCGCCCAGGGATGGTGCCGGCGGACACTCGCGGGTCGGGCGGCGCCCAGAAGATGTCGAACGCGGCCTCGAACGTCGGGATGTCCTCTTTTCGGCTCACGAAGACGGAGCGGAGCGCGTTGTGGAAGTCGTCCCGCTGCTTGAGGTCGATGAAGCCGAGCGCGCGGGTGGCGTCGGTCAGGCGGCGCGGCCCGGCCTCCAGGCCGGCGTCGTGCAGCAGGCGGGCGAACGCGCCCAGTCGGGGCAGCAGGTCCGGTCGCTGCTCAAGCACGTTGGGCCTTCTCGACCAGCGCCGGCACCTGCTCCCGCACGCGGTCCAGGTCCTCCTGATATTTGAGCGCCGCACCCATGGTGGCGCTGACCAGGCCGGCGTCGATCCGCGTCGCACCCAGCGCGGCCAGCGAACGCGCCCAGTCGAGCGTCTCCGCCACGCCCGGGACCTTGTACAGGTCCATGCCGCGCAGGCCCTGCACCAACGCCGCGACCTCACGCGCCAGGCCGTCGGCCGCTTCCGGCGCGCGGGCGCGCACGATCTCGACCTCCTTGTCGAGGTCGGGGTAGTCGATCCAGTGATAGAGGCAGCGGCGCTTCAGCGCGTCATGCACCTCGCGTGTCCGGTTCGACGTGATCACGACCAGCGGCACCTGACGCGCCTTGATCGTGCCGATCTCCGGGATCGAGACCTGGAAGTCGGACAGCAGCTCGAGAAGGAACGCCTCGAACTCCTCATCCGAGCGGTCGATCTCATCGATGAGCAGCACCGGTGGGGTCGGGTCGTCGTTGTCGATCGCGTCGAGCAGCGGACGCCGCAACAGGAAGTCAGAGCTGAAGATCTCGCGCTCGGCGGTCCTTCGATCTGCGCCGTCGCCCATCAGCCGGATGTGCAGCAGCTGACGGGGGTAGTTCCACTCGTAGACGGCGTGGGCGAGGTCGATGCCCTCGTAGCACTGGAGGCGGATCAGCCGCGCGCCGAGCACCTCCGCCATGACCTTCGCCGCCTCGGTCTTCCCGACGCCCGCCTCACCTTCGATGAAGAGAGGCTTCTGCAGGCGAAGGGCGAGGAAGATCGAGGTGGCCAGCGCGCGGTCGCCGATGTAGCGCCGTTCGCGCAAGCGCCCCTCGATGTCCTCGATCGACGCGGGTGCGCTCACGATGTCAAAGAGTACGGGGTGACCGGGCTTGAGCGGCCCGGTCACCCCGAGAGTCTACTGGCGGCCTTCGGCCTGGTTTATCGCCCGCTTGGTCAGCACGCGGGCGAGGTGCTTCTTGTACTCGGGGCTGGCGCGCAGGTCGCCGGCAGGGTCGAGCCCGTCCGACGCCTGCTGCGCCGCGTCCTCTGGCTTGGCGCCATCGTGCAGCGCCTTTTCCACGGAGGTCGCGCGCACGGGTGTTGGCCCAACGTTGGTCAGCCCGATCCGCCACCCGCCGTTCATCTTCTGTGCCGCCACGCCGACGATCGCCCAGTCGAACAGGCGGCGGCGGAACTTGACGTACTTGTGCGGCCCATTGGCCACCGGGAAGACGACCTCGGTCACGACCTCGTCGGGTCCGAGTGCCGTCGTGAAGAGGTCCTTAAAGAAGTCCTTGGCCGCGATGGTCCGCTGGTTGGTCACGATGTCGGCATCGAGGATGAGCGCGAGCGTCGGATAGTCGCCGGCCGCATCCGCGTGTGAGATGACCCCGCCCATGGTCCCCATGTTCCGGACCTGGTTGTCGCCCACTTCGCCCGCGATCTCGGCGAGCAGCGGGAGCTTGTCCTGCACCACGGTTGAGTTCTGGATCGCGACGTGGCGCGCCAGCGCGCCGACGTGCAGCTTTCCGCCGCTCTCTTTGATCTGGTCTAGGTTCTTGATGCCGTTGATGTCGACCAGGGCGCTCGGTTGGGCCAGGCGCAAACGCATCAGCGGGATGAGGCTATGTCCTCCTGCCAGGATCTTTGCGTCCTCGCCGTATCTGCCGAGAAGTGTCGCTGCCTCCTCGACCGAGGAGGCACGGGCGTATTCGAATGCGGCGGGGATCACTGGCTTGCCTCCTTCATCATCTTCCAGATCCTGTCGGGACTCGCCGGCATGTCCACGTGCTTGATACCGAGGGGGCTCAGCGCATCGCAGATCGCGTTGATCACCGCGGCGCTCGACGCGATGGTTCCCGCCTCGCCCACACCCTTCACACCGAGAACATTCGTGGGTGATGGGGTGATCGTTCTGTCGAGCTGAAGCTCGGGGATCTCGCCAATGCCCGGAATGCTGTAGTCGAGCAGCGTTCCGGTTCGAAGCTGCCCGGTGTCCTCGGCGTACACGACCTCCTCGAACAGGGCTTGCCCGATTCCCTGGGCGACGCCGCCGTGGATCTGGCCGTCGACGATCATCGGATTGATGATGTTTCCGCAGTCATCCACCGCGATGTATTTCTGGATGTCGACAGCGCCGGTCTCTGGATCCACCTCCACGACGCAGATGTGGGCGCCGAACGGCCAGGTGAAGTTGGGCGGGTCGAAATACGTGACCGCCTCCAACCCGGCTTCCATGCCCTCGGGAAGACCCGGGAGATGCGCGGCAAAGGCCACCTCACCCATCGTCTTGGCGCGCTCAGGACTGCCCTTAACATGGAATCGGCCCTGGTCGAAGACGACGTCGTCGTCCGCCGCTTCGAGCATGTGTGCCGCGATTTTCTTCGCCTTGTCGACGACCTTCTGGCAAGACGTGTAGATCGAAATACCTCCTACAGCGAGACTGCGACTCCCGTAGGTTCCATATCCGAACGGCGTGTCGGCCGTATCCCCGTGATGGATCTCGACGGATTCGTAGGGCACGCCGAGTGCGTCGGCCACGATCTGGGCAAACGTCGTGTCGTGGCCCTGGCCGTGCGAATGCGTTCCCACCGCCACGGTCACCGATCCGGTCGGATGGACGCGCACAACGGACGACTCGACGAGGGAAAGATTTCCGGACACGTGACTCGTGGCTGCTGAGGGTCCCACCCCGCAGATCTCGACGTAGGTCGAGAGTCCGATTCCCAAGTAGTGGCCCTGCTTGCGCAGCTCCGACTGGCGCTGGCGAAGGTCGTCGTAGCCGACCATCTGCTTCGCCTTGTCCAGAGTCTTCGCGTAGTTGCCCGAGTCGTACACCATGCCGAGTGCGTTGGTGAATGGGAACTCAGCCTCGCTAGGGAAATTCTTGCGGCGGAGCTCGGCCGGGTCGATCTTCAGCTCTTGGGCAACCAGGTCGACGGCACGTTCGACGAGATGTGCGGCTTCGGGGCGTCCCGCGCCGCGATACGGATCGGTCGACATCTTGTTGGTCAAGATGCCGACGGTGCGTCCGTGGACCGCCTTCCACTTGTAGCAGCCGGGGGCGAGCAGGAGGGCGAGGGCGGATTGAAGCGCTCCGAATACACCTACGTATGCCCCGTTGTCGGACAGGTTGGTGACCTTCAGTCCGAGCAGCGTGCCGTCCTTCTTCGCCGCGACCTCGATGTCAAAGATGTGGCCACGCCCGTGCGTCGTCGCCTGCAGGTTTTCAGTCCGGCCCTCGACCCATTTGACCGGACAACCCGAAAGCTTTGACGCCGCCGCCGCTAGGTACTCCTCGGGATACGGCCGGAGCTTGCTTCCAAACCCGCCTCCTACATCGGGCGCGATGACTCGAATCTGGCTCTCCGGGATACCGAGGCCGAAGCACAGAAAGATCCGCACGAAGTGCGGCACCTGGGTTGATGTCCACAGGGTCAGCTGGTTGGCGAAGGGGACGAAGTTGGCGATCACTGTGCGCGGCTCCATGGACATGGGGAACACGCGCTGCTGGATGATTCGCTCCTTCACTGTGACGTCCGCCTCCTTGAAGGCGGCGTCGATGTCTCCACCAGGGAAGGTGACGTCCCATGCGATGTTGTCCGGCCCGTCGCTGTGCGCCTTTTCGCTGCCTTTCTGCATCGCCTTCTCGAAATCGACGACTACGGGCAGCGGGTCGTACTCGACCTGAACCCTCTCCGCGGCGTCTGCGGCTTGATATCGCTCGTCGGCCAGCACGACGGCCACCGGTTCGCCGAGGTAGACGACTTCGGACTCGGCGATGGGGAACTGGTTGGGCACGTATTTCTTATCCGCGATCAGCGATTCCGTGACTGGCAAACCGCCGCTGAGGACGGCCTTGAAGTCGCGCGCCGTGTAAATGGCGACCACGCCTGGCGATTTGCTGGCATCTGTGATGTCGATGCTCTTGATGCGGGCATGCGCTTGTGGGCTGCGAACGACCGACATGTAGACCATGCCCACCTGCTGTATGTCGTCGACATAGCTGCCGTGGCCAGTCACAAGCTTGGGATCTTCGCGCCGATGGATCTTGGCGCCGATCATCGTGGTGACGGCCATGGCTCAGCTCCTCCTGGCCGCAGCGCGTTCGGCCGGTTTGGCCTCCGCGCCGCCCATCGTCTTCGCCGCCGTCTGCACCGCCTTGATGATGTTCACGTAGCCCGTACACCGGCAAAGGTTGCCTTCGAGTCCCTTGCGAATCTCGTCCTCGGTCGGGTTCGGATTGGTCGCCAGGAGGTAGGACGCGGCCATGATGAATCCAGGAGTGCAGTAGCCGCACTGGAGGCCGTGCTCGTCCCAGAACGCCTGCTGGATCGGGTGCAGCTCGCCATCCCTGGCCATGCCCTCGATCGTGGTCAGGCTCCTGCCCTCGGCCTGGACGGCAAACATCGTGCAGCTCTTGATCGCCATCCCGTCGACGAGGATCGTGCACGCGCCGCACTGGCTGGTGTCGCATCCGATGTGGGTGCCGGTGAGCCCCAGGTTGTCGCGGAGGTGGTGTACGAGCAGAAGGCGAGGCTCGACCTCATGCTCGTACCGGCGGCCGTTGACGGTGGTCGCGACCTTGTGCTTCATCCGCTCCTCCTAATCCCCTCAAGGGCAGCGAAACCGCCGCCTTTCCAACCCAACTAAGGACGAACCCCTCTATTGCGCTACTTTTAGCCAGGAAATGCAACTGGAGAATTCCTTCCATGTCAGCGCGCCGCCCGAGCGCGTCTTCCAATACCTCCTGGACGTCAACAAGATCGTCAGCTGCGTGCCCGGCGCCGAGCTGACCGAGGTCGTCGACTCGACCACCTTCAAGGGGAAGGTCAAGGTCAAGGTCGGCCCGATCACTGTCGCCTACAGCGGCACGGCGCGGATCTCAGACCGGAACGACGAGGAACGCCGCGCGACTCTCTCGGCGGACGGTCGGGAGACCACTGGCCCGGGCTCCGCGCGCGCCACGGCGCAGATGCACGTGCAGACGGCCGGCGAAGAATCCCTGGTCCAGATCGTGACCGAATATCACGTCGCGGGGAGGGTGGCTCAGTTCGGGCGCGGCGTCATGGAAGACGTCTCCAAGCGGCTGATCCAGGACATGGCCAACTGCATCCAGGCCAACCTCGAAGCCGATGAGCCGGCCGAAGACGACGTCGCGGCGGCCGTGGAACGTTCAGCTGATGCCCGGCCCGCTCCCCTTCAGACGGCGAAGCCCGTCAGTGCGTTTGCGCTGTTCTGGCACCTCGTGAAGGTGCGGTTCGCCAGGCTCCTCGGAAGGTCAGCCTAGAAACACCGCCAGCATCAGGTCGCGGTTGACCCAGATGTTCGGCTGCGTCCAGCTCTTGCCCGCGATCCCGAACACGGTGATTGTGGCGTCCACGATTGGAAAAAAGCGGGCCTTCATGAGGATCTCGTTGTGCATCGAGGGATCGGTCGCGGTCGGAAACTCGGCCGCCCCGGTGACCATGAAGCTCGCCGCCTGGAACATCACGTAGCGACGCATCATCTCTGCCACCTGGTCGGCAGGAGGCGGCTCGGGCTCTATGGTCCGAATCCCGCCAATCAGGTTCTTGTTGAACAGCCCTTCTGGGACGCCGCTGAGCGGAACGGAGCCGGGAAGCAACGGCTCGGCGCTGACGTTGCGCATGTGAAAGAGCGGCTCGGGGTCGTTGATCGTCTCGCGAAGCCGGCCCCCGCGAACCTGGATCTCGGCTGTAAGGCGCTGGAAGGACGTGAGCACGTCGACCTTGCTCCAGCTGAGGTTGGCGCCGGTGAAGCCTCCTGTGGGGCCGGACATCAGCGGCCAAGGATAACGCGACGGCCCCCGGGCAGACCCGAGAATGGGTGCGATGGACCTGGAGGGGGCGAGGTCCCGAATTCGGGAACGGTCTGAGCTCAACGCATTCATATCCGTCTCGCACGAGCAGGGCGGCGGTGACGTGGTTGCCGTCAAGGACCTGGTCGACGTCGCCGGGATGGTCACGACCGCGGGAGGTGTGATCCTGCCCGACACGCCGGCTGCGGCCGACGCCCCGGTCATCGCGCGGCTGCGGAGCGCGGGCTGCGTCGTGGTCGGCAAGGCGAACCTTCACGAGTTCGCGTACGGGGTGACGAGCCTCAACCCGCATTACGGGAACGTGCTCAACCCTCGCGACCCGAGCCGCGTCGCCGGAGGATCGTCAGGCGGTTCGGCGGTGGCCGTCGCGACCGGGATGTGCGACTGGGCGATAGGCAGCGACACCGGCGGTTCGATCCGGATCCCTGGATCACTCTGCGGCGTCGCGGGATTCAAGCCCGCTTTCGGCAGCATCGACATCGGAGGCGTCATCCAGCTGAGCCGGTCGCTGGACACGCTTGGCCCGATGGCGACGACCATCCTGGAAACGGCCCGGGCCTACGCCTTGATGTCCGGCGAAGGGGTATCCCTCGAGGGGTTGACCAGGCCGCGGCTGGCGGTTCCGGCGGGTTGGATTTCCGGCCTTGACGAGCCCACGGCGCGGGCATGGACTGCGGTCGCAGAAGGCGTCCCAGAGATCGCGTTCCTCGACCGCGAGCCGCTGTTCCAGGTTGGGCTCACGATCCTGCTTTACGAAGCGGCCGAGTTTCATCGAGCATGGGCCACCGAATCGCCAGAGAAATATGGCGCCGACGTGCTGCGCCTCATTCGCCGCGGCTTCGAGGTCTCACGAGCCGATTACGAAGAGGCCCTCGATCAGCGAGAGAGGCTCGAGGCGGCCGCCCATCAAGCCATGGACGGAATCGACGCGATGATCCTGCCTGCCACCGCCATCGTGGCTCCGCCGGTGGAAACGGCCGACGAGGTGCGCGAGCCGCTGTCAAGATTCACGCGGCCGTTCAACACGACTCATCAACCGGTGGCGGTGCTGCCCGCGCCGGCGAAGGGCCTGCCAGTCGGTATACAGGTGGTCGGGCGCCGCAACGGCGAAACGCTTCGCGCCGCGGCGTGGTTGGAGCAAGAGTGGAAGTGAAATCAAAAGAGCTCTTCCCGACCATCTTCAGTCGCCACGCGGCCGCCTATCAGCGCCGGCTCGACGACATCATGGCGCGCGGCCAGGCTCGCGGCCGGCAGCGCGTCATCGACCTTCTCGAGCTCAAGCCAGGGATGCGCGTGCTCGACCTCGCCTGCGGTCCGGGAACTCTGAGCAAGCCACTCGCCGCGCAGGTCGCCCCCGACGGCGAGGTTGTCGGCGTCGACCTGGCGGTCGGAATGATCGAGCTGGCTCGCGCGGCCGGGATCCCGAACGCGACGTTCGAGGTCATGGACATCGAAGAGCTGGTGTTTGGCGACAACTCGTTCGACGCCGGTGCTTGCGGGCATGGTCTTCAGTTCGCGCCTGACCTCTCTCGCGCGCTGCGCGAGACGCACCGCGTGCTGCGAGCCGGCTCGCGATTTGCCGCGAGCGTGCCCTTGAACGACGGCCAGAAGCGCCCGTGGAAAGTGCTGGACGAGGTCGTCGAGCGCTGGCTGCCCCCGGCGCCGGTGGCGACCGATCAAAAGACCACGCGTTCGGCGGTCGGTGACGCGGCGACATTTCGCGGTGCTGCTCTGGAAGCGGGTTTTGTGAACGCGTCGGTGGAGCTCATCGAGGAGAAGGTGCTCTGGGAGTCGGCGGAGCAGCTGGTGTCGCTGTGCATGAGCTGGTGGGACCTCGCGTCCCGAGTCGAGACCCTGGCTCCCGGCCAGCGGCGGGCCTTCATCGACGACGCCGTTGCGTCGCTCCGTCGCGAGCACCCCGGTCCCATCGAAACGTCGGGTCGCAATCACGTCCTGATCGCCGTCGCGTGATGCGGCGGCCGGCCGCGTGGTTCCTGTTCAGCATTGCTCTTGTCTCCGCGACGCCCTCGCCCTCCCCGACTCCACTGGTGCTTGGGCCACCCCAGTACCGCG
This sequence comes from Candidatus Dormiibacterota bacterium, assembly GCA_046727235.1. Classification (GTDB taxonomy): domain Bacteria; phylum Chloroflexota; class Dormibacteria; order Dormibacterales; family Dormibacteraceae; genus 40CM-4-65-16. The sequence continues at coordinate 12,977 of JBKPCF010000107.1, forward strand.
CGATCTGGGTCGATGCCTTCCACGACGGAATCAAGTCGCCGGCCCAGGTCGAAAGGCTGGTATCCGACGCGCGGCGAGCCAACCTGAACACGCTCATCGTGCAGGTCCGCAAAGCAGGCGACGCTTACTTCAACCGAGCTGACGAGCCGCGCGCGAAAGACATCGCGGGCCCGCGGGACTTCGACCCGCTGGCCTATGTCGTCCGGCTCGCGCATGCATCCGTGCCGAGGATCGAGGTGCACGCCTGGGTGAACACCTTTTTCGCTGGTGAATCGAGTCGCGTGTTCGCGCGTCACGGCAACGATTGGGGGAACCGGTCGGCCGACGGGCAGACGAGTGCCTACCTGGATCCGGGCGTGCCCGAGGTCCAGATCTACCTGCACCGGCTCTTCATCGACCTTGCCGGCAATTACGACGTCGACGGCATTCATCTGGATTTCGTCAGGTATCCGGGCGTCGACTGGGGTTACAGCGCGAGCGCCGTCACCCTCTACATGGCGGAGGCGGGCGCGGTCAGGCCGCCCGACCCGGATGATCCACAGTGGCAGGCGTGGCGAAGGGCGCGCGTGACCGCGTTCGTCCGCGACCTCCACAACGAACTGCAGCAAGACAAACCGTCCGTGAAGTTGAGCGGCGCGCTCATCTGCTTCGGTGGCGGGCCGGCGTCGGCCGCGGACTGGGAGCTGACCTCGGCGTACAGGTCGGTGTTTCAGGACTGGCGCGAGTGGGTCGTCAAGGGCTACCTCGACCTGGCCGTGCCGATGAACTACGACAGCGACTGGAGCGCGCGGCAAAAGGGATGGTTCGGGCGCTGGCTTGCTTTCGAGAAGGACTCGGGTTTCGCCAATCGAGTCGTGATCGGAGTCGGCGCGTTTCTCAACTATCCGGAGGACACGCTGGCCCAGATCCGCCGCGTGCTCTCCACGTCAACCGGGGGAAATCGGGTGCTCGGCGTAGCGATCTATTCGTATGCGTCGACGTCGGTGTACGGAACCGACGACTTTTACGGCTCTCCCGACCTGGCAAGCGGGCTGCCCCGCCAGCCCTACTCCGGGGGAATCACCAGCGACGTGGGACTCGCCGGCCGGGCGCGGACGTTCAATGAGTGGTTCATGACCCAGCTCTCGCAGCCCGATTATTACCGTGACG
>JBKPCF010000108.1:0-46547 GCA_046727235.1 Candidatus Dormiibacterota bacterium
TGGATCGGATACATCGCGATGCCGATCGACGCGCCTGTCTCGACCATCTGCTCGCCGATCGCGAAAGGGCCCTCCAGCGAGACGAGGATCTTTCGCGCCGTGGCGACTACGTCCTCGGGGTGTTTGGCGTCGTTGGTGAGCCCCGCGTACTCGTCGCCTCCCAGTCGCGCGACTGTGTCGGTCGCGCGGAGCACGCCGCGGAGACGCGAGGTCACCTCCTGGAGGAGGCTGTCGCCGCGGTCGTGGCCGAGGGCGTCGTTGATGTCCTTGAAGCGGTCGAGGTCGAGCAGCAGGACGCCGAACATCTTCTGATTTCGCCGCGCTCCGAGCAGCGCCTGGCGCAAGCGGTCGCCGAACAGGCTCCGGTTCGGGAGCCCGGTCAGCGCATCATGGAGCGCCTGGTACTCGAGCGCGTCGGTGTGCGCCTTGCGCTCCGAGATGTCGCGCAGGGTCGCGATGAAGAGATGACGCGCTCCGACCTGCATCGAGCTGACCACGAACTCGAGCGGGAAGAGGCTGCCGTTCTTGCGTTTGCCCATCGTCTCGTGCGCGCCGCTGACCGGAATGTCGAGCTTGAGGCGCCTCTGCAGATAGTTGTCGAACGCGCTGCGGTGCGTGGTCGCGATGAGGATGTCGGCCTGCTGGCCGATCAGCTCCTGCTCGGAATAGCCGAACAGCCTGGTCACGGCCGGGTTCGCAGACTCGATCACTCCGGCCAGGTCGATGGTGGCCAGGCCGTCGGACACGTTGTCGAGCACCGAGCGCATGCGCTTCTCGCTCTCCTGCAGCGCGGTCTCGGCACGCTTGCGCTCGACAAACTCACCGATCTGCGACCCGACGTCGCTCATCACCGCGATCAGTCCCTCGTCGAGGTCGCGCGCCGCCCAGGCGTGGAGCGAGATCATGCCGACGACCCGCCGACCACTCCGAACGGGAAATCCGACGATGCCATGGAGCCCGACGGCCTGCGCCGCTGCGGCGCGGGGTGACGACTCACCGGCAAGGTCTGGCATCGCGACCGGGGCAGCCATCTCCCACACGCGCCCCGCGAGCCCCTCGCCGCGCCGATACGTGACCTGCGGCGCGGTCGCCTCGAACGCGGAGATGTCGCGGCCGGGCCGCTTCCACGAGCTGACGAAGCTCATAGCCTCGCGGTCCGCGTCGACCTCCCAGTACTCGGCCAGCTCCGCCTCCAGCGTTCGGCAGAGCCCCTCCAGCACGCCCGGCGCGGCCCTGTCCCATCCTGGCGACGTGACCAGGGCCTGGGTCACCGCGAACCTCGCGGCCTGCAGAACTTCGGCGCGCTTGCGATCTCGAATGTCGACGGCGACCGTCTGGAAATACAACGGCTTGTCGTCGGCGCCCCGCACCAGGCGCATGTTCAGGTCGACCCAGACGTGATCGCCATCTTTGCGCGCGTAGCGCTTCTCGATCCGACGCCCCTCTTCATCGCCCGCGAGCATGGCGGCCATCGCCTCTTTGAGCGCGGGAACGTCGTCGGCGTACGTGATGTCGAGCAGCGAGAGCTTGCGCAGCTCGGCTTCGTCATACCCGACCAGCTGGCAGAACGCGGGGTTCACCGTCGTGATGCGGCCGTTCAGGCCCGTGAAGGCCATCCCCGCCTGGGCCTGGTCGAAGAGCGTCTTGAATCGCGTCTCGCTTTCACGTTCACCCGCCTCCGCGCGCAGCCGCTCGGTGATGTCGGACACGATCGTCAGGAGCTGACCGCCGCGCGCACCCACCCGATGGATGGCGACCTCGACGTCGACCCGGCGGCCCGACTTGGTGATCAGCGCCGAGGAGTATCTTCCCGGCGCCTCACCGCCGGAGAGTCTGGAGGCGAGATTTGCCCTCAGCCGCTCCCGCTCCTCGGCGGGCGCCAGGTCGATCAGCGTGGGAATCGCGACGAGCTCTTCCCGCGAGTAGCCGGTCAGGTTCACGTAAGCGTCATTGCCGGCCACGAACCGTCCGTTCTCGGTGATCAACAGTCCCTCTCCCAGGTCGCTGAGCGTCGCCAGGAGCGAGCTCTGCCGGTCGATCTGGCCGATGAGGTCGCGCTCCACGCCTTTGGACGTCAGGTAGCCCAGGATGCCGACGCCGACGAGCACCGACGTCCAGATCCCCACTGCGCTCAGCGAAACCATGAGCTGGCCGACGGCGTAGATCCAGAGCGCGCCGATCCCGAGGATGCCGACGCCGAACACGTACCCGAAATGCCGCGAGTGAAGGCCGGCCTCGAAGTAGAGGAACATCGTGGCGAAGCTCACCGCCGCCAGTGGAGGCAGGTCATCGCCGAGCCACTTGCCGGCAACTCCCAGCACCAGGTCAGTGAGGACCGCGGCGGTGATCATGATCGGCAGCTGAACGCGGAGGTCGGTCGAGCGCCGAGAGGACTTGACCCCCATGCAGACCACGGCGAACACGACGCCAACGCCGATCAGGACGGCCTCCTGGCGAAGCACCTCGGCGGGCGGCTGCGCCCGCCAGATCCCGTAGGCGACGGCCCCGATGATGGCCGCCACGGCAAGGCCGTTGACCAGGGCCAGATTCAGGGATCCCTCGCGTCGCGGTGTCGCCAGGGCCCCGAACAGAGGGTCAGCCGCTGCCGGCGCCGGCGTCACCTGTTTAGCCAATTCGATGAACGATAACGGTCAGGCCCTCAAACTCCTCCCCCATTCATGGGGGCGCCGCGGAGGCGCGCCAGAGTGCCACCGCAGCCGCCGGAGCAGCGTCAGGCCGGCCTGGGCCGGCTACTTGCTGTTCTTGGCCTGGGGCCTCTGAGGCACCGTCCGCTTGAGCGGCGGCCGGCGGCCGGCGTGAAGGGGGTTGACCTTCTCACCGTCGCCGTCCTTGCCGGGGGTCTTGCCCCGGCCGGCGGTAGCGTGGAGGGTCCGCAGCTTCGCCAGGCGCTCCTTTTTGGCGGCGAGCGCCGTCTTGAGCGCGTCTGAAAGCTGGGTGTCGTTCATAGGGACGACCCGGAGCCTCGCCTCGAGCTCGAGGACCTCAACCTCAGCTCTGGTCAGTTCGAGATCGATGGTTTTCGACACTGTAGTCCTCTTCTATACGGATCAAAGCTACTGAAGCAGATAACTACCCCGCAAGTGGGGAAGTTATGCCACTCCACCTCACCCGCACTGAACTCCGACTGTCACCGTGGCGGCCGGCGAGACGCAGTTCACGCCCGCCGAACACAGGTTCTGGTCTGAGATCACGATCGTCCAGACGGCCCCGTGGCCGTTGATCAGCCGGTTGGGGATCACGACTGTGACGTATCCACCACCCGCGGTCAAGGTTGCGCCCTTCGGCGGAGGGGAGGCGGCCTGGATCGTCGAGGTGGTCAGTGCGTCAATCGAGACTTATTACGTCGCGAAGTTTGTCGAAGAACCCCTTCGCCACTTTCTCGGGCTTGCCGGTCAGCCCTCCCACCTTGCGCAGCAGCGCTTTCTGCTCGGGGTCGAGGTCCTTTGGAACCACGAGCTGGACGACCACGTACTGGTCCCCCCGGCGCCCACCCCTGACGTCTGGCATCCCGCGACCCTTCAGCCGGAACGACTGCCCGTGCTGCGTGCCTGCGGGGATCGCGATCTCGACCGGCCCCTCGATGGTGGGAATCTCGATCCGGTCACCGAGCGCGGCCTGGACCATGTTGACCCGGAGCTGGAAAACGACGTCCTGCTCGTGGCGCGCGAGCTGCGCGTGCGCCTTTACCTGCAGAACCACGTAGAGGTCGCCGGGTGGACCGCCCCGCAACCCTGCCTCCCCTTCGCCGCTGATCCTGATCTGCGATCCGGTGTCGACTCCGGCCGGAATCTTGACGGCGAGCCGTCTTGCGTTCTGCACCCTGCCCTGGCCCCGGCATAGAGCGCACGGGTTCCTCAAGATCCGTCCCGCGCCGCCGCAGGTGGGGCAGGTCGCCCTCGTCACGACCTGGCCGAGGAACGACTGCGCGGCTCTCCGGACCTCGCCCGATCCGCCGCATCCGGGGCACGTCTGGGGGCTGGTGCCGGGCTCTGCTCCGCTGCCCGAGCACCGCTCGCACGTGGCCAGACGCGGGACCTCGACCTGTTTCTCGACGCCGGTGAACGACTCTTCGAAGGTGATCGTCAGGTCGTAGCGAAGGTCGTCGCCGCGATTTGACCTCTCGCGCCGCGCTCGCGACCCAAAACCCCCGCCGAAGAACGTGTCGAAGATGTCCGCGAACGGCATGTCCGAGAAGTCGACCGCCGGCCCGCCGGCGCCGACGGCCGAGTGGCCGAACAGGTCGTAGCTGCGCCGCCGATCAGGGTCGGAGAGCACCGCGTAGGCTTCGCTCGCCTCCTTGAAGCGCGCGTGAGCGACCTGGTCATCGGGGTTCCGGTCCGGGTGCGAGTCCATCGCGATCTTGCGAAACGCCCGCTTCAAGTCCTCCGCCGAGGCCTGTCTGGCTACGCCTAGCACCTCGTAGTAGTCGCGCTTGACCGCCACTGCCGGCTATTCGGAGCTGCTGTCTTCGGGGAGGGCGGCCGGCTGACGCGAGACCTTGACCAGCGCCGGCCTGACCACGCGGTCGCGAAGTCGGTATCCGCGCCGCAGCTCCTGGACGACGGTGTCCTCGGGATGCTCGCTGGACTCCTCGTGGGCGACTGCCTCGTGGAGCTTGGGGTCGAAGGGCGCACCCACGGCCTCGATTGGCTGCAGGCCGTGCGTGCCGAGCACCTCCTCGAGCTTGCGCACGCTGAGCTCGAGGCCTTTCGCCCACGACTCGTCTGTGCCTTCCGGCATGTGGTCGAGCACGCTGTGCAGGTCGTCGAGCACGGGCAGGACTCGGTTGATCAGCTCGGCCGACGCATGCTGGATCGTCTCCATCTGCTCCTGGCGCGTGCGCTTCTTGTAGTTCTCGAAGTCCGCGGCCAGGCGGAGGTGCCTCTCCTTGCCCTCCGCGATTGCGGACTCGAGCTCGGCGACCTTGCCCTCGAACAGGGCGATGCTGGCCGCGACCTCGTCCGGGTCGCGGGGATGCTTGCGGGTGGTCATCGAACTCTAGATACCGCGAAGGGCCTCGCGGTCAAACTCCAAGCTCGGCCATGCGGTCGCTGGCGCCGCGCGCCACCGCCTGCAGCCGGGCGACCGTCTGGCTGTACGCCATCCGGGTCGGGCCGATCACGCCGAGCACGCCCTTCAGCCGCTCGGTCGGGCCGTAGGTCGTGAGCACGACCGCGCAGCCCTGGAGCTGGCTCGAGATGTTCTCGGACCCGATCACGATCTGAAGGTCGGACTCGCCGATCAGCTGGCGGAGCAGGACGGTCAGGTAGCGCGTCTCCTCGAGGACCTCGAGCACCTGGTGGACTCGTGACGCTTCGGCGAACTCCGGCTGGCGGAGCAGGTTGCGCACGCCGTCGTGCACGACCAGGCTCTCCGACCCCTTCTCGTAGAGGTCGAGGACCGCGATCACCCGGCCAAGGAGCTCCTTCTCGAGACCGAGCGGGGCCGCCTCGTAATGGCGGCGCGCCTCATCGCTTGCCTTGCCCGCGAGAGATGCGTTGAGCTTCGAGGCGAGCCTGGTCAGCTGGGCCTGGCTCGCGCCCTGGGTCGTGTTGACGACCTGCTGCCGGAGCAGGTTGCCTTCGAGGAGCAGGATCAGGAGAACTTCCTTGGGCTCGAGCGAGACCAGGTCCACGTGCTTGATCTGGGCGAGCGTTCCCTGCGGCGCGCTCGCCACCGAAGCGTTCTGGGTCACCGCCGCGACCGTCATCGCGATCCGCTCCACCAACCCCTGCACGTCCCCTGGCGCTCCGCGAAGCTCGTCGTTGATGAAAGCGGTCACCCGGTCCGGGATCGGCTCGAGGTCCATCAGGAAGTCGACGAAGTACCGGTAACCGGAGTCGGTCGGCACCCTTCCGGCGGAGGTGTGCGGCTGGGTCAGGTAGCCGAGGTCGGCGAGCTCGGCCAGCTCGTTGCGGATCGTGGCCGAGGACAGGTTCACGAAGTAGCGGCTCTGGAGCGCCTGCGAGCCGACCGGGACGGCGCTGGTGGTGAACTCGTGGACCACCGCGCGCAAGATCGCCTGTTTCCTGTTCTCCATCTCGTTTCAGCACTCTCACCCTGAGAGTGCTAACTAACAGTACAGGCTAGGTGTGGTCGCCGGAACCCTTTGTCACGGCAGGCGCTTGGGCCGGCAGCGGCGCAGTGCAGTTGCCGTTCTTGCCGAGGTTCGACCTGGCGATGCCGCTGACGTAGCCCCCGCCCTTCTTGGAGTGGGCGGCCTGGGAGACGTAGTACCCGTGGTTGCAGGGATGGGCTGCCGCCTGCCTATCAACTTGCGCGATGTTCGACGTGCCCGGCGGCAGCGAGGCCCGATTGGCGACGAGCCGGCCCGCGATCACGACGTCGGCCAGGACAAGGACGAGGATGACGGCGACCAGGAGTCCGGTGTACCGGCTCAGTGCTGCCATCAGAAGCTCTCAACGCGATATCGTGCGCGATCCGGTGGGCTTCAGAGCACTGCGAGCGCGATCTGATTGTGCAGGTCCATGCCGCGGCGGGTGGGCACCACGCGGCCGTTTCGGCGCTGCACCAGGCCCGCCCGCTGGAGGCCGAGCAGCTCGGTGTCAAATCCCCGCGGCACCCGGGCGCCTTCGGCGGTTCGCAGGCCCAGCATCAGGGATTCGGCCGATGCCTTTCGCGGATCCAGCTCCTCCCCCTCGGCCTTCGGCGTCGGAGCCGCCGCGATGTACTCGCGCGGACGAGCGACGTTCCACCATCGCCATGCGGACGACCCGTCGCTCGCGTACGAGTGAGCGCCGGCGCCCGCGCCGTAGACGGGATGGCAGCGCCAGTAGGCCTGGTTGTGCCGCGACTCGAACCCGCGGTGCGCCCAGTTCGAAACCTCATAGCGGCGAAAGCCGGCCGCCTCGAGCTCGTCGCAGGCCGCGTCGAGCTGGTCCCACTGGAGGTCCGGCTCCACCTCGGGCACGCGACCCTCGGCGCGGCGGCGATACAGCAGGGTGCCCTCCTCGAACGACAGGCAGTAGGTCGACACGTGGTCTGGCTCCATGGCGATCGCGCGTTGCAGCGTGTCGAGCCATGTGTCGCGGCTCTGGAAGGGGACCGCGTAGATCAGGTCCACGCTGATGTTCCGGACGCCCATCTCGCGCGCGAGAGCGAAGGCGCGCGTCGCCTGCGCAGCGTCCGTCTTGCGCTCCAGCACCGCGAGCGCGCGCGGATCGAAGCCCTGCACCCCCAGGCTCAGTCGATTGACGCCGCCATCGAGCCAGGCCGCGATCCTCCCCTCGTCCGTGCTGCCGGGGTTGGCCTCGAGGGTGACCTCTGCTTCCGGGGCCACGTTGAAGTTGCGCCGGATGAAATCGAGGAGTCGCGACATCAGGTCGGCCGGCAAAAGGCTCGGCGTCCCGCCTCCGAGATAGACGGTGTCGAGCTGCTGAAACGGATAGCGCTCGCGCGCGAAGACAAGCTCCTTCTCCAGCGCGTCGACGTATTCGGGCATTAGGCGGTCCATCCCCGCGTAGGCGTTGAAGTCGCAGTAGCCGCACTTGTGCTTGCAGAAGGGGATGTGCACGTACAGGTGTCGAAACCCGAGAAGCTGGTCAGACACCCTTGATCGTGTAGCGCTGGCCGCGCGCCGCCTCGAGCTCGCGGCGAAGGTGGTCGACTGCCTCGCGGTCGTTGGGGACGAGCTCCTTGATTCGCTGTCCCATCCTGTCCTCGACCCGCGCGATCTGTCTTGCGATCTGCTCCACGTTCGCATTCTGCGCGCGGTACCGCTCGCGCTTGCGCCACAAGCGGGCGTGCTCGTCGCGCAGGTCGGCGACGGCGCGCCTGACCTGGCAATCCACGCAGTACCCGTTTTTCGTCTGCGAGCTCTGCACCTGCTTCCCGCAGTCGCGGCAGAAGATCAAAAGAGCGCTCATTTGAGATCGATCACCGTCGCCTTACTAAGTTCCCGCAGACGGTCGGGCTCAATCTCGAAAACGGCATCCGGGCGACCCGCGGCGGCCCACACGACCCCGTAGCCGGTGAGGTCTCGGTCCATGTAGACCGGGAGCTCGGTGGCATGGCCGAAAGGAGGAACGCCGCCGATCGCAAAGCCGGTTGCTGTCCGCGCGGTCTCCGCGTCCGCCTTCGTCACCGGCGAGCCTGCGACCGCCGCGAGCCGGCGCTCGTCCAGACGGTTGGCGCCGCTGACCAGGGCAATCACCGGCCTGCCGCCGGCGAGGAACACGAGAGACTTGACGATCTGCCCCACCTCGCATCCGACCGCGCGTGCGGCCTCGCCGGCCGTGCGCGTGCCTTGCGGAAACTCCCTCACCGCGACCCCGTAATCGGTCGTCGCGAGCCAGGACTCGAAGCGATTCATTCGGAACGAGCATAGGTAGTCTTGACCGGAATGCTCGAAAGACCAACGCGGGTCGTGGTCACCGGGGCCGCGGGATTCATCGGCTCACATCTCTGCGAGCGCCTCCTGTCCGCCGGCCACTCGGTCGTCGGCATCGATTCGTTCAGCGACTACTACGCCCGCGTGCTCAAGGAGCAGAACCTCGAAACCTCACGCGCGAATCCCAACTTCACCCTCCTGGAGGCCGACCTTGCCGCCGCCGACCTGCCGCCGGTCCTCGAAGGTGCGGCTGTTGTCTTTCACCTGGCCGGGCAGGAAGGCGCACGCCCCAGCTGGGGAGACCACTTCGATCGCTACGTGCACGACAACATCGTCGCCACGCAGAAGCTCCTCGAGGCTCTTCGTGAGTCGCCCGTCCAGCGGCTCGTGTTCGCATCGAGCGAGTCGGTCTATGGCGACGCGGTGAGGTTCCCAACCAAGGAGACGGCTCTCCCCCTGCCGGTCTCGCCGTTCGGGATGACGAAGCTGGCGGCCGAGCACCTCGCCTTCGTGTACATGCGCAACTTCGGAATCCCGGTGACGTCGCTGCGTTACTTCACCGTCTACGGCCCGCGCCAGCGTCCCGACATGGCGTTCTTCCGCTTCATCGAGGCACTCGTCTCGAACGAGGAGATCGAGATCTTTGGGGACGGCGAGCAGACGCGGGAGTTCACCTTCGTCTCCGACGCGATCGACGGCACCCTGAAAGCTGCGTCCGCCGACGTCGCCGGCCAGATCATCAACCTCGGCGGCGGCAGTCGCGTCTCGGTCAACAAAGTCCTCGACACGCTCGAGGACGTAAGCCAGGCAACGGCGCGGCGCCTCTATCGCCCGGCCGCCCCCGGCGACCTGCGTCACACGGGCGCGTCGATCAACGTCGCCCGCGAGCGTCTCGGCTGGGAGCCGCGGGTGTCGCTGCGCGAAGGCCTGACGAAGCAGTGGCGATGGTTCCGGGAGGAGCTAGCCCTCGAGGACCTGTCCCCAGGCCTTGAGAATGCGCACCAGGGGCCCCTCGCATGAGCGGGAGGCCTGCTCACCGAGGGCCGATGACTTGCACACCATCAGCACGCCCTTGTTGCCCGAGCCGAATGCGGCGACGTACTGACCGGTGTCCTGCTCGTAGTTGAGGTAGACACCGGACGCCAGGTTGTTGCTGCTCCCGTAAACGGTGTCGATCCAGTCCTTCGCGCCGGTTGGGCTCGAGAACTTGAAACCCGCGGTGTTGATCTCCATGTGCGTGTCGACGTCCACCGCATAGTCCCCGAACACGAAGTCCTTGACACCGCCCTGCTTGAAGAAGGTCACCATCTCCTGCGGCGCCGGGTAGACGAGCAGCTGGGGCACCACCTCGATCGGCAGGACCGTCTTGCCCAGCAGCGTCAGGTCAGGTCCCTCAGGAGGCAGGAGCACCGGATCCTGTGTCGCGGGCGGCGAGGGACGCACCTTGCCGTTGAGCACGTCCTTCAAGCGGGTCGCCGCCTTGACGGCCAGCTTGCCGACCGTGCTCGTGCCGGCGACGGCGTCGACGTGAGACCAGATGATCGAGATCACCGTCTGGCCGACCCGCAGGTACGCGGCGTTGAGATACGGAGCGGCGCCGGCGCCGATGTTGCGGTTGTAGTACAGGGACTGGTCGCCGGCCTTCGGCCCACTCAGCGAGTTGCCGAGGGCGTTCTGGTAGGCGCTCATGAAAGAGGTCGCGATCGACGTCGAGACCCAGACCTCGTATCCGACCTCCAACGATTCGCGACTTCCGACATGCGCGAACCGCACCGTGACGCCGAAACGGTCCTCGTCAAGGCGGGTGGAGCTGTTGAGCGGCCGGACGTTGAACGTCGGCGGTCCCTCCCACCAGGAGGAGGAATCGCGGACGATCGGGTCCAGGTCGTTGAGCACCACGCGGCCTGCGTAGACGGCGCCCATGCTCGGCCCCGAGCTGCTCGTGTTGCTGCGACCGCAAGCCAGCGTGACCAGCGCCAGCGCCGCGAGCGCCGCCGCCAGCCTGACCGGCCTAGTCAAGCTTCAGCACCGCCATGAACGCCTCCTGGGGAATCTCGATCGAGCCGACCCGCTTCATTCGCCGCTTGCCTTCCTTCTGTTTCTCCAACAGTTTGCGTTTCCGGGTCACGTCGCCGCCATAGCATTTCGCAAGCACGTCCTTCCGCATCGCCGGAATCGTCTCGCGAGCGACTATCTTGCCGCCGATCGCGGCCTGGATCGGGACCTCGTAGAGCTGGCGCGGAATGATCGCCTTCAGCTTCTCGACCAGCCGCCTCCCCTGCGACTGGGCCTTGGTCCGGTGCGTGATCAGGGACAGGGCGTCAACCGGCTCTGCGGCGACCAGGACGTCCAGCTTCACGAGCTCGCCTTCGCGGAAGCCGATCATCTCGTAGTCCATCGACGCGTAGCCCTTCGAGCGTGATTTGAGCTGGTCGTAGAAGTCGTGAATGATCTCGCCGAGCGGGATCTCGTATTCGAGCACGACCCGGTCGCCCGGCCTGTGCTCCAGGTGTTTGAACGTGGCGCGCCGCTCCTGGCAGAGCTCCATCATCGGTCCGACGTAGGAGGAGGGGGTGATGACGGCGAGCCTCACGAAGGGCTCGGAGATCGATTCGACCGCGGTCGGATCCGGCAGCAGGGCCGGGTTGTCGACCTCGATGACACCGCCCCGCTTGAGCTTCACGTGGTACTCGACCGTCGGGGCGGTGGTGATGAGCTCGAGCTCGAACTCGCGCTCGAGGCGCTCCTGCACGATCTCCAGGTGGAGCAGGCCGAGGAAGCCGCAGCGAAAGCCAAATCCGAGCGCGGCCGAGTTCTCGGGCTCGTAAGAGAGCGCGGCGTCATTGAGCTGCAGCTTTTCGAGCGCCTCTTTCAGGTCGGCGAACTGGTCGGAGTTGGTGGGGAACAGACCGGCGAAGACCATCGGCTTGACCTGCCGGTAGCCCGGCAGCGGCGCGCTCGCGCCGTGTTCGGCCATGGTGATGGTGTCGCCCACTCGCGCGTCGACCACATTCTTGATCGCGGCGGTGACGTAACCCACCTCACCCGCCGTGAGCCTGTCGGCAGCGCGAGGACGGGGTGAGAACCAACCCACCTCGTCGACCTCATGGACCTTGTCTGTGTTCATCATCCGGATCCTGGTGCGCGGGACGATCTCGCCGTCCACGACCCGCACATACGTGATCACGCCGCGATAGGTGTCGTAGTGGGAGTCGAAGATCAGCGCTCGCAGGGGCTTTTCGGGATCGCCGTGCGGCGGAGGAACGCGGTTGACCACGGCTTCGAGGATGGCCTCGGTCCCGACGCCGAGCTTCGCCGACGCGAAGATCACCTGCTCGCGGGAGATGCCGGTGACGTCCGAGATCTCTTCGGCCACGAGCTCGGGCTGGGCGGCGTCCAGGTCGATCTTGTTGACGACAGGGACGATGGTGAGGCCCGCCTCGACCGCCTGGTAGAGGTTGGCGAGGGTTTGCGCCTCGATCCCCTGCGCGGCGTCCACGACGAGGATGGCGCCTTCGCACGCGGCCAGCGAGCGCGAGACCTCATACGCGAAGTCGACGTGGCCCGGTGTGTCGATCAGGTTGAGCTCGTACGTCTGGCCGTCCTTCGACGGGTACGACATTCGCACCGCCTGCAGCTTGATGGTGATCCCACGCTCCCGCTCCAGGTCCATCGTGTCGAGGACCTGGTCCTGCATGTCGCGCTGGCTGATCGCGCCGGTGTGCTCGAGAAGCCTGTCGGCCAGGGTCGATTTGCCGTGGTCGATGTGGGCGATGATGCAGAAATTCCGCACGAGGGCCTGCCTGGTGGTGACTGCCACGGTCAGAATGCTAGGCATCGTGGCGGTGGTGCTCGTGATAGGCGTGGTACTGGTCGTATCCGGGGCCGTCCTCCTGCTGAACCTGTTCGGGGCGGGGGACTTCGTGATCCGCGCCGTCACCTCGAAGTACCTGGGCAGCCTACCTCCGGGTTTCGCGGCCTCGAAGCGCGGCTTCCGGACCTACGCGCTGCTGCTGGTGGCCATCGGGATCGCGTGCCTCGGACTTGCCGCCACGTCGTGGCTCCTGCCGGTCGCGGCGGCACTGATGGTCGCCGGCGCGTTCATCTTCGGATACGCCTCGGTGGTGGCCATCACCGGTGAGGTGGAGACGGCCAGGGACAAGAAGGCCTAGCTCCGCGGCCTCTAGTCGCCGCGAGCCGACAGCGCGATCGCGAGCCCGACCATGGCCGCCGTTTCCGCACGGAGGTTGCGCGGGCCGAGCGAGGCCTCCTCGGTCGCAAGCGCGAGCTCGCGCTCGGTCCATCCCCCTTCGGGGCCGATGAGCAGCGTCACGTCGCGCGGCTCGGTGACGTCCGCCAGGCGCCGCGGCGCCGCGCGCGACAGCATCACCGCCGCGTCGGCCGATCCGATGACCGCGTCGACGTCTGAGGCGATCGAAACCTCGGGCACCCGCAGTCGCGCAGCCAGCATCGCCGCCTCACGGCAGATCGCGTTCCAGCGTTCGAGCTTCTGCCCGCGGCCGACGCTGCGGTCGGCGTTGAAGACGACAAATGCAAATGCGCCTGCCTCAGTGCATCGGGAAAGGACGACCTCCAGAGAAGGCGCCGGCAGATTTGCGATCGCGATGGTGATGCCCGCCGACGGCTCAGGTCGATGAGCGCGCTCGTCGACCACCTGACCCTCGACGCGATCCACTGACACCGACTCGACGCGGACCCTGAGCAGGAAGCCCTTCGGGTCGACGACGTCGATCGATTCGCCTGGACGTGCACGCAGCGACCGGGCCAGGTGTCGCGCGTCGCCGCCTTCGATCACCACGCGGTCGTGCTCGCGGCGTCCGAAGAACGCAGGCAACGACGGACCTACATCACGTTGAAGGTTTCGTAGACCGCGACCTGGGCGCCGCCCTTGATCACCGGGCAGCTCCTGGCGAGCCTCGTCGCGGCCTCGAGCGACGGCGCCTCGATGATGCTGTAACCGGAGGCCCGCATTCCGACAGGGCCTTTCGCGACACCATCGGGCCTGACCTTGCTCACCTTGCCGGAGAACGGATTGCCCGGATCGACGATGGCCGGACCGAGCTTGCTGAACCAGGTCGTCCACTGCTTCATGACTCGGGCCTGCTGGGCAGGCGTCGCCGGCATCGTGCCGCCGTAATAGATAAGGAGATATCTCACCGGGCAAAGTTTGCACGGAGCTCACCGATCAGTGCGAGTGCCCCTGCGAGACGTTCGCGATTCGCGGGCTCGTTCAGCCAGCGGCTCTGGCCGGAAGGATGTGGCAGCGGAACCATCACGGGCCGATCGCCGAATCTCTTCCCGACGCGGTCTTCGAGCGAGCCTGGACCCAGAAACCGGGTGATCGCCATCTGGCCGACCAGGATCAACACCTTCGGCTTCAACAACCGCAGCTCAGCCTCGAGCCAGTGCGCGCAGTTGGCCACGCCCGCAGGCGGCGGACGCCGGTCGCCGGTGTTCTGTTCGTTGCGACCAGGAAAGCACCGCATCAACGCGGCGATGTAGGTCAGCCGCCGAAACTCCTCCGCGTCGGCGAAACCGGCGCGGATCATCCAACGGTCGAGCTCTTTGCCCGCGCGCCCGGAAAACGGCCGGCGCGACTCGCGCTCTGCCGGGCCAGGCGCCTGGCCGACGATGAAGAACGGCGCGCCCCAACGACCCTCGAAGGTCGGATTGGCCTCAGCGATGATGCCCTGGTCGGCGCAGACGTGGCAGGACCGGCATGCGGCCTGATGAGCGAGGAGCCGGGCGCTACCGCGGGGCGCGCGCAGCGCGCTTCAGATGACCCGAACAAGGCGCGGATTCGGCGCCGCGCCCGGGATCCGACCGCGCTTGGTCATCGGCCTGCCCCCGATCTCCTTGATGTCCGCGGTGAATGCGATCGGCGGCGCAGAGCTGATCGCCATCCCGACCCCGTACGAGTGAATCGGACAGCCGGCAGCCTCGAAGGCGCGGATCCTCTCCACATCGAGCCCTCCCGAGATGAAGATGCCGACGTGGTCGAACCCGGCCAGGTCCAGCCGCGCGCGGACCTCTTTCACCAGGTCGATCGTGACTCCGCCCCGTTCGCCCGGTGTATCGAGCCGCACGCCGCGAAGTCGCTTCCCAAGCGCCGCGGCGACGCGCAGGGATTCCTCCGCTTCGTCCTTGAACGTGTCGACGAGCACGATCCGCAGCACGTCATCGCCCATGTTCTCGTCGAAGGCGAGTGCGGCTTTGACCGTGTCGCCGAAGAGAAGGATCATCGCGTGCGGCATCGTGCCGGACGCGCCCTGCAGCCCCGCCAGCTGCGCGCCGAGCGGGGTCGCGCAGCCGGCGCATCCTCCGACGACCGCGGAGTACTCCATCGTGGGGGCGATCAACGGGTGGACGTGCCGCGCGCCGAAGCTGATCACTCGCTTGCCGTTCGCGGCCTCGACGATCTCGCGCGCCGCCGTCGCCCAGCCGGTGCAGCTCGACAGCATTCCGAGCAGCGCGGTCTCGTAGACGCCGAATCGCGAGTAGGGCGCCCGCACGCGCAGCACAGTCTCCTTGGCGCTGATGGGTTCGCCTTCCGCGATGGCGTAAGCCTCGTCGCCTTCGTCGAGAATCTCGCGCAGCAGCCGCACCGCCTCTGTGACGCCGCACAGGACACCCGGCGAGCCGGCGAAGAAATCCATCGCGACGGCCGCGTCGACCTTGGCCCCGGCCAGCGTCTTCCGCGCCCGCTGGAAATAGACGTCGGAGGCGGGACCGCCGTAGTAGGCGACCAGCTCGGACATGGGGCTGGTCGCGGTCACCTGCCTGGTCTCCTCCGTCTTCATCGGCGCATTGAACTTAGCAGCCTCGGTAACATCCGGGGCCATGAGCGCTCCAACTTCCCAGCAGGTGCTCGAGGCGCTCGGCCAGATCAAGGACCCCGACCTGGGCCGCGACATCGTGAGCCTGGGCATGATCAAGGAGCTGGACGTGAGCCCGCAGGGCAACGTCAGCTTCACGTTCGAGCTCACCACCCCGGCCTGCCCGGTCCGTGACCGCTTCAAGTCACAGGCCGAAGACGCCGTCAACGCGATCGCGGGGGTCACCGGCGTCGACGTCCGCATGACCGCCAACGTCCGGCCGGCATTCTTGCGGCCGAAGCCGTCCGAGGTCCTGCCCGGCGTCAAGCAGACGATCGCGGTCGCGTCCGGCAAGGGCGGCGTCGGCAAGTCGACCGTCGCGGTCAACCTGGCGGCGGCCCTTCGCCTGAGCGGAGCCACGGTTGGACTCCTCGACGCGGACATTCTCGGGCCGTCGGTGCCGGTCATGATGGGGTCGCGGACGGAGCCGGAACGCGCCAACGGCCGTCTCCTGCCCATCGATGCGCATGGCCTGAAGATGATGTCGTTCGGCAACCTCAACCAGACGGGTCAACCGACCATCTATCGGGGCCCGATGGTCGGCAAGATGATCGAGGAGCTGATGGCCGTCACAGACTGGGGCCGCCTGGACTACCTCGTGATCGACCTGCCGCCAGGTACGGGTGATGCGTCTCTGACCCTGGCCCAGGCGATCCCGCTCACGGGCGTCGCGATCGTGTGCACGCCACAGGACGTTGCGACCAACATCGCCGTGAACGCGCTGCAGATGTTTCGAAAGCTCAACGTGACGCCGCTCGGCCTCATCGAGAACATGAGCTGGTACGTGTGCCCGAGCTGCGGTCACCGGCACGAGATCTTCAGTCACGGCGGCGCGGAGGCGGCCGCGAAGAGGTTCGGGGTTCCGTTTCTCGGTGCGATCCCCCTCGAGGAAGGCATCCGCGAGGATGCGGACACCGGAGTGCCGGTCGTCATCTCGCGGCCCGAGTCCGCCGGCGCGAAAGCATTCGTCGAGATCGCTTCGCAGGTCGCGGCGCGCACGTCGATCCAGTCGTTTCGCCAGCTCCCCGTCATCAACGTGCATTAGCGGGCCGCCGAGATGGGCGACGCAGATCCGTCGATCCGGCTTCTGGAGGACTGCTAGCCTGCAAGACCCGGATCCGTTTCCAAGCAACGTCGACGTCGACCGCGAGAAGCAGGTGATGGAGATCACGTGGGAAGACGGCACGCAAACCCGGTACTCCGGCGAGCAGCTGCGATGGGCGTGTCCGTGCGCGGAGTGTCGCGGTGAGGCCGGGATGCAGGGTCGTCTTGCTCGCGTGACACAGCTCAGCGACGCGGAGCTGCGCATCAGCGACGTCAAGCTCGTCGGTCAGTACGCGCTGCAGATTGCGTTCGAGAGCGGTCACGCCACCGGCATCTACACGTTTTCTCTGCTGAAGCGCTTGGTGCAATAATTCGCGCGGCCAGTTGTCGATATCCACGCCTCTGCCCGAACTGGAGCCAGCGTCTCCCGCACCGCCGGTACTGAGGAGACCACTGCGCCGCCGCAAAGGTTCCGGCCGCCGCGGCCTGCTCGCCGCGGGCATGGCGCTGCTGGTCGTGCTGGTCGGCGTCGGGGCATTTCTCGCTTACCAGAACACGCTGCCGACCACAGTCGCCACCAACATCAAGGACGGGCAGAAAGATGTCCCCACCGACGGGAGCTTTCTCTTCAAGTTCTCGAGGTCGATCTCCATCGATGCGCTGAAGTCGGGCATGACCGTCACGCCCGTGACCGACGGAGGCATCAGCGCGGTCTCCGGGCAGACCGATTATGCGTGGACGCCTACCCGGCCGCTGCTCGAGCTGACCACTTACACCGTCACGCTGAAAACGATCACCGACACATCCCACCATCTCGTGCACGGTGGTCTGTGGACCTTCACCACGAGGATCGTCCCGAGAGTCGTCTCGATCACGGGAGCGGACGGCAAGCCGTTGAAGGACGGAATGGAGATGGATCCTGGCGCCACGATGAAGCTGGCGTTCAACGACGCCATGGAGCCGGTCACCATCAAGATGACCGTCAACAACGAGGTGACCGCTCTCAAATGGGCCGCGGATGCCAGGAGCGCCACGTTCTCGCTTGCCGGCCTGGGGTCGGGACCTGTCACCGTTCAGATCGCGCCGGGCGGGCGAGACCAGACCGGTCACATGGTCGCCGGCGCGTTCACGCTGAAGACGGGCATCTACTGGCACGACCGCGAGCACACGGTCTCGCTGCGCTATCCGGCGCTCATCCAGATTCCCAACGACGAGCTCGCGCGCGACCAGAACGGCCTGCAGGCGGCGGACGTCGTCTACGAGTACCTCGCCGAAGGCGGGATCACCCGCCTCACGGCGATCTACCAGAACGCGCCGGACATGGTCGGGCCCATGCGCTCGGCCCGCTTCATCTCGTTGAAGCTGGGCCGCCACTACCGAGGCCTCCTGTTCCAGTCCGGCGAATCGCAGGCGACCCGCGCTCGCGCCGCGCAGGACCCGACGCCGCAGTTCTTCGACAGCCCCGGCTTTCAGTACCGGACCGCGGCGCGCTACGCGCCTGACAACCTGATGATCAACGGCGACAGGGTGCTCGCCGCCGAGGAGCTTTACGGCATCGACGGTTACACGTTTCCCAAGGTTCGGCCGAACCTGAGCGGCGGCACGAATGTCAACGCGCTCACGGTCGACGAGCATTACTCAACCTATTCGTATGACCCGGCGACCGGCACGTACGGCAAGACGGAGGAAGGACATGCGTATCGCGACGCCAGCCTGCAGCAGCCGCTGCGCATCGAGATGGTGATCGTGCTGCACACGCGCGAGCAGCTGCTCGACGTCGGCGACGGCCACGGCGCGCACATCCACGACTTCGACCTCGATACGAATGGCCGGATCGACGTGTCCTACAAGGGGCAGCAGTACTCGGGCACGTGGGCGTCAACCGACAGCCACGGGCCGCTCGTGTTCACGCTCGACAACGGTCAGGCGGTGACGCTGCCACCGGGCCTCGTCTGGATCGACGTCACGGGCTAGTCATCACGGCAACCGGCCGCGGGAGGTTTGGATGGACTTCGACACGATGCGTCTGCCCGTCGATCGCGATGTGCTTGCTCCGGATGGATCGGACGTGCGGATCCTTCTGCGCCTTGAGCGGGGAAGCATGGCCCACTTCCAGCTCAATCCCGTTCAGATCTCGGTCGCGATGGAGCACCGCACCGTCGAAGAGGTCTGGTACGTGCTGGGTGGCCGCGGCGAGATGTGGCGCCGGCAGGGTGATCGCGAAGAGGTCGTCGCCATGGAACCAGGCACATGCCTGTCGATCCCTGTCGGGACGAGCTTTCAGTTCCGCTGTCTCGGCGACGATCCCCTGACCGCCGTCGCGGTCACGATGCCTCCGTGGCCAGGCGACGGTGAGGCGCATCCTGTCGAGGGCAGGTGGCCGGAGCCAGGCAGCACTGTCCGACCTGGCTAAGCCGGGGCCAGCGCCTTCATGTCGCCATCCCCATGCTGAACATCGCGGCCTGTACCCGGTTCCTCACCTCGAGCTTGCGGAGCACCTGGTGCACGTGCTTGTTGACGGTGTTGGTGGAGACATACAACCGATCCGCGATCTGGCGGTTGGTGAATCCGAGCTGGATGTGACGAAGAACCTCACGCTCCCGGGTGGACAGCAGTTCCATCGGCGCTCTCCTTTGAAAAGATTGCGATTGGCCTCGGTCCTGGGGGAACGACCTTGGGGGATTCTTCTGGTCTCTGGGTGAGGCCAATCGCTGGTTAGAGGCTAAGAGAGCGCATGGACGGCGGCCATCGGCAAAATCGCCGAGATCGCTACCTAATCTCGCTACCTAATCCCGCACCAGACCGTGCGCCGCAGCCCACGCTGCGATCTGCGCCCGCGAGCGGAAGTCGAGCTTGTTGCGGATGTGCTCAACGTGGGCGTCGACAGTGCGGGTCGACAGGAACAGCTTCTTTGCGATCTCGCGGTTCCGCATCCCGCTGCCCACCATCGCCGCGACCTCGAGCTCCCGACGAGTCAGGGCCGGAAGCGCGGCGGTGGCACCTTGCGCGACCTCCACCACAGGCGCCTCTCCGCCATGCCCGCCGGAGTCGAGCCACTCCAGCGCCTGTTCCAGCGCCGCATCGAGCGTGAGCGCGGCACCTTCCCTGGACGCGGCGGAGACCACGCTCGACCCGACCGCTTCTCTCGCCGGGCCAAGCGCCGTCTCGACCAGGAGGTCCCAAAGCGGGGCCGACGGCGCGCCTGCCGCTCTTCGAATCGAGGCCGCCGCCGCCGCCAGCTTGATCGCCTGCCCTGGGTCCGAGATCGCGGTGGCGAACCGGGCGCAGCTCTCGAGGACGAGCGCGACGTCGACCTTCTCGCGCAGACGTTGCGAGATCTCGAGACTCTCCCGCAGGTTCGCTCGCGCCCGCTCGACGTCGCCCATGTCGAGCGCGAGGGTCGCCAGGCACGCCAGCAGGAACGCCGCAACTTTTTCGTCCCCGAGCTCCCGATGCAGCGCCAGGCTCGTTTCGCCATGCCTCTTCGCCGCCTCCAGGTCTCGCATGAAGTAGGCGATGAGCGCCATCACGAGCAACGCGCCGGCGGTGCCGGCGCGGTCGTGGGTGTCATCGGCGATCTGCAGCGCTTCCTCCACCAGCGGTCGAGCGCGCTCGCCGTCACCCTGGACCACGAAGATCAGGGCGAGGTTGCGCAGGGATCGGGCCTTCACCGGAGGCGCCGAGACGGCGCCGGCGATGCGCACGCTCTCCTCGAAGTACGTGGTGGCGGCGGTGAAATCACCTTGCCGCTGAGCCAGCCACCCGGCTGCTCCAAGCGCATCGGCCCGGATGGCGTTTTCCTCCGGCCACGCCGCAAGCGCCTTGGCGAGCGAATCACGCCCTTCGGTCAGGTGGCCGCGCTCGTCCCAGAATCCGAGCAACGCCGTCGCCAGTCGCAGGTTCAGGTCCGAGGAGATCGACTGGCTCGACGCCAGGGCCGCCCTCAGGTTGTCGTGCTCGCGCTCCAGCAGGTCCATGCGGCCCAGGTGCTCGGGGCTGTTCTGCAGGTCGCGCGCCTGCTCGGCAAGCCGGAGGAAATACTCCGCGTGCCGGCGCAAGTAGACATCCGCCTCGCCCGCTTCCTCCAGTCGCTCTAACGAGTACTGCTGGAGCGTGGCAAGGACGCGCATCGGGCTCTCCTGGTTCCCCACCTCGACCGGCATGACCAGCGACTTGTCGAGCAGAAGCGACATCAGGTCGATGACGTCGACCCGCGCGACGCCGTCCCCGGCGCAGATCTCTTCGACCTCCGCCACGGTGAAGCCACCCGAGAAGACCGCAAGCCGGCGAAAGAGAGTCCGCTCTTTGGCATCGAGCAGCTGGTAGCTCCACTCGACGGCGGCCCGCATCGTCTGGTGGCGAGGGACCGTGCGCGGACCGCCGGCGAGGATCCCAAGGCGGTCGTCGAGCCGCGCCAGGAGCTCATCGACTGTCATGACCCTCGCCCGCGCCGCGGCAAGCTCGATCGCCAGCGGAATCCCATCGAGGCGCTTGCAGATCTGCGCGATGGCTTCGGACCTCGACGCGTCGACCTCGTTGAGCGGCCGGTTCGGCCACGCGCGGTCGATGAACAGACGCGCTGCTTCGCTCTGCGGGGGTCCCACGGAAAGTGGATCCAGCCGCCAGACAAGCTCGTTCGCGGCGCCGGTCGCCTGCCTGCTGGTGGCGAGGATCTTCACGTCGGGACATCGACCCACGATCGCGTCGGAGACGACCGCGCACTGCTCGACCAGGTGCTCGCAGTTGTCGAGGATGAGGAGGCACTCGAGCGACTGCAGGTGCAGGCACAGCGTCTCGAGCAGGTCAGTGCCCGCGACCTCCCGCAGCGCCAGCGTGTTTGCGATCTCCTGCGCCACGAGAGCAGGGTCCGCGACGACATCCAGCCCGATGAACCACACCCCGTCCGCGAAGCCCTCCTGCAATCCCGCGGCGAGGTGCAGCGCAGTGCGCGTCTTGCCCATGCCACCCGGTCCGGTGACGGTCACCATGCGGTGGCCGGCCAGCGCGTCCGCAAGGGCACGCAGCTGCGCCTCGCGGCCGAGAAAGCTCGTGAGCTCGGCGGGAAGATTCGTCCTCCTGCTGTCGAGCGACCGCAGTGGTGGAAAGTGTGACTCGAGCTCCGGATGGACGAGCTGGTAGACGCGCTCCGGTCGCGACAGGCCCTTCAGCTGGTGCACACCAAGGTCGATGAGCGACACCGAGCTCGACAGCGTGTCGACGATCAGGTCGCGCGTCGGCGCGGACAGGATCGTCTGGCCACCGTGCGCGATCGCGACCAGTCGCGCGCACCGATACAGGGCCGGGCCGAAGTAGTGGCCGTCGCGCAGCTCGGCCTCGCCGGTGTGGATGGCGATGCGAACCCGAGGTCTTACTGCCGGCGGCCAGTCCGCGCGCTGCAGCTCTTGCTGCGCCGTCAGCGCGCACGCGACCGCCTGGCTCGGTCGTGAGAACACGCACATCACGCTGTCTCCCTCGCGCCCGAGCTCCACGACCCGGCCCTCGTGCTGGGCTGCGCAGCGGTCGAAGATCTCGTCATGGATCTGCAGCGCGCGCTGCATCGCCGTCGGGTGCAGGTCCCACGACTCGGTCGATCGCTGGATGTCCGTGAGCAGGAACGTGAGCGTGCCCGTGGGCTCGCGGACGAGGACGGCCTGGGACCTTTGCCTCGCCGGCATGGTCGAAATTATGGTTCGCCCTCGACCCGTGCGCGCAGCGCGCGCGCGCTCATCCAGATCTCACCGGGCCAGGCGACACCGCGCCGGACTTCTGCGCGGCCGGCTGCGTGGTAGGAGGCGATGACCAGGCCGGCCAGGCTCTGGATCAGCCTCCAACGTAAATTGCGGGGGAGGGGACGGACCTCGAAACCAAACCGCGCCGCCATAGTCGCGAGGACGGTGACGCCTCGCACCGCGGCTACGGACCCGACGCGACCAGAACCGACGTCTCTCGCCAGGTTGTCGAGGTCGGCATCGAGGCGGGGACCGAGCGCCCACAAGTTGCCGTTTGACTCCTCGAGGGCCAGCTCGACACGACGGTTGTCGAGGTGGAGGTGCAGGATCCTCGCCCCGTGCGGCACCGGCGTGCCATCGGCGAGCACGGTGGATGGGCCGCGAAAAGGTGAGATCCCGTACTGGAGGATCGAGCCCTCGCGCACCGCCCGCACCCGCCACATGCGCATCAGGAGCGGCTCGCCGGCCCGCCAGAGCCGCAGCATGCTGACGCCGCCACCCCAGCCTGCTGCGCGGAGCACCGCCCTTGTCAACCTGGGCAGCGGCACTCGGTCCTGCGTCAAGCGGAGCATTTAGTATGGCGGTCAATCTGGGAAGCGCTGAGGCGGGCGTGATGCGGGTCGGCGCGGAACATGCGAAGAGCGTGGTGGTCCGGAACGGCGATTGGCTACGCGTCGCCTGGCTCGGGCACAAGTCGCAAACCATCGGCGACGGCCTGCGCACCTACTCGCGGATCGTCACCACCGGTCTCGAGGAGCGTGGCATCGAGGTCGTCTTCGTCCATCACGAGCGGGCCCTCGAGGACGGACGGTCGTCGTTCTCACTGCGCGGCACGCCGTTGTTTCAAAGGCGCGTC
This sequence comes from Candidatus Dormiibacterota bacterium, assembly GCA_046727235.1. Lineage (GTDB taxonomy): Bacteria > Chloroflexota > Dormibacteria > Dormibacterales > Dormibacteraceae > 40CM-4-65-16. Next base: position 22,897 of record JBKPCF010000108.1, read on the forward strand.
GTCGTCTCCGGCGCGCGTTCGCGCAGCACCCTGGAAGGAATCCTGCGCGACCATGCGGTCGACGTCGTCCACCTGTCCGCACCGTTTTCGACGCTTGATTTCACGCTGCCGCGGATCTGCCACAGATTGGGCGTTCCGGTGGTGGTGACGTTTCACGTCCCTTTCACCGCAGCCCGATCGATGTGGGGATCGCTCGCGTCAGCCGTGACCCGCATGTATGCACGCGCCCTGGCAGAGTGCGACCGGGTCATCGTGAGCGGCGCGGCGCAGTGGCGTCTCCTCGTTCAGCTGGGCGTGCCGGAGCACGTGCTCAGCGTCCTCCCCAACGGAGTCGACCTGGACAAATACTCGCCCGGACCGTCCGACGCGCGCGCGGCGCTCGGCGCCGAACGGCTTTTCACCTTCGTCGGCAGAGTCGATCCGGAAAAGCGTGTCGACACCTTGGTGAGGGCATTCCTCGAGGTGTCGCCCCCGCCGTCGACGCACCTGGTCGTGGTCGGAGACGGGTTCGATCTCCCGCACCTGAGGGCTCGCTACCGGGACCCCCGCGTCGTCTTCACCGGCGCGCTTCTCGATGAGCGCCGGCGGATCGACATTCTGCGTGCGTCGGACGCTTTCTTCCTGCCTTCCGACGTGGAAGCGCAGTCGCTCGCTCTGCTGGAGGCGATGGCGTGCGGAATCGCGGTTGCCGCGACACGCGTCGGCAACCACGCCGAGATGCTGGAAGGAATCGGCACGTTGCTCGATCCCCATCACCTGCTGCACGAGCTGCGAACCGCCATCGCGAGCTTCGTGCGCTCAAAGGACCTCTGCCTGACGATGGGTATGCGCGCACGCTTGCGTGCAATCCAGCGGTACGGCCTCGGCGCTCACATCAACGGCGTGCTCGCCCTGTACGCGGCGTTGGTCGGCTGCGGACCGATCAACCCGCAATGAAGCTTTTCGCCGCCGAGTTTCGTTAAACCGGCCCTAGGCCGGGGCTCCCGCCCGCCGGCGTGCCAGGGTCATCGCGCCGCGCGCGAAGACCACGAGCCACACCGCGACCAGCGCGGGCAAGATCAGCAAGATGAGCCACCAGGTCCAGCTCCAGCCCGCGCCGGCAGAGCTCGCGTGCCTCGCTTGAACGTTCTGCACGGGCAGCGTAAGCGCCGGTGGGATGACCACGACGGGTGGCGTGTCCGACTGGCTCGCGGACGAGCCCACGCCGGCTGAGCTGCCCGTCGGCGGAGCAGTGGATACCGGCGGCGGATTGGTGACTGGCGGCGGATTGGTGACCGGCGGCGGGTTGGTCGCCGGCGGTGGATTGGTCGCCGGCGGAGGCTGGTTGTTGTGGTGCTTCACCCAGCCATAGTGATGACCGTTGTTGTCCGGGTTGGCGTGCTCTGCGTCCGCGAATGCGGTGACGCTCGAGAGCAGAACCATCGTCAACGACGTGGCTAAAGCGAGTGCGGCAGCGGTTGGTGAGACGCGTTTCATTTTCCTGAATCCCTCCTCTCGGTTCGCCAAAAGCTACCGGGAGGCGCTTCAAAAGCCGATGGGACATTCGTCCTTTCGGGACTAGGCTCGGGCGGCGTCCTTCAGGGTGCTGATGTACGCCGATGCCGCGACCGCCGCCGTCGTCCCATCGCCCACCGCCGTCGCGATCTGCTTTGTCAGCTGCGCACGCACGTCCCCGACAGCCCAGATTCCTTCCACCGACGTCTGCATGTTCCGGTCGGTAAGCAGGTAGCCGGCCGCGTCGTGGTCGACGTGGACCTTCAGCAGCGAGGAATTCGGGACGAAGCCGACGAAGATGAACACCCCGCCGACTCGCAGCTCCTTCAGCTCCCCGTGCTGCTCGTAGAGGACCATCTGCACTTTCTGGTCGCCGGCGATCTCCTTCACGTGGGCGTCGAAGACGAACTCGATCTTCGGGTTGGCCTTAGCCCGGTCGACAAGGATCGGCTGGGCGCGAAGCTCGCTCCGCCGGTGGAGGATGTAGACCTTCGAGGCGTAGCGGGTGAGGAACTCGCCCTCCTCGACGGCTGCGTCGCCGCCTCCGACCACGGCCAGCTCCTGGCCCTTGAAGAACGCGCCGTCGCACACCGCGCAATAGCTCACGCCGCGGCCCCAGAACTCCTTCTCGCCCGGGACCTGCAGGTAGCGCGGCAGCCCGCCGGCGGCCATGATCAGCGCCGGAGCGCGCAGCTCCTCACCGGACTCCATGTGAACGACCTTCGTGTTGCCCTCGACGTCGATCTCGTGGACCGGCTCGAAGTCGCGGACCTCGACGCCGAACTTCCGGGCGTGGTCGCCCATCTTGACGGCCAGGTCGGAGCCGAGGATCGACTCGAAGCCCGGGTAGTCCTCCACGAGCTCGGTGTTGAGCAGCTGGCCCCCGAGGGGGCCCCGGTCCAGGACGACCGTCCGGAGGTTCATCCGGGCGGTGTAGAGGGCAGCCGCCAGCCCGGCCGGACCGCCCCCGACGATGATGACGTCGTAATCGCTCACTGCACTAAGGAGTATTCCCGGGGCGACAGGTTGTATTCCGGGCGCCGGCTCACCCGTGCTGGTAGCGGACCCCGTAGCCACCGCGCGGGGCGTGGCAGGAGATGTTGTCGAAGGGGCAGCCGATCGAGCACGCGCCGCACTCGATGCAGTTGCCGAAGCTGACCAGGTTCTTCTTCTGCTCCTCGTTCCACTCGTAGACACCGGCCGGGCAGAAGTGCGTGCAGTACTTGCCCGTGCACTTCGACAGGCAGACGTTCTGGTCGACGATCTCGATGTGCGGCTTGCCGGTGTCCTCGTTGTACTTGACCGTGAAGAGCTTGTCGGTGAGCTTCTCCATCAGCTCGCCCCGAACCGCTCCCAGATCCGGCACATCATGCGGACCGTGTTGACGTAGTCGTCGACCCGGATGTTCTCGTTGGGCGCGTGGATCCTGGCGTCGGGTCGCCCGACGCCGACCGGCAGCACCGTCGGCGTCTCCAGGTCGGCGACCACCGCGTGCATCGGGCCGGTGGCCGGCATGAACGGCCACAGGACAGGCTCGCCGTGCATGTCGCGGACGCACTCGATGACGGTCCGAGCGATCGCCGAGCTGGGGTCCGACCGCGCGGGCTTCTCGCCCTCCGACGACACGATCTCGACCCTGTCGAAACCGTGGCGGTCCAGGTGCTTGCGCAGGAGCTGGATCACATCGCTCGGGTCCTGGTCGGGGATCAGCCGGAAGTCGAGCTTGGCGGTGGCGTCGGCGGGAAGCACGGTCTTGGAGCCTGGGCCCTGGTACCCGGTCGTGATGCCGGCGATGTTGCAGGTCGGCAGGAACAGCATCTGTTCGACGACCTGATCCGGCTTGGGGTCGCGAACCAGCTTCTCGAAACCGACCAGCTGGCGCCGTTTCTCGACCTCGGGGTCGATGCTCGCCATCATGCGGCGGTCCGCGTCGGTCGGCTTGACCACCTTCTCGTAGAAGCCCTCGATCTTGATGTTCATGTCCTGGTCGCGCAGGCTCGCGAGCGCGCCGACCAGGTACATCGCAGCCGACGGATAGATGGACGCGAAGCCCGAGTGCTGGTCGAAGTCCAGCAGCTTGACCCGCAGCGTGACGTAGACCAGGCCGCGGCATCCGAACTGCAGGTTGGGTCGTCCGGCGTCGTCGAACGACATCGCCGACTCCCAGAGGCAGCCGTCGGCGCGCAGCTTGGCCGCGTGCTCGTGCGCGATCTTCTCGAAGGTCTTGGAGCCGATCTCCTCCTCGCCTTCGATCAGGAACCGCAGGGTGACCGGCACCTCGCCGAGCTCCTGCAGCGTTTCCAGAGCGTGGAGGCGCGCCATCACGTCAGCCTTGTCGTCCGCCACGCCGCGTGCGAAGATCTTGCCGTCACGCTCCGCCGGTTCGAACGGAGGCGTGGTCCAGAGCTCGATCGGATCGACCGGCTGCACGTCGTAGTGCTGGTAGAGCAGCAGTTTGCGACGACCTGCGCCGGGCACCTCCGCGTAGAGCGCGGGCATCCCGCCGGCCTCGAGGGTCTCGACCCTGTCTGTGAACTTCGCCAGCCGGTCCGCCAGCCAGTCCCGGGCGGGCTGGATCGCATCGCGCCCGTGGTTGGAGATGCTCGGGAAGGAGCACAGCTCCTTCAAGTCTTGAACGAAGCGGTGCGAGTGCTTCTCGACGTACGCGTCGACAGCGCTAGTTGAGATCACAGCCTCATCGTAACCTTGTGCCGGTGACGGAAGCTCACGCGGAATTTCACTTCTCGCCGCGGCCCAACCGCGCGGCGGAGATCGACTGGCACCCCTGGTCGGAGGAGGCATTCGAGGAGGCCAGGCAGACGCACCGGCCCATCCTTTTATCCATCTCCGCGGTGTGGTGCCACTGGTGCCATGTCATGGACGAGACGACCTACTCACACCCGAGCGTCATCGAGCTGATCAACCGCGACTACGTCCCGGTGCGCGTGGACAACGACGTGCGCCCGGACATCAACCAGCGTTACAACATGGGCGGTTGGCCGACGACGGCGTTCCTCACCGCGTCGGGCGACATCCTCACCGGCGCCACCTACCTGCCTCCCGACCAGATGGCGAGCGCCCTCCTGCGCATCGCCGATTACTACCAGGCCAACCAGGCCGAGATCGCAACCCGCGTTCTGGACGCCCGCAAGCGCGCGGCGTCGGGCGTGGCCCGCAGCGCAGGCCGGCTAGAAACCGGCCTCGTCGATGAGGTCCTCAACGCAGTCCGTTCCGCGTACGACCCCGAGTACGGCGGCTTCGGCACCGCGCCGAAGTTTCCACAGACGGACGCGATCCTTCTGCTGCTGGAGCAGTCCGTGCTGCGTTCGGACGACTCGCTGCGGAGCATCGCCGTGCACACGCTGGAGCGCATGTCAGGCGGCGGGACCTATGACCACGTCGAGGGCGGATTCTTCCGCTACTCGACGACACAGGACTGGAGCGTCCCCCATTTCGAGAAGATGCTGGAGGACCACGCCGGCCTGGTCCTGGGGCTGTCGCTGGCCGGCATGACGGAGACGCTCGACAAGACGGCCGGATACCTCGACCGGGTCCTGCGCGACCCGAAGACCGGCCTCTACGCGGGGAGCCAGGACGCCGACGAGCACTACTACTCGATGGACCTTGAAGAACGCGAATCGAGCACACCGCCCTACGTCGACCGCCGCATCTACACCGCGTGGAACGCCGCACTGGCGATCAGCTACCTGGACGCCGGCCGTCCTGCGGAGCAGCTTCTCGACTCCCTGTTCAAGCGCGCCTATCGCAAGGGCGAAGGCATGACGCACTCCGAGGGTGTGGGCGGTCAGCTCGGCGATCAGGCCTGGTCAATGTGGGCGGCGCTGCGCGCGCACCAGCACGGGCTCGGAGAAAGATGGATGGCCGTCGCGGCCGACCTGGCCCAGCATCTCGAAGACAGGTACGGCGACTCTCAGCTCGGCGGCTACTTCGACCACGCGGGCGGCGATGAGCTCGGTCGCCTCGGCGAGCGAATCAAACCGCTGGCCGAGAACTCGGTCGCGGCGATCGCGCTGCTCGAGCTCGACGTCCTGACTGGTGATCCGAATGCGCCGTACCGCGAGCGTGCCCGTCGCGCGCTCGAATCGGTCGCAGCGCTTCCCCGCTCCTACGGCCTGATGGCCGCACTGTTTGCCCGCGCGCTGGACAGGCTTTCGCACGCGGTCAAGGTGACGACGAAGAACGCGGAGCTGGCCCGCGCCGCGCGAGCGGCGCATCCGTACGCGGTCATCGACCCCAAGGGCGATGAGCGCGCCGTCGTGTGTGTCGGAACCATATGCTTGGCGCCGGTGTCCACCGCCGACGCTGTGAGAGAAGCGATCAAAGAAGCGTCCCAGACGCGTGCCTGAGAGCCGGTCACACTTCTCGCGCCGCGTCGACCACGCGCTAGACGATCCCAGCCTGCAGAAGGCACTGGTCGGCGCCATGACCGGTCTGCGCAGCCGCCGCAACAAGGCATTCGAAAACTTCGACTTCACGAAAGGCCGCGAGGAGCTGAAGCGGAGGCGCAAGGCCAACCTCGACCGCCTGCCCGAGCTGCTCGAGCAGTTCACGGAACGACTCGCCGCCGTCGGCGGAGCGGTCCATCTCGCCAAAGACGCTGCCGAGGCGCGCGAGATCATCGGCCAGCTCTGCTGGAATGCCGGCAGCGACCTGGCGCCGGGGACGCGGATGGTGGTGACCAAGAGCAAGTCGATGGCCACCGAGGAGATCGGGCTGAACGCCTACCTCGAAGGCCTGGGGATGGAGGTCGTCGAGACAGACCTCGGGGAGCGGATGGTGCAGCTCACGCACACCCATCCGTCCCACCTCATCGCGCCCGCCATCCACCTGACGAAGGAAGACGCGGCGGCGGTATTCGGCACCGAACCGACGGTCGAAGCGATCCAGCTCCACGCACGAGAGTCGTTGCGGGAAAAGTTCATCGCCGCCACCGTCGGCATCTCCGGCGCCAACATGGCAATCGCCGAGACGGGCACGATCGTCCTGGTCACCAACGAAGGCAACGCCGACCTGACGACGACGCTTCCGCCGGTCCACATCGCGCTGTTCGGAATCGACAAGCTCGTGGCAACCCTCGACGACGCGGTGGCGGTGCTGCGCATGCTCCCGCGCAGTGGCACTGGCCAGGTGATCAGCAGCTACGTCAACTGGATCACAGGTCCGTCGCGGTCGGCCGACATCGAGCAGTCACTGACGATCGGAGTCCATGGGCCACGCGAGCTCCACTGCGTGATCGTCGACAACGGCCGCGAAAAGATGCTGGACGATCCGCTGTTTCGCGATGCGCTGACGTGCATCCGCTGCGGCGCCTGCTCCAACGCGTGTCCACCGTTCATGGCTGTCGGCGGGCACCAGTTCGGCGGCCACATCTACAACGGACCGATCGGCCTCGTCCTCACACCGTTCCACCACGGCCTGCAAGACGCCGACCTCGCCAACACCCTCTGCGCCCAGTGCAACGCCTGCCAGGAGATCTGCCCTGTCGACATCCCGCTCCCGCGGCTCATCCTCGAGCACCGCCGCTCGGGCAGGAAGTCGCTGCGGAAAAGGGCCGTGCTCGGGATGTGGGAGCGCCCGCAGCTCGCCGACCGCCTCATGCGCACCGCAGCGCCCTTCAGCCGGCTCGTCCCGGGGACGCCGCGCCTGGCGCGGACCCCCTACCGCGATCGCGTCCGTCCCAGCACCGTCGACGGTGAGCCGTTGACCATCTTCGCCTCGTGCCTGGCCGACCGCGCCTGGCCGGATGCAGCCGTCGCGCTCGAGCGGATCGCGACCTCGGCGGGGTTCCAGGTTGGATTTCCCAAGGATCAATGGTGCTGCGGCCTCATCGCCGCGAACGCCGGCGACTTCGAAGGTGCCCACAAATTGACGACATCCCTCGCGCAAAGCCTTCAGGATTCCAAGGGCCCGATCGTGACGCCGTCCGCCTCGTGCTTCGGCGCGATCACGATCGACTCGCCGGACTGGGGTCCGGTGCCCAACCGAAGCCTGCACGGGCGGATGCGCGACTCGACGCGATTTGTGCTGGAGCTGCTGGCTGCGAACCCGGAGCTGGTCGAGCAAGACCGCATGAGCCTGAAGATCGCCTACCACGACTCCTGCCAGTCGCTCCGCCAGCTCGGCCTCAAAGACGAGCCGCGCCGCGTGCTGGAGCTCGCGGGCTACGAGGTGGTCGACATTCCCGACATCGCCAACTGCTGCGGCTTTGGTGGCAGCTTCAGCCTCGAGTGGCCTCGCGTCGCGGAGAGGCTGGCGGACTGGAAGCTCGACGCGATAGGCAAGACGGGATGCACGGTCGTCGCCACCGACAACCCAGGATGCCTGATGCACATCGCCGCCGCGGCCCGGAAGCGCGGGATGGACCTTCGTGTGGCTCACGTTCTGGAGCTCGTCGCCGAGCACCTGGCCTGATCTCGGGCGCGGTTGTCTACGCTTAGCAGGCCGTGAAGATCACCCCGCCGGCAGAACTCCTGGCGGGCTCGGAGCGTTAGAAGAGAAGTGGGACTGCTGGAGACGATCCACTCCCCTGCCGACCTGAAAGCGCTCGATCAGGCGCGCCTGGCCGAGCTGGCGACCGAGGTGCGCGCCTTCCTGGTCGAGCAGACCTCGCGCACCGGAGGCCACCTGTCGCCAAACCTGGGAGTCGTCGAGCTGACGTTTGCGCTGCACCGCGTGTTCGACAGCCCGAAGGACGCGATCGTCTGGGACACCGGGCACCAGGCGTACGTCCACAAGCTGGTGACCGGACGGGCCGCGGCTTTCGCGCAGCTGCGCCAGGCCGGAGGCATGTCCGGTTATCCGTCGCGCAGTGAATCCGAGCACGACCTGGTCGAGAACAGCCACGCGTCGACGTCGCTGAGCTACGCGCTCGGTATCGCGGAGGCGAGGCTGCGCAAGCGGATCGGCGGATTCGTCGTGGCGGTCATCGGCGACGGCGCGCTTACCGGCGGGATGGCCTACGAGGCGCTCAACCAGGTCGCCCACCTCCAGCCGCCGAACCTGATCATCGTGATCAACGACAACGGCCGGTCTTATGCACCCACCGTCGGCGGCCTGGCACGGCACCTCTCCCAGCTCCGGGTCGATCCTCGGTACGAGCGCATCAAGGACGAGATCTCTCGCTTGCTGCGCGACCTGCCGCTGGTCGGTTACTCCGCGGACCAGGCTGCGTATCGCGTCAAGGAAGGTCTCAAGCAGCTGCTGCAGCCGTCCACCATGTTCGAATCGCTCGGCATCAAGTACGCGGGTCTCGTCGACGGCCACGACGAGGCCGCGCTCGAAGAGGTGTTGAACCGCTCCAAGAAGCTGCGCGAGCCGGTCGTCGTGCACGTGGTCACGGAAAAAGGTCACGGCTACGGCCCAGCTGTCGAGGACGAGGTGGACAAGCTGCACGGCGTCAGCGCGTTCGATCCGCTGACCGGCCGGCCGCGCTCCACCGAGATGACCTACACCGACATCTTCGGCGAAGCCCTGATGACCTCGGCGGCGAGACGGCCCGAGGTCTGCGCGATCACCGCCGCCATGGCGTCGTCCACCGGGCTTCTGAACTTCGCAAAGGAGTTTCCAGATCGCTTTTTCGACGTGGGGATTTGCGAGCAGCACGCGGTTACGTTCGCCGCGGGCCTGGCGATGGCCGGCATGCATCCGGTGGTCTGCATCTACTCGACATTCCTGGCCCGCGCGTTCGACCAGACGATCATGGACGTCGCGCTTCACAAGCTGCCGGTCGTCTTCGTGATCGACCGCGCCGGCGTGACCGGCCCCGACGGCGCATCACACCACGGGATCTTCGACCTCTCCTACCTGCGCCTGATCCCCAACTTGAAGATCGCGGCGCCGAAGGACGCGACGGAGCTGTGCGCTCTCCTCGAGACCGCCCTCGAAACCGACGGCCCGATCGCGATCCGCTATCCAAAGGGACCCGCGCCGGCGACGCCCGACCTCCCGGTCGAACCCTTGCCGGTGGGCCGATGGGAGGAGATGCGCAGGGGCACCGACGCCGTGATTTTCGCGGTCGGCAGGATGGTGGAGGTCGCGGGCGAGGCAGCCGAGCGCCTGCAGATGCAGGGCGTGTCCTGCGGTGTCGTCAATGCGCGATGGATCAAGCCGGTCGATCCGCGGATCGCCGACTGGGCCCGCGCGTACCCGGTCGTCGTGACGGTCGAGGACAACGTCGGCTCGGGCGGATTCGGCGGAGCGGTCCTGGAGACCCTCGCCCCGCACGGGCTGGCGGGGCGGGTTCGAACGCTCGCGCTGCCCGATGCTTTCCTGCCCCAGGGCAAGGCGGCGGATATCCTGAGAGAGCACGGCCTGGACGCCGCGGGGGTCGCCAGGGCGGTCTTCGAGACGGTTCGCGGGCCGGTGGCGAGGGATAAGGCCAAGCCCTACCCGCCGTCCGTCTAAGCTTCCCCACTGAGGGGAAGTGGAAGTACGCCAGGACGTCGTCGACATCCTGTCTGGATTCGCGCTGTTCGCGGATCTGTCCACCCCTGAGCTGGAAAACGTGGTCCAGACCTTCGGTGAGGTCTATTTCGCGGAGGGCGAGCGGATCATCCGCCAGGGCCTCACCGCCTCGGGCTTCTACCTGATCGTGGACGGCACGGCGATCATCCGCGTCGACGGCAAGGACCGGACGACTCTCCGGCCAGGCGACTACTTCGGCGAGATCTCGTGCTTGCTCGGCGAGGCGCCCACCGCCGACGTGGTCGCGGTCCGCCCGCTGCGCTGTCTCGTGCTTCCCCCGAATGCGCTCGAGGACTTCCTCGTCGCGCATCCCCACGTGATGTTTCGCGTCCTCCAGGGCGAGGCGCGCAAGCTCCGCACGACGACCCGGTGGCTCAGCTGACGGAGGCGCCGTTTCCACCAGGGCGCTACCCGCTCGTGGTCGTCGGAAGTGGTCCGGGCGCGCTGCAGCTGACCTACAGCCTGCGCCGGCTCGGCATCGAACACGCGGTCATCTCGCAGGACCCGGCACCCGGCGGCATGTTTCGCCGGTGGCCGATCTTTCAGCGCATGCTCAGCTGGACCAAACCGTTCGCCGACCACAAGCGCGGGTCAACCGAGTACGAGCGGTACGACTGGAACAGCCTGCTTCCGGAGGAGGAGGCCAATCGGGCGATCATGCCGACGGTCATGGACGGCACGTCCTACTTTCCATCCCGACCCGAGATGGAGCGCGGCCTGGTGACGTTCGTGGAGCGCACCGGGTTGTCGGTGCGGTACGGCTGCCGTTGGGAGTCGACCAGGCAAGACGGTAAGGATTTCGTGCTGGTCACGTCCGACGGCGAGTACCGCGCGCCAACGATCGTGTTCGCGGTGGGGGTCGCGGAGCCGTGGCGCCCGTCAGCGCTCGTCGTCGAGGGCGTCCAGCAGTACGGCGACCTTCGTCCAGCCGAGACGTACGCGAACAGGCGCGTGTTCATCGTCGGCAAGCAGAACTCCGGATTCGAGATCGCGACCGGCCTGCTCCCCTGGGCGCGCCAGATCGTGCTCGCGTCACCGAGTCCGACCAAGCTCTCCGTCGACACTCGATCGCTGGTCGGGGTGCGGGCGCGGTACGTGCAGCCGTATGAGGACTGGGCCCTTGCAGGCGGAGTGCTCGTCCTCGACGCATCGATCGAATCGGTCGAGCGCGTCGCGGACCACTACCTCGTCAAGACCAGGAGCCCGCAGGACGGACACGACTTCAACTTCGAGGTCGAAGACGTCATCGCCGCAACCGGTTTCGTCACGCCTTTGCTCGACCTGCCCGAGCGTGGCGTGGCGACGTTCGGTCAGAGCCGGCTCCCGGCGCAGACACCGTTCTGGGAAAGCGCGACGGTGCCGGGGATCTTTTTCGCCGGCACGATCATGCAGGGCTCGCAGGGACTGCGCAAGCACGGGATCCCGAGCAACTCCGGCGCGGTGCAGGGATACCGCTACAACGCTCGCGTGCTCGCCCGGCACATCGCGGAGACTCGGTTCGGAAAGCGTCTGGAGAAGCGCGCCTTGAAACCCGACCAGGTCGTGCCGTTCCTCCTCGCTGAGGCGAGCCGCGGCCCCGAGCTGTGGCACCAGCGTTCTTATCTTGCCCGCGTCGTGAGCATCGACCCAGCACAGGGAATCGCGGACGAAGGGATTCGACCGCTCGCGCATTTCGTCGACGACCTCGAGGGCCAGGACGCTGTCGCCATCGCGCTCGAAGCCAACGGGCGCGACGATCCATACCCCGCGCTGTACCTGCGGATGGGAGGCAAGGTCAAAGAGCACCTGATGCACCCCCACCGGATGCTCCGATACGACGAGCCCGAGTATCAGCGTGAGCTCGGCTCATTCCTGCAGCCGCTCCTGGATGAAGCCTTGAGCCGCACGGCCCAGTGACGCTCCCGACCGGCACCGTCACGTTCCTTTTCACCGACATCGAGGGATCGACACGCCTCATGCAGGAGGTGGGCGATCGCTACGTGAAGGCGCAGACCGACCACCACGCAATCCTGCGCGCGGCGTTTCAGGGCAAGCGCGGGCGAGAGCTCCGCACCGAGGGAGATTCTTTCTTCTGCGTCTTCGAAAGCGCCGTCGATGCATGCGAGTCGGCCGCGGACGCGCAGAAGACCTTCGCGAAGCATGAGTGGCCGGAAGGCGTCGCCCTTCGCGTCCGCATGGGCCTGCACACTGGTGAAGCGCCGCTTGTGGGAGAGGAGTACATCGGCCTGGACGTCCACCACGCCGCCCGTGTCTCGAGCTCCGCGCACGGCGGCCAGGTCGTGGTCTCCGAAACCACGCGCGCACTCGTCGACGAGCACCTGCCGGTCGGCCTCTCTCTGCGCGACCTGGGCACGCATCGCCTGAAGGACCTCGCCCGACCCGAGCGCCTGTACCAGCTCGTCATCGATGGCGCCCAGGACCGCTTTCCCCCGCTGCGCACTCTTGACACCACGCCGAACAACCTCCCCACGCAGCTCACGAGCTTCGTGGGTCGCCAGGCCGACGTTGCTGAGGCGAAGCGCCTGCTGGGCACGACGAGGCTGCTGACTCTGACCGGACCCGGCGGCATAGGCAAGACGCGGCTCAGCCTGCAGCTGGCCGCCGAGGTGGTGCAGGACTTTCGCGACGGCGTGTACTTCGTGCCCCTCTCTGCGGTCCAGGATCCGGGGCTCGTGCCTTCAGTTATCGTCAACATGCTCGGGGTCCCTGTCACGGGCAACCGGAAGCCGCTGGACGCAGCGATCGATTACCTCCGCGACAAGAACGTGCTGCTCGTGCTGGACAACTACGAGCAGCTCCTGCCAGACGGCGCGGCCGTGGTGTCCGAACTGCTCCACGCCGGCTCCGGTCTGAAAGCCCTGATCAGCAGCCGCGCCGTGCTTCACGTCTATGGCGAGCAGGAGCTCCCGGTCAAGCCGCTGGGGTTGCCAGACCCTGGAGCCATGACGTCGGCCTGGGCGCTGTCGCAGTACGAGGCGGTGAAGCTGTTCATCGAGCGGGCCGTCGCGGTTAGGCCCGACTTCCGGGTCACGAACGAAAATGCGCCGGCCGTCGCCGGCATCTGCGAGCGGGTCGATGGACTGCCGCTCGCCATCGAGCTCGCCGCCGCGCGCGTCAAGCTTTTCGCGCCGCAAGCCCTGCTGGCCCGGCTGGAGACGAGCCTCAAGGTGCTTGGCGCAGGCGCGCGCGACCTGCCGGGCCGCCAGCAAACGCTCGCAGGTGCGATCGCGTGGAGCTACGACCTGCTCGACGAGCCGCACCGACGCCTCTTCAGGCGTTTCTCCGTTTTCGCGCGGGGGGCAAATCTCGAACAGGCCGAGGCAGTCTGCGGATCAGGCGATCTCGACATCGATGTGCTCTCCGGGCTCGATGAGCTGGCCGACCAGAGCCTGCTGCGGCGGATGCCGGATTTCGAGGAGCCTCGCCTGCTGATGCTCCAGGTGGTCCGCGAGTATGCCGCCGAACGCCTCGAGGAAAGCGGCGAGGCCGCCTCGATCAAGGACCGTCACGCCGACGCGTACCAGGCGCTTGCGGAGTCGGCGGCCCAGCATATCTTCGGCCCGGATCGGAAGAAGTGGTTGGACCGCCTCGAGCGCGACCTCGACAACTTCAGGGCGGCGTTCGACTGGACTGTGGCCAGCGGCGACGCCGCGTGCGCGATGCGCCTGGGCGCCGCATTCTGGCGCTTCTGGCAGATGCGGGGGCACCTCCGCGAGGGGCGGGCGCGCATGGACGCGATCCTCGCCATGCCTTCCGAGAAGGTCGAGCGCGACGATCGCGCGCGAGCGCTGGAAGCCGGTGCCGGCATCGCCTACTGGCAGGCCGACATGGCAGCTGCGCAGGCGATGTACGACGAAAACCTCGCCCTCGAGCGGGCCGGAGGGGACAGGCGGAAGATCGCGATGGCGCTGTACAACAACGCATTTCCAAAGCTCGTCACGCGGGCAAACCTGCCCGAGATGATCGAGATCGTCGAGGAGGCGCTGGCTGTCTACCGCGAGCTAGGCGACCAGGCCGGCATCGCCCGCTCCCTGTGGGCCATCGGCAACGGGCAAAACCTGTCCGCGCGCTTGCGCGAAGCTGCGCTCACGCTCGATGAGGCGATTGCCCTCTACCGCAAGCTGGACGACCGCTTCGGCCTCGGCTGGGCCGTGCACACGCGTGCCCTGGTCGCCCTGCAGGAGAAAGACCTCGAGGTGGCTCGACGGTGCGTGCGGGAAGGGCTGTCCGTCTTCGCCGAGGCCGGCGACCTGACGGGCATGATCCTCCTCATCGACGACGCCGCCGCCATCGATGAGCTGTCCGGTGACCTGCCCGGCGCGTTGCGGCTTGCGGGCGCCGCGGCGGCGGGGCGCGACGCGACAGGGACGAGCCTGGCCAACATCGCGGGCGTCAACGAAGGCCGCGATTGGAGTCAGTCGATCTCTTCGGTGGATGAGGAGCGAGCCTGGAAGGAGGGCCAGGCGATGACCGTCGAGGAGGGTACTGCTCGGGCGATGGTCGAGCTGGCTGAGCCCTAGAGCTTCTTCCGGCCCCCGAATCCCTCGCCGACACGGTGCCAGTGCTCGACGCGCTCTTCGCCCAGCTTCCAGCACAGTTCGATCAGCTCGCCGTCGCGATAGGAGGGAAAGTCGATCAAACCCTCGAGCGGGCCCTTGAGCTGGATGCCCATGCTGTTGAGGTTCAAAACAGCTTTGAGCAGCTCCTCCTCGGCGCCCTGGACGGCGTCGTGAGCCTGCTGCTGGCGCTCTCTGTCCTCGCCGTTGGCGCTCGGGCGTTGAGCCGCGTACTCGGCCATGCGCAGCTGCTCCTCGAGGTCGGGACGGAGCGCCGACAGCTCCGCGATCTGCGCCACGATCGGGCGCACGCGCGGCAGCTCGCGGTTTGCCTCGTCGACCGTGTACGTCCGGAGCCGCTGCACGGCCTCAACGATACTTCGTCCGATGGAGGCGACGGACATGCGACAGCGCATTTACTCGGCGCGCGTCGCCCGGCTCGCAACTGCGGACGCAGATGGAACGCCGCATGTCGTGCCCATCACCTTCGCCCTCGACGGCGACACGATCTACTTCCCCGTCGACGCCAAGCCGAAGCGCACCACCGACCTCAAGCGGCTGCGGAACATCGCCGCCAACCCCGCGGTGGCCGTCCTGGTCGATCACTACGAGGAGGACTGGAGCCGGCTGTGGTGGGTGCGGGTGGATGGGACCGCCCGAGTGGTCGAAGACCGAGCACGCGCCGACCGCGCGATCGTGCTGCTGGTCGAACGATATGACCAGTACCGCAAAGCGCGGCCCAGCGGCCCGGTGGTCGCGATTTCGATCGGACGCGTGACCGGCTGGTCTGCGACCTGATCGACGCTGATGAGACTTGACAAGACTAGACGTCTAATCTAGTTTCGTCTCGTGAGCGTACGGCAACGCATCGTCGAGCTCGCGCCGCGCGTGCTCATCGAGCGCGAGAGGCCGACCGTGGACGACTTCGCGCGGGCCGCCGGCGTGTCCCGAGCCAGCTTCTACCGCCATTTCAGGTCGCGCGAGGCGCTGCTCGACGCCCTCGACGTCGCGCCAGAGGCCGACGCGCGGGAACGGATCCTCCGCGCGGCCGCGCAGATGGTTGGCGCGCACGGCATGAACGCCATGTCGATGGACGAGCTCGCGACGCAAGCCGGCGTCTCGCGCGCGACCCTCTATCGCGTCTTTCCCGGCAAGGCGCCGCTTCTGACCGGGCTGATCGACTCTTACTCCCCCCTCGAGCCGGTGACGCAGCTGCTGCTCGCCAGGTCGGATGAGCCGCCGGCGAAATTGATGCCCGAGCTGGCCCGAACGGCGTACCGCGCGGTGTTCTCGGCAGGCGAGAACCGCAGCGGCCTGGTTCGCGCGCTGTTCTTCGAGGTCAGCGGCCTGGCCCCCGAAACGGAGCAGGCTGCTGCAAGCGCGATCACCAACGTCGTCGGGCTGCTCGCGATGTACGTGTCCACCCAGATGTCCGCCGGCCGGCTGCGGCGCATGCATCCACTGCTCGCTTTGCAGTCGTTCATCGGTCCGGTCCTGTTTCACATCCTGACCAGGCCGCTCGCCGAGCGCGTGCTCGGCCTGGACGTCGACGGCGAGGAAGCCGTCACAGAACTTGCCGGGATATGGCTTCGCGCAATGGTCATCGAGGAGAAAGGAGATGAATGAGACCTACGCCGTGAATGTGGACAACGTGTCCAAGTCGTTCGGCGCGCTCAAAGCGCTGAACGGGGTGACGCTGCGGGTGCAGCGCGGAGAGATCTACGGGCTGCTCGGGCCCAACGGCGCCGGGAAGACGACCTTGATCCGGCTCATCTGCGGGCTGCTCGAAGCACACGCGGGCAGGGTGACCGTGCTCGGGCAGCGAATGCCGAACGTCGCCGTGCTGCGCCACATCGGCTACATGACGCAGCAGGCGGCGCTCTATCCCGCGCTGTCGGTGGAGGAGAACGTCGACTTCTTCGCCGCGATCAACGGCGCGGAGGCAGGAGTCAAGGACGCGCTGGAGCTCGTGCAGCTTTACGAGCGCCGCGGCTCGGTGGTCGCGACCCTCAGCGGTGGCTTGCGCCAGCGGTGCTCGCTCGCATGTGCCCTCGTCCACCGGCCGGAGCTGCTGCTGCTGGACGAGCCGACGGTCGGCATCGATCCGCAGCTCCGCGTCCAGTTCTGGGAGTACTTCCGCCAGATGGCGGCGGACGGCACGACCATCATCGTGTCGAGCCACGTCATGGACGAGGCGGACCGCTGCCGGCGACTCGGTCTGATCCAGTACGGCAGGTTGCTCGCCGAGGGCACTCCCGCCGACATCCGCGCCCAGGGAGGATCGCAGAACCTCGAGGAAGCGTTCCTGTCGCTCGCGGGCAGGGGGGCAGAGTCATGAGCGGCCACCGCATTCGCGCGATCACCCGAAGACTGCTCCAGGGATTCCGCCGCGACCGGCGCACGCTGGCGCTGCTGTTCGTGGCGCCGATCGTGATCCTTGGCCTGCTCGGCTACCTGATGCGAGGCTCATCGAGCGCACCGGCGGTCGGCATCGCGAACCAGGACTCGGGTCCGCTAGGTGTCGTCGTCGCGGAGGCGCTGAAACAGTCGAGCCACATCGCGACCAGCGAGATCAACCCGGCGGACGGCGACGCAAAGCTCAGGGACGGGTCGCTCGTTGCGTACATCGTCCTCCCGTCCGATTTCAGCCAGCAGGCACAGAACGGAAACGTGTCCCCCGAGGTCCATCTCGAAGGATCTCAGCCGGGCGAAGACGCGCCGGTGCTCCAGGCGCTTCAGCAGGCGCTGACCACGCTCGCATCGCGTGTGGCGGGACGCAACGTGAACTTCCAGCCCAAGGTCTCTTATCTCTACGGCGGCTCGGACTATGACACCCTCGACTACTTCGGGGCGGCCTTTGTGGGCCTGGTCGTTTTCTTCCTCGTCTTCGTGATCACGATCGTGTCGTTCCTCAACGAGCGCTCACAGGGGACCCTGGAGCGCTTGATGGCGAGCCCGTTGCGCCGCGGCGAGATCGTGGTCGGCTACATGCTCGGATTCACGGTCATCGCCCTGGTCCAGGCGGCGGAGGTGCTCATCTTTTCGCTTGCCGTGCTGCGCATCCACAACCAGGGCAGCGTGCTCCTCATCTTCGGCATGGAGGCGCTGATGGCGGTCGCGGCGGTCAACCTCGGCATCTTCCTCAGCATGTTTGCGCGCTCCGAGTTCCAGGCGGTGCAGTTCATCCCACTCGTCGTCGTGCCGCAGATCCTGCTGTCCGGGATCATCTTCCCCGTCTCGACCGAACCTGCCGCGCTGCAATGGCTTTCCAACGTCCTCCCCCTCACCTACGCCGTGAACGGCATGCGCGACATCATGGTCAAGGGCGCGGACCTGACGTGGTCGTCGCTGCAGGTCGATGCGGCGGTCGTGGCCGGCTTCGGGATCCTCGTGATCATCGCTGCCACGGCAACGCTTCGTCGTAGGCTCGGCTAGGAATGTTGCTGGTCTGCTCGCGCCGCTGCGGCGGCGCCCTTTTTCGCGCCCTTTTCGCGGAGGTCGAGGTCGACTCGGCCGGCGTCTACCAGGACCACAAGGTGACGCAGCCCAGCTACGTGTGCCTGAACTGCGGCGCGCCGGCGCTCGACCTTGGCCTGGTACCTGAGGAGATGCAGGCCGAAGCTCGCGCGGAAGAGGCAGCGGCGATCGCGACAACCGATGTGCTCTGCCCGGTGTGCGAGACGATGGTCCAGCTCGACGCGAACATGGAGTGCCCGAACTGCGGGTCGCCGCTCGAGGTGGCCTAAGTCAGCGAAGCGGTCCCGATCAGCACCGCCAGCATCGCCCGGACCGCGGCCGCGTCGCCCTGACGCAACGCCGCTCGCAGGACGCGGACCGCGCGAGGGGTGTCCAGGTCATCCTCGAGCGCGCGTTTGAACTCCGTCATGAACGCGCGGCCTGGAGTCGTCTTGCGTTTCGTCGCACGCGAGGCGCGGGCGTCGTCGGCCAGCAGCTTGCGCAGTCGCTCGACCAGCCGCGAGGCGCGGGCGAGGCCTCCCCACTCGAAGTCCCAGTCGCGTCCGTACCGGTGGGAGACGAGGTAAAGCCTGACGGCCGCGGCGGGAGCCCGCTGCAGCGCCTGGCTGACCTTGACCAGGTTGCCGAGCGACTTGCTCATCTTGTGGCCCTCGTAGCGGACCATCCCCGTGTGCACCCAGGCCCGCGCAAACGGCGCCTTGCCGGTCAAAGTTTCCGACTGCGCGCGCTCCGACTCGTGGTGGCTGAACTCCAGGTCGCGACCGCCGCCGTGCACGTCGATCTGCGCGCCGAGGTAGCGCATCGACATCACGGAACACTCGATGTGCCAGCCCGGCCGGCCCTCCCCGAATTTCGACGGCCACGCCGGCTCGCCCGACCCGGATGGTCGCCAGATGGGAAAGTCGAGCAGGTCCCGCTTCGCGTGCGGTCCGACCTTGCCCAGGAGCCCATCCTCGCGCAGCTTGCGCACCATCGAGCGGCGCGTCCGATGCGACAGCCGGCCGTATCCGCGGTACTTGCTCGTGTCGAAGTAGAGGGCGTCCGTCCTGTACCCATAGCCCTTCGCATGCAGCCTGGACGCCGCGGCGACGATCGGCTTGATCTCGTCTGAGACTCGCGGCATGAGATCGGGGGGCCGCCAGCCGAGGACGGTCATGTCGCGAATGTGGACCTTTGTCTCGCGGTCGGCGAGCTCGCGCCAGTCGATCCCGTCGCGCCGCGCCCGCTCGAGCAGCGGATCATCGACGTCGGTGATGTTCTGCACGTACCTGACGCGCGCTCCGTTGGCCTCCAGAAACCGAACCAGCACGTCGAACATCGAGAATGTGAAAGCGTGTCCCATGTGGCCGGAGTCGTACGGGGTCACGCCGCACACGTAGAGGGTCACGGGCTTTCGCCCGCGCGGAGCGATCAACGCCCGCCGCTGCGTCAGCGTGTTGCGGACGCGGAGACGGACCGTCTTCTTTAGCTCTGGCGGGCCGCGACCGTCGCGTCTGCGCGCAGCGCGTCGACCTTGTTGGTCATCTCCCAGGGCACGCCGAGGTCGTCCCGGCCGAAGTGCCCGTACGCGGCGGTCTGCCGGTAGATCGGACGCAGAAGGTCCATGTTGGCGATGATGGCGCCAGGGCGAAGGTCGAAGTGCCGCCGGATGAGCTGAAGGAGCTCCTCTTCGGGCTTCGTCCCGGTGCCGAACGTCTCGACCGCGATCGAGGTCGGATGCGCACGGCCGATCGCGTACGAGACCTGCACCTCGCAGCGTTCCACCAGCCCGGCCGCGACCAGGTTCTTGGCCACGTGCCGCGCCGCGTAAGCCGCCGAACGGTCGACCTTGCTCGGGTCCTTGCCGCTGAAAGCACCCCCGCCGTGGCGCGCCACGCCGCCGTACGTGTCGACGATGATCTTGCGTCCCGTGAGGCCGGCGTCGGCGGCCGGCCCACCGAGGACGAACGATCCGCTCGGGTTGACCATGATCTTGGTCTGAGCGTCGACGACCTGGCCCTTCAAGACAGGGTCGATCACCAGCTCGCGGACGCCCTCGGCGATCTCCTTCTGCGTGGCGCTTGCCGAATGATGCGTCGAGATCACGACGGCCTCGATGCGCCGGGGCTTGCCGTACTCGTACTCGACCGTGACCTGCGTCTTTCCGTCCGGACGCAGGAAGGGGAGCTTCCCGCTCCGCCGGGTCTCGGCGAGCTTCTTGGCCAGCCGGTTCGCAAGCGAGATCGTGAGCGGCATGAGCTCCGGAGTCTCGCGGCACGCGAAGCCGATCATCATTCCCTGGTCGCCCGCGCCCTGGAGCTCAAATGGATCGGCGTCCTGCGAACCCTCGCGCTCTTCGAGCGAATGGTTGACCCCTGCGGCGATGTCGGGTGACTGCTCCTTGAGATAGACCTGGATCAGCGCGTGGTCGGCGTCGAACCCGATCGCCTCGTCGTTGTATCCGATGGCGCGGATCGTGTCGCGGATCGTGCGCTGGATGTCGAGGTCGGCGTGAGTGGTGACCTCGCCGATGACGACGCACAGGCCTTTGGTGATCGCTGTCTCACATGCGACGCGCGCGTGCGCGTCCTGGGCGAGCATTCCGTCGAGCACAGCATCCGAGACCTGGTCGCAGACTTTGTCCGGGTGTCCTTCGGTGACGGATTCAGAGGTGAGAAGAAACGAACGCGATGAATTGAACGATGTAGTCACGAATCGTGATGATAACCGCCGAGGCGTTAGGAACCGTTGTGGTGGCGGCTGTCCTCGGGGTCCTGGCCGAGCAGGTGCGCCTGCAGGGCAAAGATGTCGTCCAGCACTCGGTCGATGCGCCGGCCCTCGAGCCTGTGGTCGGCGATCACGCCGGCGTGCTCGAGGTGCCTTCGCAGCGAGGCCCCGAGGGGACCGTCGACGCGAGCCTGGCCCCGGACCTGCGCCTCCTCGAGCAGCTGCAGGCAGCGGTCGAGAGCGAGCTGCCTCGAACGGTGCGCGCGGACGTTCACTCCGTCCCGAGCACCTCCACCCGACCAGCCGCTGTGATCCGCGTCTCGACCTTGTTGAGGGCCGGCAGCGCGTCCGCATCCACAGGGTGCCCGTCGGCTTTGAACTTGGCGGGATGACACGGGCAAGCCAGTTGGCCGGTGCCTCCTTCCCACCACAGCTCGCACGGCAGGTGCGAGCAGATGGACGAGACAGCGGTGACCGTGTCGCCTCGCTTGAACAGGAAGGCGCCGATGCCGCCGGCCTGGACGCGCTTGCCCTGCGCCTCGACCAGGTCGCTGACGGCCGCGACATCGATCCAGCGGCCGTTGACCGGGTTGATGGTCTCGCCGCCGGCGCGAACGGTCTTCGGCACGAGCGCCCGCCCCGCCAGGCCGCCACTTGCCACGCCGGCGGCGAGACCGAGCCCGGCCACCAAAGCAGTGCGCCGGGTCACCCACCCTTCGTCGGTCGAGCGGCCAAGCATCCGCGCCAGGCGCTTTCGAAACGCCGGGTGCATCCGCTGCGGTCCCTGCCGTGCGGCGGCGAGGCGCGCCGCCGCGGTGATCGCCGCCTTCTCTTCCGCGTCGCCGCCACGCAGCTTGAGACGGCGTCCCTTCAGCAGGTCGGAGACGATCCTGTCGAAACGGTTCTCGCGCTTGTTCATTCTTCGAGCCGCAGCTTCGCCGCCGCGCGCAGCGCACGCAGCTGCATGACCTTGATCGCGCCGACCGTGGAGTTCATCTCGGCTGCCACTTCCTTGAGGGAATACCCGTGCAGGAAACGCAGCTCGAGCACGCGTCGGTAGTTGTCAGAGAGCTGCTCGAGGACACGCTGCACGATCTCGACGCCTTCCTCGGAGGGCGGGTCTGCCGGCATGGCCATCGCGAGGTCCTCTCGCAGCTCGGCCTCGGAGAGTCCAAGCCGCGTGCTCCAGAACCCGCCGAGCACCGAGCGCGCGGTCGCGAACAGGTAGCCGCGAATTGCGCTCGGGGGCGAGCCCTGGCGGAGCCTTGGGATCGCCTTGAGCGCGACCTGCTGGGTGAGGTCCTCGGCGTCCGCGCGGTTGCCGACGCGCGAGTAGATAAAGGCGTAGACCAGCTCCAGCTCGTCGAGCGCGATGTCGGTCGTCCGCGACGCGGCCGGAAGGTCGACGACCTCGGCCTGGGGCTCGTCCGCCGTGTCTTCCGGCGTCATGTCTTCGCTGCTAGAAAAGGTTGCCGCACAGAAGATAGGAGGCGTTCGTCCCCTGCATGTCCGGCCCCGCGTGGACGACCACGTACCAGGTGCCGCCGGTCGGCGGAAACGTGTCCGTGATTGTGGACTTCGCGTCCGCCTCGCCCTGGCCGTTGGCAACCACCGGCATGAGGGCGCGTGCGATGCCGCCCCGCGACTGACAGCTCCCGGCGTGGACGTGCGAAACGTGGGAGGAGTTCGGCTGCAAGCCCGTGACCCTGACCTCGATCTTTGTCGAACCCCCGCCCGGAACCACCGTGACGGTCCCGCTCGCGGTGACCGTCGGCTCCGGGTTGAGCTTGAACGAGAGGCTGCTCGGGCTTGGCGACGGCTGCGCGCTGGGCAGAGCGGACGGAGCCGCACCGGTCCCGTTGCCACAGGCCGCCACGAAAAGCGAGATCGCGATCAGCGCGATCCACGCCCTGGCGGACGTCACTGCGGCCTCGCACCGTGTCCTTGCATTACCGAAGCAGGTTACTGGAGCGGGTTGGCCGAATCGCCAACCCGCCCTCAGCCTCGCCTTACGCGCGCCGGGGTAGGGGCACGCGGCGGCGGCGCCAGACCAGGTAACCCAGCCCGAGCAGGACCAGGAACGGACCGACCGCGCCCAGCCCGCTGACGAAGTAGTTGATGGTGGTCACGAAGTTGTGCGCGGCGTCGCTCAGCGCCGTGGCAAAGCCCCAGCTGTCGGCCGGCTTGCTCGACGCGGGCGCGCCCGACTCGGTCAGCGTGACGGTGACCGAGCTGTAGGACGTGTTGTCGTCGAGATACTTGATCTGTCCCTTCAGCTGCTCGATCTGCCCCGTGATCTGGCCGATCTGGTTCTGGACCGCGATGATGTCGTTGATGCTCTTCGCCTGCGTGAGCAGCGCGAGCATCGCGTTGCGCTGCGCCTCGGCGTTGGCGAGGCGGGCTCGTAAGTCGACGTACTGGGCGCTGACGTCGGTGCCGGTGATGTGCTCGCCCTGCAGCTTGCCGACCTTGGCCAGCTCGTCGATCGTCGCGTCGAAGTGGGCGGCCGGAACCATGAAGTTGATGACGCCGGTGCGGATCTGGCTGCCGGTCGAGTCGGTCGCCGGGCTCGCCTGGGCGTCGGTGCCCGCGATGTAGCCGCCCTGTGCCTCGACCAGGCGGCGCACCTCGGTCAGCTTGGAGTCGAAGGTGCCCGAGCCGACCGTGACGCTGAGCTGCGCCTGGCGGATGACGGGCGGGCCCTGGAGCGCCGGGACGTTGTCGCTCGGCAGCGTGGTCGAACCGTTCGAAGGGACCGTGGCCTTCGAAGGCGGGTTGGCATCGGTGGCGCTGCGGGTCGGCTGGGAAAACTGGCTCGACCCGGTGCTGGAGCCGGCGCCGCCTCCCCCTCCGGCGCCGCCGCAGGCGGCCGCGGCCGCGAATATCGCGATGAGGACGAGGAACCTTTTCATCTGAGAACCGCCTCCTGGGCGC
>JBKPCF010000109.1:0-4144 GCA_046727235.1 Candidatus Dormiibacterota bacterium
ATCGGGTTCGTGGCCATGTCGTTTACAGGTCTCCTGGCTGACTTCTCAGGCTTTTATAGCGCTTAGGACCCGTCTCATGACGGTGTTCACCGTATCGCGCTCCTCGGCTTCTGTCCGCAACGCATGGTTCGCAAGACCCATTGGGGCGATGTCCTGCGGGCTCGAAAGCTGACCGGTCGAATCGGTCAGGTTGCGCACGTCGGGCGGCACCAGGTGCCGGACGCGCGGCTCGCGCGGGAAAGGCAGGCCCGCGGTCCAGTTGTTCTTCACCATCTCGAGGGTGAGCTCCGGCAGAAGGCTGCCGCCGCCGCAGAGGTAGATGCTCGAGGGCAGCCGCTCTCCTCGCGAGAGCTCCTTGATGCTCAACGCAAGTCCCTGCAGCAGCACCTCGGCGTCGGCGCTCAGCAGCTCCGACACCTGGCGGTGCTGCTCCGACGAGAGCAGGCCTTCGGAGTGACGCAGCTTGCGCGCCTCGGCCTCTTCGTAGCTGAGGCCGAAGGCCAGGGCCAGGCGCCGGGTGAAGGCGCGACCGCCCAGGTTGAACATCCTGGTGCCTTCGACGCCTCCGTCACGGATCAACGCCACGTCGGTGGTGCCGCCTCCGACGTCGACGAAGATGCCGCCTTCGGCCCAGATCTCCTCGTTGGCGCATGCCCGCGCCAGCGCGTACGGCTGCGCCACCGCGGCCGCCAGCTCGAGGTCCAGCTCGCGCACCACGGTCTCGACGGCGTCGATGTGCGTCATCGGCGCGAACGTGTTGAAGACCGTGACCTCGAGGTTCTTGCCCGTGAAACCGACCGGGTTCGTGACCGGGTAGCCGTCGACCCGCACGTTGGTGATCGCCGAGTGAACGAGGCGCGCCTCCAGCTGGCCGTAGCTGCGCTCCATCTCGAGGAGGTGCTGCGCCTCCCGCAGGGCGCGGCGCTGGACCATCTGCAGCATCGTCGACATCTCGCCCGGTCGCACGCGCGACTTGGAGTTCTCGCGCGGATACGCGATCGTCGAGGAGAAGCCCTTGATCAGCTCGCCCGCAATGCCCACGACCACCTGCCCAGGGACGGTCTTGGCCATGTCCTCGGCGGCCTCCAGCGCCCGGTTGCAGGAGTGGATGACCGACTCGAGGTCGGCGATGGCGCCGCCGGACATCGCGGCCGGCGCCTGAGGCTCGCGGCCCACGCCGAGGACCTCTCCGTCCGGACCCTCCCGCCTCACCACCAGGACCTTGATCAGGTCGGTGCCGATGTCGAGGACCGTGAAGTGGCGGTAGTAATCGCTCCGCTTGCGGAGGAACTTGAACTTGGTCACCCCGCCTTCAACTCCTCTTCAAGACGCTTGAACGCTTCTCCCGCCGGGACGGTGAGGGTGCCGCTGACGAGGTGAGCGGGCCCGCCGCCTTTGCCGAAGAGGGTCTTGAGGCGGTTGGCATCGTAGTGGGAGGTCAGGTCCTTCGACACCTTGATGACAAACTTGTCGCCGGCGACAACGGTTACGATCCCCGACTTCACTTTCTCGAGGTAGCGGTCGGCGTAAGACTTCAGCTCATCCACGCTGGAGGCGTCGACGCTCTCGGTCACGTAGTCGACTTGGCCGTGCTTGACCGTCATCCCATCACCGCCGATCCTCTCCCTGCGCAGTCTGTCACGCTCGCGCTCGACATCCTTGAGCTGCGCCCGCAGGCCCTCGACGCGCTGCGGCAGCTGCTCGGTGCTGACGTTGAAGGACTTCGCAAGCTCTGATAGCAGCTCGCGGTCGCGGAAGACAAGGTCGTCGGCTGCCTCGCCGACCACCATGTCGATGCGCCGCAACCCTGACCCGATGCTCGATTCGGACACGATGACCGCGGTGCCGATGTCGGCGGTGTTCTGGACATGCGTGCCCCCGCAGAGCTCGCACGTCCAGTCGCCGAAGCACACCACGCGAACTACGTCTCCATATTTTTCTTCGAAGAGGTGCATCGCTCCCTGCGCCACCGCCTCTTTGTATGGCTTCTGGCTCTCGTGAAAAGGCAGCGCCTCACGCACCTTCTCCATCACGCGGCGGTTGATGCGGTCCAGCTCCTCCTTCGTGATCGGGCGGTTGAGCGGGACGTCGAACGTCGTGTGGTCAGGACCGACCCATGATCCCTTCTGGACTACTTGCTCGCCCAGCGTCTCGCGCAGCGCCCGGTGCAGAAGATGGGTCGCCGAGTGATGACGCATGATCTGGCGCCGGCGCCGCTCGTCGACAGCCGCCGTCGCCTGCTCTCCAACCCGAATCTCACCCGTGACCACGGTGCCCAGGTGTGCGATCGCGCCTTCGGCCGGCTTCTGCGTGTCCTCCACGCGCACGCGGCCGCCTGGAGTCGTGATCATGCCCGTATCGCCGATCTGTCCACCGGACTCGGCGTAGAAGGGCGTGCGCTCGAGGAAAACCTCGACCGGGTCACCCTCCACGGCGGCATCGACCGACTCCCCCGTTTTCCGGATGCCGGTCACAGCGCTTTCGGTGGTCAGCTCACGGTAGCCGGAGAACTCGGATTTCGGGATTTCGCCGGCCAGCGCCCACTGGTGTGGAATGGTCCGCCGCGATCGATCGCGCTGGGCGGCCATCTCGCTGCGAAATCCCTCCTCGTCCACCTCCATCCCGCGCTGCGACGCAAGCTCTCGCGTGAGCTCGAGCGGAAAGCCAAACGTGTCGTGGAGACGAAACGCGTCGGCGCCGGAGATGGACCTCGCGCCGCGCGACGCAACTTTCTCGAATTGCTCCATGCCCTGCTCGAGGGTGCGCGCGAATCGTTGCGTCTCGGTGTCGATGGTCTCGGTGATGAAACGTCGCCGCTCTTGCAGCTCCGCGTAGTGCTCCTGGAACATCTCTATCGCGCGCTCGGCGCATGCCGACAGCTTCGCGTCGAACCCGATGTTGCTTCCGAGCAGAGCGGCTCGGCGGATGAGCCTGCGGAGAACGTAACCGCGACCTTCGTTCGAAGGCACGACACCATCCGAGATGCAGAACGTTGCGGCGCGCACGTGGTCGGCGATGATGCGCTCGGACAGCGTCGTCGGCTTCTTGCTGTGCTCGCGCACGAAATCGACAAGCGGTGACAGCACGTCGGCCTCGAAGACGTTGTTCTTGCCCTGGAGGATGAAGCTGATCCGCTCGAGGCCCATGCCGGTGTCGATCGCCGGCTTCGCCAGGGGCACCAGCGCGCCCTCTGCGATACCGCGCTGGATCGCCTCCGCGGTGGTCGGAGGATCCGCGAGGTCTGCTTTCTGGTCGTACTGCGGCAGCACCAGGTTCCAGAACTCGGTGAAGCGGGCGCAGTGGTCGGGGTAGCAGTCGGGCTGCCCGCACCCGGCTTCCCGCCCACGGTCCCACCAGATCTCGGTATCGGGGCCGCACGGCCCTCGGCCCAGACCCCACCAGTTGTCGCCGAGCCGCGTGACATGCGCAGCGGCGACCGCAGTCTTCGTGGTCCAGATCTCGAAGGCCTGGTCGTCGGATGGATGCACGGTCACGCGGAGGCGGTCCACCGGCATCCCAAATCCGTTGGTGACGAGCTCCCAGGCCAGTGGGATCGCCGTCTCCTTGAAATAGTCGCCCGTCGGCGCGAAGTTGCCGAGCATCTCGAAGAAGGTGTTGTGACGGTCGGTCTTCCCCACCTCTTCGATGTCGCCGGTGCGCAGGCACTTCTGCGCGCTCGCCAGCCGGGGCGCGGGCGGCTTGCTAAAGCCCAGGTAGTAGGGCTGAAGCGGCTGCATTCCCGCCGAGATGAAGAGCGTGCTGGGGTCGCTTTGCGGCACCAGTGGCGCGCTAGGCAGGACCAGGTGCTCCCGACTCGCGAAATGCTCTAGAAATCGTCTGCGGATCTCGTTCCCGGTCACGGGGCGAGTTCAGTTTAGGGGGCGAGCCGCTCGATGCGCCAAGCGCCGCCCCTGCCCCGGACGTAGCGCAGCCGGTCGTGGAGGCGGTCGTCGCGACTCTCCCAGAACTCGATCCAGCGCGGGCGCAGGGCGTAGCCGCCCCAATCGTCCGGCAGCGGCACGTCAGTCGGGTAACGCGACGCCAGCTCCAGCACTTTGCGCTCGAGCACCTCTCTTGACCTCACCAAGCGGCTCTGCCGCGATGCAAGTGCCGACAGCTGCGCGCCGCGCGGACGGGTGGCGAA
>JBKPCF010000110.1:0-11653 GCA_046727235.1 Candidatus Dormiibacterota bacterium
TCAGCGCCTGACCGGGATGAGGCGGCTTGCCAGGCAACTGAAGGATCGCGGTGATCTCAAGCCGGAGATTTCGGTCGAGGAGGCCGGTGACATCCTCTGGACGGTCAACTCGGGCGCTGTGTACGACCTGCTGGTTGTGCAACGCGGATGGTCGGCCGAGCGCTACCGAGAGTGGATCGGGTCCACCAACGCGCGAGCGCTTCTCGCCGAGCGGAAGCGACCGATCCGGCAGAAAGACTGAGCGAAGGTCGGGGCGTTAGGAGACGCACCCTCTAGTTTCGTAATCATTCGGCGGTACCGGCGTTCAAGCAGCATGAGCCGCATTCACGCCGGGCAGCTGCTGGTCGTCGTCGGTTTGATACTCCTCAGCGCTTGCGGCACGAATGGGTCTAGCGCACAAACGTCACCAAGCACGACTGCGACTACCCCACAAACGGCGCCAAGCCCGGCGACTCTTAGCTGCACCTCCTCCGGCCAGGCGTCGCCCTCGTGGCCCGCGCCCTCGACGAGGTCGGGTGGTGCTCCGCCCATAGTCTCGGCGACCGTGGCCCAGGACACCTTCACTCTGACGTTCGACAACGGAACTCCGGCTTTTGAACCCACCCCTCAAACGAGCACCCGCTTCTACGCCGATTCCGGTCTGGGTCAGCCAGTCGACGTCGCCGGGTCCGCAGGAGTGAGGATCGTGCTCCGCGGCTTTCGAGGCGATATGAACAGCTACGCGGGCCCGACCTCATTCACGTCACAGGGACCGCTACTCATGCAGGTGCGAAGCCTCGGAGGCTCTGAAGGCCAGGTTTCCTGGGCCGCCGGCTTGAGCCGGCCGGGCTGCGCGAGTGTCATCGCCTCGGGTTCTACCCTGACGTTCCATTTCATTCCCTCGCCGTAGCAGCGCAAGCTACCGCGGCGACCGGGTGAGAATGGTCAATCCAGCCCGGCCCTGCCGATCACAAGGACCGTACCTTCCGTAACGCTAACCGGCAAACGGTCGGCCAGCCCATCGACCGGGTAGGCGCGGCAGCCGTTCCAGATGTCAGTCGCAGGGCCCGCCGGCTCCACCGGCGACGGAGCCCTTGCCAGACAACGTTGCACCGCTCACGATCCGGTGATGGACCCTGCTCTGGTTCACCAGGGCCTCCCACCCCTCTTCACGCCGGATTTCTATCGAGACCCGTATCCGGTCTACAGCGCACTGTGGAGACGCGACCCGGTGCACTGGGACGAAGAGCATCAAATCTGGGTGGTGACACGATACACGGATGTCGCGGCTGCCCTCGTCAACCCCAAACTGGTGCGTGGCGCGGGGGAGGTAACCATCGAGATGGACGACCCACTGCGCCGAGTGCTGTCGCGGATGATGCTGTTCTCGGAGCCGCCAAGGCACACGCGACTGCGATCGCTGGTCAATCGAGCGTTCACTCCAAGGCGAATCGATGGCATGCGCCCGCGAATCCACAGGATTGTCGACCAGCTATTCGAACGAATCGGCGGACGGCGCGACCTCGACTTGATCGCCGACCTGGCCTATCCACTGCCAGTGATCGTCATCAGCGAAATGCTCAGCTTGCCAGGTGG
Organism: Candidatus Dormiibacterota bacterium; assembly: GCA_046727235.1. GTDB lineage: Bacteria > Chloroflexota > Dormibacteria > Dormibacterales > Dormibacteraceae > 40CM-4-65-16. The sequence continues at coordinate 1,576 of JBKPCF010000110.1, forward strand.
CGATATGGACCAATTCAAGCGCTGGTCGGACGATGTGATCGCCTACTCTGCCGGAGCGATCGACAGCGAGGGGCGGGCGCGAACCAGTGTCACTGGATTGCTTACGTACCTCAAAGAGCTTGTTGGCCGGCTGCGAAGTCAGCCGGACGACACGATCATGAGCGCGCTAGTCGAGGCCGAAAGCGCCGGCAGCCGGCTGGATGACGAGGAGTTGCTTGCGAACGCGATCCTGCTCCTGATGAATGGGCATGAGACGACGACGGACACCATTGGGAACGGGGTGTACGCGCTGCTTCAAAACCCGGACCAGCTGGAGAAGCTGCAAACACAACCAGAACTTATCGTGAGCGCGACCGAAGAGATGATGCGGTACGACGGCGCAGTACAGCTTCGAGGCGTGGGCGCGGCACAGGAAGTCACGATAGGCGGTAAACAGATCGCCTCCGGCCAGACGGTCTACATGGTGATCGGCGCGGCTAACCGTGATGCTGAGCAATTTTCGGAGCCGGACCGCTTCGACATTGAGCGATCACCCAACCGGCATCTCGAATTCGGCAATGGCATCCATTTCTGCGTCGGAGCGGCCCTTGCCCGGGCCGAGGCGCAGATCGCGATCAGCTCTCTGCTGGCTAGGTATCCCGACCTCGAGCTGGGTAGTGATCGGCTGGAGTGGAAGTCCATCCCCGTCTTTCGCGGGTTGAAGTCATTGCCTATTCATGTATGAGCCGGCGACCCGAGGCCGGGTGGCCGGGCTGCATGGTTGGCCGCTCCTCACCGAGAGCACCGCCTCGGGACACTTGATAATCGGTCACTCCGACAACGTCGTATCGACCACCTGAGACGTTCTCAGGCTTCCCTTAGGGGGCTACCCCCACTAGTCCTCGTTGAGAACGAAGTCAAAGTAACCCTTTGAGCCGCTCACCTTGATCTCCAGGCTCCTATCGAAAAGGGGGTTGGGCTGGTTGCGCGGCGAATCTGGAAATAGATACAACTGGGTAAACAAGATCGTGCCGTTTGGAGCCTGAACCATCACGTGGATGTGCTGCCAATATTCCCCGGGGATCACAGTTTCCAACCGGTATGCGCCGCGCGCGTCCGTCGACTGGTGACCCTGAAGACTGTAGCCCGTCGTGTCGTAAACGCCATTGCCGTCTGCCTGCCAGAAGTCGAGGACAGCTCCCGCGATCGGCTTGCATGAGCGCGTCAGCACATGCCCAGTAAGGCTGAACGGGGTGCCGACAACGCCTGGCTCGAGAAGCGATGTGCGCTCTGGCGATCCAGACTTGTGGTACGGCCCTTCGCCCCGCTCAGGAGTCGTCCCGCCGTGGCAGATCGTGGGTGTGGCACTTGACTCAGCGGTCGTTGGCGATGAGCTAGAGCACGCCGCAAGCATGACCAGGGCCATGAGCACTACGCCGGTTCGCACGGCGCCATTGAACACCGCATGGCTGGCGTCCGCACTCATGCGTAAGTACGGAGGCCCGGTCAGACATTTGGTGGCCGTAGTTTCCGCGTGACTACATAAGGGACAGGATCGGGTGAACTTCGACTGTGCCACCTTTCGCGGCCGGGTTCTTCGCGGCCCACCTCTCCGCCTCTTCCCTGTCCTTGCAGTCGAGCACGAAGTAGCCATTCAGCCACGGCGACTGCGCGTGCATCGGACCGTTGGTGGTCTTGGCCTGGCCATCGTGGGCCGTGACGCTGAAGCCGGCCGCCGACGGCTGGCAGGGGTCGCCATTTAGGAACACGCCCGCCGCCTGGAGCTCGTCGAGGTACACGGCAAAGGCATCGATCTGCTGCTGAAGCTCCTGCGTTCCCGGTCGCGGTGCCTTCGACTCGTCGACATACTGAAGAAACATGTATTTGGCCATCGGCTTTCTCTCCTGGTTTTTTCCGCTCGTCACCCAATGCGACGAACGGCAGCACCCAGATTCGACAGGAGGCCTTGTTAAGGGCCGCTGATGGGGCCAGAGATTCGGTCACACTCGGGCGGGATGATGGACACAGCCCAACGAACGCTAAGCGATGTGTTCGGGCTCGACGCCTTCAGGCCGGGGCAATCGGATGTTGTGGCCGCGATGCTTGCGGGCCGCGACGTGCTCTCCGTCGCGCCGACGGGCTCCGGCAAGAGCATCAGCTACTGGGTGCCAGCGGTCATGGATGGCGGGCTGACGTTGGTGGTCTCGCCGCTCATCGCACTCATGAAGGACCAGGTCGACCGCCTGACGGAGCGCGGAGTCACCGCCACATTCATCAATTCGTCGGTCGAGCCGGCTGAACAGCGCGAGAGACTCCGGCGCGCTCTCGCGGCTGAGTACCGGCTGCTGTTCCTGGCGCCGGAGAGGCTCGCCCGTCCAGGCTTCATGGACCAGCTCGCCACGCTGCGCATCGGCCGCATCGTGGTCGACGAGGCGCACTGCATCTCCACCTGGGGCCACGACTTCCGTCCGGACTATCGGCTCCTGTCCGCGGCGATCGCAGCCTGTGGGCGGCCCCCCGTCGCGGGATTCACGGCGACCGCCACCCCACAGGTTCGAGCCGACATCGCAAGCAGCCTTCAGCTCCGCGATCCTTTCATTTCGGTCAGCGGATTCAACCGGCCAACGCTGACGCTCACAGTCATCCGGTGCCGCGGCGAGCGAGCCAAGCGCGATCAGCTCAGCAGCCTGCTGGCGATGCCTGGGCAGCAGGCGCTCGTCTACGTCGGCACGGTGTCCGCGGCTGAAGAGCTGGCGGCCGAGCTTCGTGTCCCCTGCTATCACGGTCGCCAGGACGCAGGCATCCGGCGCCGAACGCAGGATGACTTCACCGCCGGACGCACCCAGGTCGTGGTCGCGACGTCGGCGTTCGGGATGGGTGTCGACATCGCCGGCATTCGTCGTGTCATTCACTACCACGTTCCCGGCAGCCTCGAGGCGTACTACCAGGAGGCGGGACGGGCAGGTCGGGACGGAAGGCCGGCGCAATGCACGCTGCTCTACAGCCCGTCTGATCGCGACCTCCAGGCCTTCTTCATCGAACAGTCCGGCCTGGAGGACGGGTCGCCGCTCAAGGAGCACGCCTACGCACGCCTCGCGCAGATGATGGCCTACGCCGAGATGCGCGAATGCCGGCACGCCCGCATCGCGGACTACTTCGGCGAGGAGGGGGTCGCGCGCCGGTGCCATGCCTGCGACAACTGCCTGACCGACTCGCAACCCGAGGAGCCTGTCGCCGCGGAGGCGGTGCAGGCAGCGCTCGCCGCGACCGCCAGGTTCAGCGGGCGGGTCGGGCTAGCCAATGTTGCGGCCGTCCTCGGTGGCCGGCGAACCAGATGGTCGACCGCCCAGCCCTGGGTGCAGGAGCTTCGCTTCCACGGCGCGTTGAAGGGATGGAAGGAGGACCGGATCAGGCTTCTCCTGTCAGGGCTGATCAACGCGGGCCTTGCGCGCCAGAGCTCGGGGGAATACCCCGTGGTGGAAATCACCGCCGCCGGCCGCGATGCGCTGGCCGCGAAGACCAAACCGTCGCTCACGCTGCCGGCCGAGTTGACGGCAATCCGTGCTGGAGACGTTCCGGTGGAGACGCTCGATCGATTGCGACGTTGGAGGCTCGAGACGGCGCGCGCCGCCGGCGTACCCGCCTACGTGGTTTTCCACGACGCGACGCTGGCGGCCATCGCGTCGGCAAGACCGACGAGCCTGGGCGAGCTGCTGCGGGTGTCGGGAGTGGGAGAGTCGAAACTCCGCAAGTACGGCGATGCCATCCTCGAATTGGTTCGCGCCGCACCCGAATGATGGACAAGTCTCAGATCGGCCGGGGCGGCCTACTCGAAACATGCGCTAGGCGCATGGCGACTCGCCGTTAGGAAGAATCGGCAGGAAGGTGCTGACGACCACGGTCGCCCCTGGCATCTTGCCCACCGTCAGCAGCTGGTAGGCGTCATCCGGGACTTCAAACGCGATTCTCCCGGCCACCTGCTGGCCTTGCGTCAAGGTTTGAGCGTGCAGTTCGTCGGAGGCGCCGATCGTCGTCGGCCGGACGCCGTCAACACCGTCGCCATATATGCGCCACTCGGTTGGGTCGATCGAGATGGACCCTTGCCCGCCGTCCACGAACGCCAGGACTTCGAGCACGAACTTGTCGTGGGGCGCTGGGTGGCGAAGCGAAGTCCCAACGCAATCGAATGTGAGGTCGCGGACCGTGACCGATCCGGATGGCATTGCCACCGGGGTCCCCAACTGAACGACCCCACTGTTCGAGGTGTCGGGCGGTGCGATCGCCACCATTGAGTTGAAGTTCGCGTAGAGCGCATTGATGTAGTACGTGCGGCCTTTGGCGTTGATCCACGCGACGGTGTACCGGAGTGGGACGTAATCCCGCTGGCGGAGCCAGACCTTGAACGGGTGGCCGACGCCGTCCCTGGCCTGCACCACCCACGTGGCCAACCCGTCGATCGTCGCCTGGCCGAGAGTCTGAGCGCTTGACGCGCCTGCCCAGCCGGCCGGGTTGATGTTGGCAAAGAGGCTCCAGTACGGGTCACGCGCACTTACGACCTGCCATGCGTTGAGGGTGTTGGTCCTGACATAGACCGTGTCCCCGATTGAAATCAAGTCACCACGTCCGTCAATGTCCGGCTGCAGCCCGGTCATCGGATCGTCCCAGGGACGGAGCTCGAGAGTTGCCGGCCGCACCGTCAACTTTCCATCGAGGTGATAGATGCGCGCGCCGATCTGCCCCTGGGCTCGCGGCGTTTGTTCGGTGCCGACGAGCTTGAAGACGGCGGAGGTCAGATCGGAAGCGCGTAGTTGCGCAAGCACTGTCGAGCCCGACGGCGCGTTGGCGGCTTGCCGAAGGGCGGGTTCGGGCAGCGGTTGATCGAACTCAGCGGGCGTTGACCGGCCGAGGGGTCCCAGGTTCGGCGTGCTGCATCCCGCAAGCAGCCAGGCGAGGCTGATTGCGGCGATGACGCGCATCGATCTCCAGTATTCCTACAGTACGGCCGGCGTCATGGGGCCTGGCTCGCCCTATCGACAGAAACCGAAGAGGCCGATCGAGGAGTCGCTTCGTACCACCTGAGCACACGCATGGCTCGGAGGGTGTTCCACCGGCTCGGTCTGCCCTGGCCCACGTCCATCGCGAAATGCATGCGGCCGGGATGCGGGTTCTCCAGTGACCAGCGGCCATCCCCATCGCGCTTGGACTCGACCAGCTGGATCGCTTCCGCCATCCGCTCGTCGGGAGCGACGCCGGCGGCGCGCATGTAGTCAAGGCCTCGGAGCACGTCATAGTGCCAATAGGTCGGGTATGAGAACTGCGTGAAGGCCGGGTCGATCACATCGCCCGTCGACAGCCTGCGCATCATCTGTCGTTCGAGCAGGTACTCCTGACCGCGGAGGCGTGCGGCGCTCACCGCGGGGGAGGCGCCCGTAGCTCGTTCGAACTCGAGCAGGCCATCGAGCACGTCGATGGTCGAGTGGAAGGAACCACGGGTCGACCCGTTCTCCTGCTCGCAGTTCCACCCGCCGTCACTCATCTGCTCACCGAGGAGCCGATCGACGATGCCGGCGACCGGCTCGCCAAAGTAGGCTCCCAGGGCGACGACTTTGCCGTTGATGCAAGGCTCCACCTCGCCCGCAAAGAAGGGCTCGCCATCGTGCTCCCACGCAACCTGTTCGCGGACCCGGCGGAGGGCCTGCCGCGCTTCCGCACTGGCGGGATCGAGTCCGAATGCCCGCAACAGCATCAGGCTCCATGCGGTGGAGGTCCATTCCGGAAAGAGCGTGCCTTGCCTCTCGGGTGGCAGGGACTCCCACCACTTGATCGCCTCAGCCGAAGTAAGTCTGGCTGGAGTGCTTTTGTCCCAGTGGCCATCTTGCCTCTGCAGGACCAGCAGCCGTGCCCCCCACCCCTCGGTGGCGACTCGGGCACGCTCCGCTGCGACCTCGTCCGCAGGTGCGTCTACCAGGTCACGCATGACCTGCCAGCGGATGGCCGGGTCCGAGTCCAACAACCAGTCGACGACGTCCATTCGCTTCAACCTCTGCTCGGAGAATAGGCTCTCGCTGCCTAAAACCGCAGCATTAGCGAACCCCGGGTGGCAGCAGTTTCCGTAACGCGAAGCCAGGTGTCCCTGAAGTCCGCAAACGGATCAAAATCCCAATGAGTGCGGTTGCGCAGCCGAGGGTTTGCCCCGCGCAGCAACCTGAACTTCTAGGCGCGAAGCAGGAGTGAGGTACGGACATGGGTGAAGTTGATGAGTTCTTGGCAGCGGTCCTGCCACGACAACGCCAGGCTGACCTCGCTCTTCTCAACGGGGACGCAGGAGCCCGAAAGGTTCTGTGGTCTCACAACGATCCGGTCACAGTATCGGGCGCGGCGAAGACTGTGAGCGGCTGGTCCGAAGTTGAGAGCCTGTTCGACTGGCTGGCGTCGAACTTCTCGAATGGTGATCTGTACGAGCTGGACGTCACTGCTGCCGGCGTTAGCGGCGATCTGGGTTACGTCGTCGGCGCTGAGCACTCGAGAGCATCGGTTGGTGGTGAGGCACCGGCCGCCATCGAGCTTCGGGTCACGCTGATCTTCCGACGCGAGGGCGGCGAATGGATGGAAATTCACAGACATGCAGACCCGATACCGGGCATCCGTTCGACTCACGAGCAACTAGGTCGTCTCAAGTAGCCGCAACGGCAACCGCGGTAGCGAAAAGGCGCTGAGGTCCGCATGGAGCAGTGATCCCGATCCGGCAGCCAGGACGTTACTTGGCCTGGACTCGCTCGCCGCCGGCAACGGTCAGCACCACGTTCCCTACCTTTTGGCCCGACTCCACGTACCTGGCCGCGTCAACAACCTGCTCGAGTGGATAGGACCGGTCGATCACTGCCCGGTACGCCCCGCCCTCGACGAGCTCCCTGAGAAAGAGGACGTCATCCTTTGTGTACCTTGCAATCCCGAGGATCGCTCGTTTGTCAGCGAACCACCGCGTCCACAAGATAAGGATCGGAAGATGCCACATGAATCCCAGGTCGGTGGTGATATAGGTTCCGCCTGACTTCAGCGAACGCCGGCAACGCCTGAACGAGCTTTTCCCGACGGCGTCAAAGATCACGTCATATGTCTTGCCGTTCTTGGTGAAATCTGAATTTTGGTAGTCGATGACCTCGTTAGCGCCTAGCGTTTTTACGAGCTCAACGCTCTTGGTCCCGCAAACCGCGGTGACATCGGCACAGAGATGGTTGGCCAACTGCACTGCAGCCGTGCCAATTGACCCGGACGCGCCGTATACGAGAATTCGCTCCCCGTTCTTAAGACCAACTTGCCTCAAGCAGGAGAGCGCCGTACACCCTCCATCGCAGACGGGGGCCGCCTCGTTGAAAGCCACGCTTGCCGGTTTGTTTGCGAGGGGGGCGCCCTCGCGCACACACACGAACTCGGCGTGAGCTCCAAAGCCACTGATACCGAACACCTGGTCACCAATGTGGAACACGGTGACGTCTGCCCCTGCAGCCACAACCTCACCTGCCACTTCCATGCCCAGGATCCGCCGGCGCGGTCTCAGCAGACCGGTGAAGAGTCGGACGAAGAAGTATGGTTTCGCGCTACGCCAGCCGCAGTCGGTGCGGGTGACCGTAGTGGCGTAAATCTTGATCAGGACCTCGTTAGCCTGCGGGATCGGGCGCTCAACATCTTCGAGATGCAGAACTTCTGGCGGCCCGTACTTGTCGTAGACGACCGCTCTCATTGGCTTTCCACACGGTAGCGGGTGGGAGTCGGTGCGAGAGCAGGCGCGGCTATCCGAACCAGTGCTGGGCGCCAGCGGACCGGAACTACCTACCTCGGCGGTAATTGGCCTGAGCAATGTGCTTGCGAGAGTTGGACGGCCGAGCGTAAGCGGAGGTTGAGTGCGCCTGGAGGCGCGATTCGAATCGCGGTCCAGCGGCGTTGGACCCTTTGTGTCAGACAGTACGATCAGAGGTCGCTGTGCTCGAGCTCAATCTCAAGCTCACTGCCGACCAAGCCCTTCAGGAGTGCAGGCGGCGCGGTCTTGTCGTTCAAAGCGAGCGCGAACTTGCCGGACGCGCGGGGAGCCACCATTGGCACCTTCGGATGCCGGGCCGTGCGGGCACGTTAGAGGTGAGCGCTTGGCAGAATCGAGTCTGGGTGAAAGTGCATCCGCTGCGCGACGGCGGGTGGGCAATGTCTCTCGCGCATGCGCTTTCGGAGCAGCACGGCGAATCGGCCTAAGCATGGGGCCGCGCCTTCCGTAACGCGAGCCAGCCGACCGTTGGCGCCGCGGCGAGGAGCCTCGGCGTGCCCGTAGTCACGCCAGCCGGAGGACCCACCGCCTACCGCGATGGCCCTAGCCGGGAACTCCCCAGCCAGGGCGGAGGGGCGGTAAGTCACTGAGCGCAGGATCGGCAGGCATCTGAGCCTCGCCGTCGTGATCGTTCCAAACCCTTCCGTATTGGTCCGGAATATCGCCCCAACCGAAGTAGGGGAGCGGTCCGCGGGGGAGGACCCCGAGAGCCTCCACTGGATCGATCGACGATTCGCCGACCGTGCAGAGATGGGCCCAGTCATCGCCGAGGTCGAACACGTAAACGAACTGATCGCCAAGCTTCAGGCGGGATAGGTGGAGACGTTGCTCGTCAAGAAGAGCATCGTCATCGGGGTCCGCGATTCCGATGCGAGTGCCGTCCTTGAGCTCGAACTCGTGTAGATGTGACCGATCCCATCGGGCAAATGCATCATCAATTGCGGCGGCCAGCAGTCCGAACGAGTGATTGGTGGAGGCGGCAAAGAGCCGACCCGGTCGGGGCCAAAGGTGCTCGCCACGGCCCTCAATCAGCTCAACCCGCACTGACAACCAGGCGCCGTGGCGCGGCGCGTGGTCTCGGCTACTTCCTCGGGGCCGCGCAGAGCCCCGCCTTTTCACGACCGCTCAAGCTTAGCCGGCACTAACTCCGGCTCCGCCACCGCCCCGTGCTCGGCATGGATTGTGGTGGGCCGTAGTTTGCGCAATCCGCGAACCGAAGGGCTGCTCCCGGGTCAGGCCTGAACTGGCACCTCAAAGACCTGGTCGGTAGGGTGACCAGCTCGTTCGTGGATCCGCTTGACTGCTTCGGCATTCGGCGCCTCGGACAAGCAGAAGACCTTGCCGGTTTTGGGGTCGGCCCAAGCGTGCTTGAAGTTGACTCCTTCTTGTTCTTGAATGTCAAGGTCCGCCTGATGGGCTTCCGCCAACTGCGCGGGCGTGATTCCGTTCATGCCCTCGTGGACGTCCATGAATTCCGGCATCGTGGTTCCTCCTGACTAGCTGAGATAGCGATCCAACTGAGTCTATCGGGTGCCAAACTCCGACATGGATTATCCGGGTAGCAGACCGTGGTGCGCCGCGGTGGACTCGAACCACCTACCTCCGCGGTTACATCTGACCCCAGCGTTGTGCAAGAAGGCAAGATGAATACGCCTGAGGCTGGATGCTATCGGGCGGGTTGGGCGATCCGAAACTGGCCAAGGAGAGAGAAATGTCTGCGCTGCTTATTGCCCGCTTTGAAGGTGACGTCGAAGAGTTGACACGCTCGTACGATCGCGGACACGCGCTGATCATGAGCCGAGGAGGGGCGACATCCTTCGGCGAGCTTCGCCATCACTGCGCGGTCGGAGATGGCGCCCTCTACATCGTGGGCGTGTGGGATTCCGAGGAGCACGCGCGAAGTCGCTGGTCGAGTGATGAGTTAGAGAAGGTCTTGACGTCGGTCGGGTTTCCGTCTCCCAAGAGTGCCGATTTGACGATTCTCGAGCTGCACGCCGTCGAACCGCCGCTCTGACCCCAGGCCTTATCCTCCCGGTTCGATTCGCCGTCGAACGTTAGGCGGGAGGGCATATGGGGCGTTCTGGATCGAGGTGTGCTGTCGAATTGAGACGATTGCAGGGTGTTATGTCGCAGGGGCGGCGACAGGCGTTAGAGGTCTTCCGGCCGGACGCCGGTGATTCAGCCCGGCGCCGGCGCCTTCTGACCTGCGGCACCTCCCCGTCCTCGCCACGGCTGGCGCCCAAAACGGTCGAGATGGGCTACATCACCAACCGGTTTTCGAGT
>JBKPCF010000111.1:0-13580 GCA_046727235.1 Candidatus Dormiibacterota bacterium
GCGTGTAGCTCCCTGCGCTCGTCAGGGTCCCGAAACGCGCCTCGGCCAGGACGCAAGCCTCCTCGAACGCCACCTCGCCGAACGCGTGGCCGCGCGCCTCCACCGCCTCGACCAGCATCGCACGCATCTTTCGCGCCGCCTCGAGCGCGGCATTGCCGGCCATGAAGGTGACGCGGGACGAATACGAGCCGAGGTCGATCGGGGTCGTGTCGGTGTCGGCGGTGACCAGCCGAACGTCGGTGGGCTGCAGGCCCAGCTCCTCGGCGACGATGGTCGCCAGCACCGAGTCAGAGCCCTGGCCGATGTCCATCGCCCCGCAGTACACGGTCACGCCTCCACGGTCGACCTTGATCTGCACCTCCGAGTGCGGCATGTCGTTCCAGTAGATCGCGGTGCCGGCGCCGGACAGGTAGCTCGAGATGGCAAAACCCATGCCGTGGCCGGCGCGGCGCTCCCGCTCGTGGAATCGCGACGCCTTGATGACTCGCTCTGTGCATTCCTCGAGGCCGCAAGATGTGACACGGAGCCAGTTCACCGTGCGCGTGTAGGGCTGGACGAAGTTGCGTCGCTTCATGTCCACCGGGTCGAGGCCGAGGTCGCGCGCGATCTTCTCCAGGTGCAGCTCGATGGCGAAACGCGGCTGCGGTGTGCCGTGGCCGCGCTTGGGTCCGCACGGCGGTTTGTTCGTGAAAACCCGGCAGCCTTCGAATCGGTACGCGGGGATGTCGTAGGTCACCGTCTGCAGGGCGCCCGTATAGAAAGTGGACGCGACCCCATAGGAGCCATACGCCCCGCCGTCGAGCGCGCTGCGAAAGTGCATCGCAGTGATCCGGCCGTCGCCAGTGACGCCGGTGCGCACCCACATCAGAACCGGGTGCCGGCCGCGGTGCGCGTAGAACACCTCCTCGCGGGTGAGGGTGCACTTGACCGGCCGGCCCGTCAGCATCGCCAGCTTGCAGACGATGATCTCGTGAGCGAACGGGTCTGTCTTGCCGCCGAACCCACCGCCGTGCGCCGCCCCGATGACGCGGATGCGGTGCATCGGCAGCTCGAGCACCCTGGCCAGGGCACGGTGCACGTAGTGGACGACTTGCGTCGACGACCACAGCGTGACCTTCCCATCGACGTAGGTGGCGATCGCGCTGTGCTGCTCCATGGGCAGGTGCGTGTTGCCCTGGAAGAAAAAGACGTCCTCGCGGACGTGGTCAGCGCGCGCGAATCCGCCGTCGACGTCGCCGAACTCGAGCGCGACCAACTTGTGGACGTTGTTGGGGCCGCCGTAATCCTGGATGGGCTCGTCCTTCGCCGGCGCAAGCGCGGCGTCGATTGACATCACCGGCTCGAGAACCTCGTACTCGACCGAGATCGCGTCGCACGCGGCCGCGGCGACCTCTTCCTCGGTCGCGGCAACCGCGGCGATCGGGTCGCCCACGTACCGCACCTTCTCGTGCTCCAGGGCGCGCTCGTCCTGCGTTACCGGCAGGATGCCGAACTTGATCGGCAGGTCGGCGCCGGTGATCACGGCCAGCACGCCCGGCATCCGCCGCGCGGCCGACGTGTCGATGGAGAGGATGCGGGCGTGGGGGTGAGGACTGCGGAGGATCTTGCAGTGGAGCGTGCGCGGCAGCGCGATGTCGTCTGCGTAGAGGGCGCGGCCCGTGACCTTGGCCGCAGCGTCGACCTTGGGAAGTGGCTTGCCGACGACCTTCATCGCATCCGGTCCGCGGCGAGCTCGATCGCCTCGATGATCTTGGTGTACCCGGTGCAGCGGCACAGGTTGCCGGCGAGCGCCTCGCGGATGTCATCGCGCGTCGGTCGGGGATTGCCCTCGAGCAGTGACTTCGCGGATAGAAGGAGGCCCGGTGTGCAGTAGCCGCATTGCGCCGCGCCCAGCTCGCCGAACGCAACCTGCAGCGGATGGAGCTCCGACCCCCGCGCGATGCCCTCGACGGTGGTGATGGCCCTTCCCTCGAGCTGCACCGGCAGAAGCAGGCAGCTGAGCTCCGCGTGGCCGTCTACGAGCACCGTGCAGGTGCCGCACTCGCCGAGCTCGCACCCGTGCTTGGTGCCGGTCAGCTGCATGTCCTCGCGCAAGACCTCCAGCAGCGTCTTGTGCACCGGCACCAGGAGCTGCTTCGCTTCGCCGTTGACGTCCAGGGTCAGGACGATGCGCTCGACCTCGCGCAGCACTTCGTTCTTCACGTCGAATCGAGCATATTCCTGAGTGTCACCGCGCAGGCCCATAGGTCGGGCGCCACCGCGTGCGCGCGGCTGGAAGCCGGAGGTGGGTCGTCGGGGTGCACGAGGATCGTCCACATGCCGAGCGCCAGCGCAGGTTCGATGTCGTTCTCCTCACGATTGCCGATCACGATGCATCGGTCGGCAGGCACTGCAGCCGATCGCATGGCCATCTCGAAGACCGCGGGATGCGGTTTCAGGTGGCCCGCGTCGACGGACGTGATGATGCCGTCGATGTACGCGGCCATGCCGAGCTTTCGGAAGTCGTCCCAGTAGCTGTCGGCGTCACGCCAGTAGGTGTTGCTCGCGATCAGCGAACGGAGGCCCAGGGCGCGTATGGCCTGCAGGAGTTCGAGGGCACCGGGCAGCGGCTGGAAGCGGTCGTGGACCGGGATCGCCATGGCGCGGCGGATGCGGGAGATGGTGTTTTGATCGGCGTCGAGACCGTGTCGGGTGAGGCAGCCCGCGATGAGCTCGTCGGCCCCGAGGGCCATCACAGCCTCCGTCGACACGGTCCTGGCCTCGTCGCCGGGCTTGCTGCTCCGCAGCAGGTCTTCCGCCAGGGACTGGATGACCTGCAGGTCGTGACCCGCCATCGCCGCGGTGATCCGCTGCCGGCGTCCCTCGCTGTCGCCAAGCCGGATCGGCCACGAGTTCGGCCACAGCGTGCCTCCGACGTCGATCAGGGCGACTTCCAGGGCTCTTGCCAAGCGGCACTATCATCGCCTGAGTGCTGCGATTTCTGACCTCCGGCGAATCTCACGGGCCTCAGCTGACGGTCGTGATCGAGGGCCTTCCGGCGGGTCTCGAGATCTCCGAGGAAGACCTGCGCCGCGATCTCGCCCGCCGCCAGGGCGGGCATGGCCGCGGCGGGCGGCAGAGCATCGAGACCGACGTCGCCCGCATCGTCAGCGGCGTGCGAGGCGGTTTCACCATCGGCAGCCCGGTGACGCTCGTGCTCGAGAACAAGGACCACGTCAACTGGACCGCCCAGATGACCGCCGCCAAGGAAGGCTTCGAGCCAAAGCCCGTCACCCGTCTTCGGCCGGGTCACGCCGACCTCGCCGGCGCCCTGAAGTACGGGCATACAGACATCCGCAACGTGCTCGAGCGATCGTCCGCGCGGGAGACGGCGACCCGCGTGGCGGCGGGAGGTGTTGCGCGCAAGCTGCTCGGCCACTTCGGGGTCGAGGTGCTGAGCTTCACGCAATCCATCGGCACGGTCGACATCGGGTTCGACGGAATCGACATCGACGTCGTCGACCTGGACGACGTCGAGGCATCGCCGGTCCGCTGTCCCGACCCCGAGGCGTCGAGGCGGATGGTCGCCGAGATCGACGAGGTCGCGGAGCAGGGCGACACGCTCGGTGGGACGTTCCGAGTCATCGTTCGCGGCCTGCCGCCCGGACTGGGCAGCTACGTGCACTGGGACCGCAAGCTCGACGGAAGGCTCGCGCAGGCAGTCATGTCGATCAACGCGATCAAGGGCGTCGAGTTCGGCGCAGGTTTTGAGGGCGCGGCCCGGCGCGGTAGCGAGTTCCACGACCAGATCGACTACCAGGAGGGTCGGTTCCGCCACCTGACCAACCGCGCGGGCGGCATCACGGGGGGCGTCACGAACGGGGAGCCGATCGACCTTCGCGTCGCGATCAAGCCGATCTCCACGATGAAGAAGCCGATGCAGTCGATTGACCTCAGGACTAAGGAGAAGACGGAAGCGCACTACGAGCGGAGCGACGTCTGCGTGGTGCCGGCCGCGGGGGTGATCGGGGAGGCAGTGGTGGCGCTGACGATCGCGGACGCGTTTCTCGAGAAGTTCGGTGGCGACTCGATGCCGGAGCTCGAGCGCAACTACCGCTCCTACATGGAAACGATCGCTCAGTAACCCTTGACGAAGGTCATGTCGATGGCGCAAGCCATCGAGCGATTCGTCCCCGACGGCGCCACTGTGGCAATGGGGGTCGCCCTCGAGCCGCTGATTCCGTTTGCCGCCGGGCACGAGATGATCCGTCGCCGGCGGCGAGACCTGGAGCTGGTCGGACCCATCTCGGATTCGCTCTTCGACCAGCTGATCGGCGCCGGCTGCGTTCGCCGGGTGACGGCCGCGTGGATTGGCAACGTGTCAGAAGGCCTCGGCCACTGCTACCGCCGGGCATGCGAGAACGCGGTTCCACACCCGCTCGAGGTGCACGATCACTCGAACTTCTCCGTCTCGCTCGCGCTGTGGGCCGCGACGTGGAACGTGCCCAGCCTGCCGACCCGGACCCTTCTCGGCAGCGACATCCTTCGCACGAACCCAAACCTGGTCCCCGCGGACGGGCTGGTGCACGTGAGCGCGGTGCGCCCCGACGTGACGATCGTCCACGTCCAGCGCGCCGACGAAGATGGACGCGCCCACGCCTGGGGGCCGTTGGGCATCAGCGAGGAGGCTGGCCTGGCCGCCGAGCAGGTGATCGTGAGCTGCGAAGAGCTGGTGGATGCGAACGTGACCCTGAGCGATCCGAACCGGATTCTGTTTCCCGAGACGAAGGTCGTCGCGGTCGTGCACGAGCCGGGTGGCGCGCACCCGTCGCCGGTGCAGGGTTTCTTCAAGCGCGATCACGCGTTTTATCGCGCGTACGCGGACGAGTCGCGTTCTCTCGAAGGATTCGAGGCCTGGCTGCGCAGGTGGGTGCTGGACGTCCCCGACCGCGCGACGTACATGAGCCGCATCGACACTGAGTCGATTCGCATCACGCGCCACCGGCCGTCCGCGCCGGCAGACTTCGGTGACGAGTAGTTACTCACCTCAAGAGCTGATGGTCGCGGTCGCGTCCCGCGAGATCCGCGACGGCGACCTGGTCTTCGTCGGGATGCGGCTGCCGATCCTCGCTTACGCCGTCGCGCGCAACGCTCATGCGCCCAATGCCCGCGGCCTTTTCGAGGTCGGGCTCATGCGCGACCAACCGGCGGCGGCTTTCCTCGGCACGATGGGCGATCCTCCCAACGTCACCGGCGCGCTGTGGGCGACCCGGATGTCGAATGCCATGGCGCTGATGGCGCAGGGTCGCGTCGATCTCGGATTCATCGGCGGCGCCGAGGTCGATCGCTTCGGCAACCTCAACACCTCGTACGTCGGAGACCCGGCCCGACCGAAGGTCAAGCTTCCGGGGAGCGGGGGAGGCGCCGACATCGCCGTCCTCAGCCGCCGCTGGGTCACCCTGATGAGCCACGAACGCCGCCGGCTGGTCGACAGGGTTTCGTTCATTACATCGCCTGGACATGGCGACGGAACTCCCGGCTGGCGCGCGCGCGGCGGCCTCCTCGGCGGCGGCCCGGTGGCGATCATCACCACGCTCGGAGTGATGCGGTTTCCCGAGGGTGGCGGCGAGGCGTACCTCGCGTCTGTGCATCCAGGACACACCATCGAAGAGGTACGCAACGAGACGGGATGGGACCTGAAGGTCGCCGACGATGTAAGCGAAACGTCAGCGCCGACCGCCGCTGAGCTGTCCGCGATCCGCCATTTCGACCCCGAAGGATTCTGGACTCGCGCCTAGTTACACAAACCTGACCGGATCGCAACCGGCAGTTGACACGCGCAGCGCATCCTCGACCTCACCAACTCTTGTTGAGGTGAGAACGAAATGACTCCGTTTGCAGCATTCGCCGTCAAAACCGTTGGCGCCGCAGGAATCGCCGTCATTCTCGGCGCCGGCGCGATGACCGCGCTGGCCGCGTCCCCGACTCCAAAGCCGACCCCCACCGCCGCGGGCGCCCAGCAGCAGTCCAGTGACCGGCACGCGGATCGCCGTGCCATGCGTCGCGTGGTCGTCGAGGCTGAGGCTGACGTCCTCGGCATCAAGCCGGAGCAGCTCATCAAGGACTTGAAATCCGGCCAGACGGTTGCGGACCTCGCGAAAGACAAGGGGATGACCAAAGAGCAGTTTGAGACCAGGCTGCTGACAAACCTGAAGCCGCGGCTCGAGGCGCTCGTCGACAAGAAGGTCATCACCCAGGCGCAGGCCGACAAGGTGCTGGACAGGATCGCCAAGGGCTACATCCCGTTCTGGGACGGAATCCACCACCGCAAGAAGTGATCACAGTCTCCCCCGATGGGCCTGGCACGCGCCAGGCCCTTTCTTTCATGGGCGGGCCCTGCGGGCCGCCATGCTGACCTGCTTCCACCTCCTGCGCTCCTCGATCTGCAGGCGGGCGCTGGAGCGGACCTCGATGGACCGAAGCTCGCGCAGCAGCTTGCGGTAGCTCTGCAGGCGCCCGGCGTCGAGGCTTCCGTCCGCCAGAGCGGCCTTCACCGCGCAGCCCGGCTCCGTGTCGTGAGCGCAGTCGCTGAACCTGCACCGAAGCGCGAGCGCCTCGATGTCCTGGAAGAGGTACTCGACGCCCTCCTCGCCCTGCCAGAGCTGAGCCTCGCGCAAGCCGGGAGTGTCGATGATCATTCCGCCACCAGGGAGCTGGACGAGCTGACGGTGACTCGTCACGTGGCGGCCCTCACCTGACCGCTCGTCGATCTGGCGCGTGCGCATCAGCGCGCTGCCGAGGATCGTGTTGATGAGGGTCGATTTGCCGACGCCTGACGGCCCGAGCAGGACGCCGGTCCGGGCGGGCCTCAGTTCGCGTTCGATCTCTCCGATGCCTTCGCCGGTGACGCTGCTCGTGACGACGACGGGCGTGCCTGCCGAAACCGACTCGAGGTCCGTGCGCATCGTATCGGTCGAATCGGCAACGTCGGCTTTGGTCAGCAGCACCACCGGTAGGGCGCCGCTCTGCCACGCGATCGTCAGGTAACGCTCGATCCTCCGGACGTTGACGTCCGTTGCCGCCGCCACGACGAAGGCGACGTCGACGTTGGCGGCGAGGATCTGCTGCCGGTTCTCGTTGCCGGCAGCCCGGCGCGAGAAAACGGTGCGACGCTCGACTATGCCGCGAATCTCGCCGCCGTCGAGCACGATCCAGTCGCCGACCACGGGGTCGACGTATCGAGACAACGCCCGCTGCACACCGGCTCCGTCATGGACCAGGTAGCTCGCGCCGTAGTCCGCGATCACGCGTGCGGCCACGGCGCCGGGTGAGGCGATCTCGATGAACCTTTCCGCGAAACGTGAATCCCAGCCCAGCGACGCAAGCTGGAAAGTAGGACGAGACAACTCTGACTCCTCCAGGGGTGACGGGTGGACGATGCCGGTCCGCCCGTGTCGGAGGAGACGCTTGCTAGAGCGGAGCTCCGGAGGCGGCCGGCGGCCGGGACAACGTGCTCACTCGTTCAGCCATGACACGCCACCTCCTTGTCGAAATTTCGACCCAGATCTTACTCCCCTTTGAAGTCGGGCTTTCTCTTCTCGCCGAACGCCTTGATGCCTTCGTTCGCGTCCTGGGTGACGAAAACGCGGCTGATCGCCTCGCGCTCGATCGCGAGGCCCAGGTCCAGCGGTGCGTTGTATCCCTGCGTGACCGCGAGCTTGGCATGACCGACCGCGACGCTGGGTCCCGACGCCAGTCTGGCCGCATACTCGAGCGCTCCCGCGCGACAGGCCTCGGCGTTCGGAAACAACCGGTCGACGAGCCCGGCCTCTTTCGCCGGAGAGGGGCCCATCGTGGTCGCGCTCACGATCATGTCCAGGCCCTTCGACAGGCCGACCAGGCGCGGCAGTCGCTGCGTGCCACCGCTTCCTGGGAACAGCCCGAGGTTGAGCTCCGGCAGGCCGATCTGATACGAGCCCTCGGACGCAAAGCGCAGGTCGCACGCGAGCGCGAGCTCGAAACCGCCACCAAGGCAGTGACCCGTGATCGCCGCGACGAAGACGAGGGGCGTGTTCTCCATCTTTCGGAACGCCTCGTGGGCCATGATCGCGGTCATCAGCCTCGATCGATGCGTTCCCGCTGCGAAAGCGCTCACGTCCGCGCCCGCGGAGAAGAACTTTTCCGATGCGCTCGTGACCACGCACGCGCGAATCTCCGGGTCGTTGCGCGCGTCGTCAACAGCGCCGGCAAATGAGCGGAGAAACGCGTAGTCGTAGCTGTTGACCGGAGGCCGGTCCAGGACGAGCACCCCGACGCCGCCTTCCTTCTCCAACCTGACCGGCATCTCGCGCCCCTCCCAAAGCCGCTGCGAACGAACCCGATAACCTTATCGAAGTAGTAGCAACGAACCGAACGGGGGTGCCGCGAATGGCGACGATGATCATCGAGGGAGACCGGACCAAGGCCGCGTCGGGCAAGACGTACGAGGTCCGCAACCCGGCGACCGGCGATGTCGTCGACGAGGTCCCGGCCGGCGGGCCGGCCGACGTTGACAAGGCCGCGCAGGCCGCAGCCAAAGCGTTCACTACGTGGTCCAGGCTTCCCGCCAACAAGCGCGCCGAAGTCCTGCATAAGGCTTCGCAGCACATGCTCCAGAAGGTCGAGCAGATCGCTCCGATCCTGACCAGGGAGCAGGGCAAGACGCTGCTCGAATCGCGTATCGAGGCACAGCGCTTCGGCGAGAACATCGCGTGGTTCGCCGACCTCGCCGACAAGATCCACGGCGAGCACGTCCGGCTGCCGGACCTCACGACCTACGGACTGGTCGTCCGCAGGCCGGTCGGGGTCTGCGGCGCGATCGTGCCCTGGAACTTTCCGCTCACGCTGGCCGCCAACAAGGTTGCTCCGGCCATCGCGGCGGGAAATACCGTGGTGTTGAAGCCGGCGAGCACGACTCCGCTGGCGACGCTCGCGTGCATCGAGGCGTTGATCGAGGGGGGCCTGCCGGAAGGCGTCGTCAACGTCGTGCTCGGCCAGGCGACCGGGGAGGCGATCGTTTCGCACCCGCTCATCCGCAAGATCGCGCTGACCGGTTCCACGCCGACCGGCAGGAAGGTGATGGCCCGCGCGGCGGAGGGCTTGAAGAAGGTCACGCTCGAGCTGGGCGGAAGCGACCCCTGCATCGTGCTCGACGACGCCGACCTCGAGGGCGCGGCGCGTGCCATCTCGGTCGGGCGATTCTTCAACTGCGGGCAGGCATGCCTCGCGGTCAAGCGCCTGTACGTCCAGGAAGGGGTTTACGACGCGCTGCTCGAGAAGCTCGTAGCTCGGGCTACGAAGCTGAAGCCGGGCAACGGCATGGACAAGGACAGCCGCATGGGTCCGATGCACACAGAGACACAGCGCGCCGAGGTCGAGGCGCAGGTCAGGGATGCGGTCGACCGGGGCGGGAAGGTCGCCTACGGCGGCGGCCGTCCCCAGGGCGGGGACTACGAGAAGGGGTGGTTCATCGAGCCGACGATTCTCGAGGACGTCCCAGACGGAGCTCGCATGTGGACGGAGGAGGTGTTCGGCCCCGCCTTGCCCGTGCGCCGAATCAAGGATCTCGATGAGGGCCTCGGGCTCGCGAACGACTCTCAGTTCGGCCTCGGGTCGTCGATCTGGACCACGAACATGGCGGCCGCGAACCGCGCGGTCCAGGAGATCGAGGCGGGCTACACGTGGGTGAACGCGCTGCAGATCGCGCACGATGAGCTGCCCTTTGGCGGCACCAAGCAATCCGGCTTCGGCAAGGAGCACGGCGTGGAGGCGTTCCTGCAGTACACCGAGGAGAAGTCGGTCGTCTACGGCGGAATTTGAGGTAACCGCGGCCGGTAGTCAGTTGCCGTGAGGTCGGGCGTCGGAATCGTGGGCGTGCTCATCGCGCTGGTAGGAATCGTCTGGGTCGGCCAGGGCCTCGGTTACATCAAGGGAAGCTTCATGACCGGCGACATGAAGTGGTTCTGGATCGGCCTCGCGATGATTCTTGCCGGTTCTGTCCTCGGGGGAGGCGCCTGGCTGAGAAGCCGGCGCGGTCAGTCGAGGGTCTGAAGCGACCGCCACTTCGTCCATAGCGGCTGGCGCGGGTTCGTGCAGACCAGGATCGGCGCGCCGTAGTCGTTGTTGTGGATGCCGGCCGAGTTGGTCACCGTTCCGACCTGCCGGCAGTCACTGAACAGCTCGTTGCCTTCGTCCAGCGTGAAATTGATCATCACGGCCGTTGTCGGATTCATGCGCGGTGGCGCCCAGTACCAGTAGCTGAGGTGGGGGCTGATCGTTTGCGGCAATCCCAAGGCGGGTCCGTAGAAGTCGATCGCCGCCGCCTCCTGGTAGTAATGCGCGACGATCATCGTGGTCGGACGCTGGTCCGCAGGCACGGCTTCATACGCATGCGCCGTCTGCTGCGCCAGCTCTGGCCAGCCGATCTCGTCTTCGAACACCCCGCTCGGCGTGGGCGCGACGGGAAGCAGTGAGGGTACGAACAGCAGGACCACCAGCAGCGAGGCGGTCCCGAACACCCCGGTCCACACCCGCGACCGCAGCTTCGAATCGAGCCAGATCGCTCCCGCCGCGTAGGCGAGCGGGTAGATCGGCGCGGCGTAGTAGGACTTGCCTCCGGCGACGAAGAAGACAAGCTCGACCGCGATGACGACGTAAACGAGCGGGCTCAACCGTTGATCTCGGCGCAGCGCGATCAGTCCCGCGATGGCGGGGATGACGAACAGCGGGTTGAAGAAGACCAGGAGCTGCTGCCACCAGTACGCAAATGGGCCGTCGGTGTGACCGCGGTGGGAGAGGACGTACTGGAAGCTGATCCCGTCGTGCATCGTCTGCCAGGCCAGGTTGGGCACGAACAGAAGCAATGCGATCAGGGCGCCGATCCACGGCCAGGGCGACAGCAGCATCGACCTGCGATTCGAGACCAGGACGCCGAAGAAGATCGCCACCGGCAAGGCGGCGACCGTGAGCTTGGTTTCAAAGCCGACCCCGACCATGAGTCCGAGCACCAACCACAGACGCAGCTCACCGGTCCGCAGCAGGCTTACGAAGGCAAGGAGTGCGGCGGCCCAAACGAGCTGGTCGAAGGTGGCCGTGTGGAACAAGCCGTTGGCACCGAGGAAGACGGGGGAGAGCAGCAGCGCCAGAGCCGACCACGCTTGAGCCCGCGTGCCTCCGCCGAGCTCGCGCGCGATCAGGGCGGTGAGGACCAGGACCGCGACACCGCCAAGAGCTGCGACGAGGCGCAGCGCGGCCAGCGAGCCCGGCGCAAGCGCCTGGTCCGCGCCCGCGATCAGGGGGACGAGCGGCGGGAAGTCGACGTAGCCGAAGTCGAGGTGGCGGGAAGCGGCCAGGAAGTAGAGCTCATCGCCGTGCCAGCCGTAGCGGTTGGCGAAAGCCATCGTGAGGGCAAGCTTGAGCACCGCGAACAGCCCCACCCATTTCCACGGAACGGGGTGGCGCACGACGACAGGTTACGGGCTACCTACACCTCGACCCGGCTCGCTCCGCTCGCCTTCTCCGACACCGGAGGCGCCCCGAGAACAAGAAGTCAGGCGGTCCGTCCGTTGAGTCTGTCCCAGTGGGCCTGGCAGTCGACACATCGCGTCGCCGCCGGCTGGTACTTCAGCCGGGCTTCCGGGATGCGGCGGCCGCAGCCTTCGCAGATCCCGTAGGCGCCTTCGCGCAGGCGCTCCAGCGCGCGCTCCACCTGCTCGCGGTTCTGGTCGAGAAGGTGGACGAGCAGGTCGGTGGTCTCCCGGTCCGACAGCGCCTGGGCCAGGTCGGTGTCCTCCGGAATCCCCGTGATCACCCCACCGGTGACGTCGTTGAGCGGCCGGTGCAGGCCCGCCTCCTCGCCGCACTGGGCGGCCAGCAGCTCAAGGCGCCTTCTGTCTGCCTCCAGCCGTTCCTGGGGAGCGCTTCCATTCCTTTTCTCTGCTGCCATTCGAAAAACCCGCCTCCAATCTCTTTACAGGCTCCGGCGTCGTTTGGATTCCGAGAGCAGAACGCCTGCATCGGTATGCGTACCCGCTCCCGCACAATTAGGCGCCGAATGCCGTCCCCGCTGCCAATCCCCGCAAAAAGAACGCTCGCCACGTTCGCCGTGGTGGTTGCGATGGCCGGCTGCCAGCCGAGCACCCCGCATCCGGTGCCGAGCGTACCTCAGATCGGCGGCAACCTCAAGTGCGCCCAGGGCGAGCACGGCTACGAGGATTTGCAGGCCGGCTGGAGCTTCTGCTACCCGGCGGGATGGAAGTACATCCAGCGCGCCCAGGCGAGCCAGAATCCGCCCGGTTTCGATCTCGCGCTGGACATCGTCAACGACCCCTGTGGAAAGACCGGATGCACGCCGGGCGAAGGTGATTTCGCCTTCATGATCATCTCGACCTATGAGCGAGGTTCAGCTCGGGACCTGACAGGCTGGATCGCGACGAACCTGACGCCCTCGTCTGGAACGTCCGACCCGCGCCGTACCGAGCTGACGTCGATCTCCTGGGGTAACGCGCAGGAAGCCGGCCGCATGCCGGACGGACGGCGGATCGCCCTGACGCCCCACCACGTCGTGATCCTGGACCTGCACGCCGGCCTTCTCGACCTGGAGAAGGAGATGGGCTCCAGGCTCAACACCTGGAAATTTACGTTCTGACCTAGCTCGGTCTCCGGAACAGCGACTGCATCTTGATCGCGAGGCCCATGTCGCCCTTGATCTTCAGCTTGCCCTGCATGAACGCAGCTGTCGCGTCCATCTGACCGGACATGATCTTCACCCAGTCGTGCGCGTCCGCCAGCAGCGTCAGGTTGGCGGGCTCGGCAGGATCGCCCTTGCCAGACTCGGCCTTACCTTCGTGGATCTTCACCCACCACTTGCCGCCGGCATCGCCGCTGAGATCGAACGCGATCGTGGCTTTCGTGGCGGCCGCTTTCTCTGGAATCAGGTAGTCGGGCATCGCCTCGACAATCTGGTCGGGGGTCATCTGGACGTCGGACATCGGCTCCTCCCTCGCAATCGCAATCTCGATCTGAAACCCATCTTAGCCCGCTCAACGACAATGCCGGAGTGGCGCTTGATGTAGCCCTCACCGAGGTCGCGGCGGGCGTTTTCGAGCTGCGCCTGCCCATCCCGTTCGAAGACGGCCTGGTCAACGTGTTCCTGTTCACCGACGGCAAAGCGGCAGACCTGCTCGACTGCGGCATGAACTCCGACGAATCGCTCGATGCGATCCGCCGCGCCCTCGACCATCTCGGTGCGAAGCGCCTCCGACGCCTGATGGTGACGCACATCCATCCCGACCACTACGGCGCGGCGGGAACCCTCGCCGGCGGTGACGGCCTTGCCGACCTGTACATCCACCGACTGGAAGTCCCGCTCGTCCACCCGCGGTACGTCGAGCTCGAGCACCTGGTCGAGGAGGTGAGGCACGACCTGCTCGTCAACGGCGTGCCGCTCGACGAGGCGGAGGTGCTCAGCAACTCGCAGCGCGCGCTAAGCCAGGTCGTGAAAACCGCAGAGCCGTCGGTGCAGCTCGACGGTGCAGAGACCGTCCAGATGGGGACTCGCCACG
>JBKPCF010000112.1:0-36303 GCA_046727235.1 Candidatus Dormiibacterota bacterium
CGGGTTGGCAAGCCGGTCCGAACCGTGGTGCGACAGCACGACCACGTAGCGGTCGCCAGCTTCGGCCAACTGACGCTCCAACCACTGCAGCTGGGTTTGATCGATGGTGCCTTCCGCGCCGCCTCGGTAGCAGACGGTGTCCAGCGTGACGAACCGCACCCGGTCCGCATCGTGCACGGAGTAGGGCTTGGGCAACAGCTCGTCGCGCACCATGGGCCGGCGATCCGCGTCGGCCGCCACCTCGACATACGCACCGAGGGCAAAGAGCTCGGGGTGCTGAACGAAGGTCTCGACAGCGTTGTCAGCATCGATCCCGACCGGCGGCTCGACTGACTTGCGTGAACCGGTCATCACCTTCGCGAGCACCGGATTGACCAGGCCGACCCCCTGGCACACGTATTCGTGGTTGCCGTGAGACGCCAGCCACGGCATACGAACGCCCTCCGAGCGAAAAGGCTGCACCGCCTGCTCGAGCAATCCGGGATGTCTCGGAAATCCGAAGGCGGACTGAAACAGGTCGCCATCAGGTGGCCCGTCGGGCTTCCAGAAGATCTCGTCGTGCCAGTCGATATCCTGCACGCCGTCATATCCGGGCTCTCCCGAGTCCGGACGCACCACTCCGCTGTTGAGCAGCGCGAGCGCGTTCGCCAGCTCGTTGTGCTGCGCGTTGTCGACGGCATCGCCTGTCACCGCAACGAGTTGCAGCGGCGCTCGCGTCACCGGTCCACCGTCGACTCGGTTGATGGCGCCCACCATCGCCGCGATCGCATGCGTGTTCAGCATCTCCTGCGGGCGCTGCATGGTGAGGAGCTCGCGATAGCGCGGGTCGTCCCACTTGCGGTTGAGGAACTCGAAACGCGCCGGTGACTGCGCGTCCGTCACGTGCAGGTCGGTGATGTGGACGAGGCAGGCGATGACCTCCGCCGGGCGCGGGACTTCGCGGTGAGGCTCGCCCGGCAGATCCGCTACGGCGCGATAGGCGGCCGTCGACCCTCGCCGCAGAACGTCGCCGGCGCCTAGCCGCCGCTCAGTTGTGAATATCTACGAGCACCGGATCTGGGCGCAGCGCCAGCCTGACCTTCGTCCCCGCCGGGTGCTCCGCTGCGGCCGACGTCGGCAGCTGAGCGAGCACTGTGATGTCGCCCAGGTCCACCGTCACCCGGCTGGTGGCGCCAAGGAATGCGACGGCGATCACCGTGCCGACCAGCGGCCCGTCCGACATTCCACCGTCGCCCGTGATGGTGACGGCTTCAGGTCGGACCAGGGCGACGGCCGGTCCCGTCGGCACGTCCTTCTGCACCATCGGAAGCTGAGTGCCCCTGACCTCGACGCTGCCGAACTTCACCTCGCCGGGGATGCGATTCGTCAGACCGACGAACTCGGCCACGAACGGTGTCGCGGGCCGCGAGTAGATCTCCATTGGTGGTCCGAGCTGCTCGAGCTTGCCCGCCTGCATCACGCCGACGCGATCGGCGATGGCGAGGGCTTCTTCCTGATCGTGCGTCACGAAGAGCGTGGTGATGCCGACCTCGAGCTGGACGCGGCGAATCTCATCGCGCAAGCGCGACCGTACCTTGGCGTCGAGGGCCGAGAGGGGCTCGTCGAGCAGCAGCACCTGGGGCCGGATGGCCAGCGCTCTGGCCAGCGCGACGCGCTGCTGCTGCCCACCCGACATCTGGTGCGCGTACTTGTTTGCGTGGGCGGCAAGCCCGACCAGGTCGAGCACCTCGCGCGCCCTCTCTTTGCGCTCGTCCTCATCGACCTTGTGCAGCTGCAGACCGAACTCGACGTTCTGCCGCGCGGTCATGTGGGGGAACAGCGAGTACGCCTGGAACACCATGCCGATGTCGCGCCGGTTCGCGGGGACGTCGGTGACGTCCTTACCGCCGATGATGACGCGACCGCTGTTCGCCTCCTCGAGGCCGGCCAGCAGCCGCAGCGCGGTGGTCTTGCCGCAACCGGATGGACCGAGCAGCGCCACCAGCTCTCCGGGCGCGAGGGTCAGGGTCAGGCCGTCGAGGGCAACCGTGGTCCCGTAGGTGCGCCTGAGGTCCTCCAGGCGGACCTCGACCGCGTGGGTGGTCTCGCTTGCACCTGTGCTCATCGCCCCCTCCCGATAAGTCCGCCGCTCAGCCCAATAGTCTGGCCGAGCTGGAAGTCCGCTTCCTCCGCCTTTGCGAGCGGGGCCTGCCGGCGGCCGAAGTACGACAGGATCATCAGCAGGATGAACGCAAACAGGAGTGAGGCGACCGCGACGGCGATCGACGTCCCCGCGTCGACGAGTCCGACGTAGGCGATGGCCACCTGCAGGTTCTCGTATGCCAGGAGATTCGCAAACGTGAACTCGCCGAGGACCAGGGCCACCGAGAGCAGGCTCGCGTTGAGAATCGCCGTCGACATGTTCGGCACCACGATCCGAAGCATCACTGTTTTCCATCCGGCGCCGAGGCTGCGCGCAGCCTCGGACAGGGTCTTCAGGTCGATCGCCGAGAGGCCCGCGTCCAGCGCGCGGTAGGAGTAGGGCAGGACCAGGATCAGGTAGGCAAAGGAGAGCGTGAGGATCGACGAGCTCAGGTTGATGTTGAGCCAGCGATAGATCGGCACCATTCCCACCACGAGGGCGATCGCCGGCACCGTGAGCGGGATCAGGCACACGAACTCGACGACGCGGCTCAGGGCCGCGAATCGCAGCCGCACCCACACCATCGTCGGCAGCAGTAAGACGAGCATCGCCACGGTCGTGATCGCCGCCAGCTCGAGCGATGCCGTTATGGCATCGGTGAGGTCGGGCGTCTTGACGATGTTCTGCCACGCGTCGAGGTTTCGCGGCGCGGTCACCGAGTTGCCGCGGGTCGAGAACTCGAACATTGCTCCGATCGGGACCAGGAAGAACGCGCCCATGACCACGAGCACCACGACACGGAACAGTTGCAGCCTCAGCCTGCGGGCGCGGCTCATCTCGTCACCGCAACCAGTTCGAGGTCCTACGCTGCAGGACCGTGTAGAGCGCCATCACGAGGAGCACGACCACGATCATCGCCAGCGCGAGCGCTTTGGCCAGGCCGGGTTGGGCGCGGCCGGTCTCGCTGGTGAGCAGGTTTGCGATCTGCAGCGGGACGATCACGCCGCCCTGCGTGATCAGCGCGGCAGCGGTCGCGTAGGCGGAGAAAGCGTTCGCGAACAGCAGCAGCGCGCAGCCAAGGAACGAGGGAGCGAGCAGCGGCCCAGCTACGTAGCGCCAGTAGTGCCACGTGCCGCCGCCGAGGCTCTCGGTCGCCTCCCTCCACTGGGGCCGGATGCCATCCACCGCCGGCAGGAAGACGATCACCATCAACGGGATCTGGAAGTACGTGTAGATGAGGGTGAGACCGGGCAGCTCGTAGAGCCAGACGCCGTTGGCGTAGATGTCGACGCCGCGGTCCCTCACGAACTCGTAGACAAAGCCTGTCACACCGACGGTGGCGATGAACGCAAAGGCCAGGGTGACGCCACCGAACTGCGCAAGCACACCCGCGGCTGACGTCACGGCCCGACGGAGAAATCCGCGCGGGTTGCCGGACGCCACCGCGTAGGCGAGCAGGGCCCCGGCGACAGCACCCACCAGGCCGCTGACGGCGGAGAGCTCGATGCTCGCGACGAACGATTTGACGAGGTACGGGTCGGCGATGGTGGTGAGGTTCGACAGGGTGAAGGTTCCGTTCTTGTCAGCCAGCGAGCCGGCCAGGAGGATGAGCGTCGGCAGGAAGAGAAAAACAGCTACGTAGATGAAGAACGGCACCAGGCCGACCCACGAAAAGGACAGCCGCCGGTTGCCCGCGATCGGGCGACCGGCGGCCGTTACAGCCGCAGCGCCGGCGGCCGTCAAGACGTGGCCTGGGACCAGTGAGTGCCGACGTAGTCGCCGGCTTTGGTTTGCTGATCCTGGGTCGGAAACTGCGGTGTGCCCGTGATCTTCGGCAGCGCCGCAGCGGCGGTTGCGTCAACCTTGCCCGACTTCTCCATCGCGGCCTGGCGCACCGGGCGCGCGCCGCCCTTCAACCAGAGGTTCTGGCCTTCGTTGGAGTACAGGTACTCCTCCCAGAGTCGAGCGGCGGCTGGGTGCGGAGCGTCCTTGTTGATGGCCTGGGCGTAGTAGCCCCCGATGGTTGCGTTATCGGGCACGAAGATCTTCCACGCCGCCACGTCCTTGCCATGCGAGGTGGACAGGTAGTCCCACTCAAAGAGGACCGGAGTGGTGCCTGCCTTGACGGTGGCCGCGGTGCCGATGATCGGCACGTAGTTGCCCTTCAGCTTGAGCTGGTGGAAGAAGTCCACGCCCTTGCTCA
This sequence comes from Candidatus Dormiibacterota bacterium, assembly GCA_046727235.1. Taxonomy (GTDB): domain Bacteria; phylum Chloroflexota; class Dormibacteria; order Dormibacterales; family Dormibacteraceae; genus 40CM-4-65-16. The sequence goes on from JBKPCF010000112.1 coordinate 4,326, forward strand.
CATCGTCGAGCGAGCCGCCATTTGCAACCGAGGCGAGGATCACGCCGTTCAGCGCCTGGTTTGACTTGGTCGGGTCTCCTGCCAGGGCGACCTTGCTCTTGTACTGAGATCCGAGAAGGTCCTGCACCGACTTGATTTCGGGCACCTTGCTCGAGTCGTAACCGATGCCCATGAAGCCGCCATAGTCCTGCACCCAAATGCCGGTGGCTTCCTTCTGGCCGTCGAGGATGTCGGACCACCCTGCGACCTTGTACGGCGCGAACAGGCTGGTGTTGGCCAGCGCCACCTTCATACCCACGTCGACCACGTCCGGAGCCCGGTCCGTGCCGGAGAGCTGCTTGATCGCGTCGACCTCTTCCTGGCTGCTGCCGTTCGGGTTGGCTGAGTTCACCTTGAGCCCGTACTTCGCCTTGAAGCCGTCGATGATCGCGCCGTAGTTGGCCCAGTCGGGCGGCAGCGCGATGACGTTCAAAGTGCCTTCCTTCTTGGCCGCCGCGACGAGGGCGTCCATGCCGCCGCAGTCGGCCGCCGATTTCGCCGACTTCGCGTCGCAATTGGCCGTTCCTCCGCCAGAGCTGGCGCCACATGCCGTCGCCACGACGAAGGCGACCAGGGCGACGCCGAGGTGGCGCGTAAGACTCCTGAGTCTCATTCTTCGTTCCCCTCTCAGAATCCGAGCCAGGTTGCTCCCCAACCAGATAGGCACGGCCAATGATGGCCCTAGGCCAACCATGTTGCAAGGACACGGTTGAAACGTGGAGTTCATTTCAGTTAGGCGCCGGTTAATTCGACCTGACGCTCAGATTTCAGCGCGCCTTCCCCGGTAGCCGAGCCGGCGGGAGAGGTCGGCCGCACCATCTTTCGTCAGCCGGTCGAGCTCCGGCCGGCTGTCGACCCGGAGCCGGTGGGTCGGGCCCGACACGTCCAGCGCCGCCACCACCTCGCCATCAGCGCCGAATACAGGAGCGGCGATGGCGTCCAGTCCGACTTCGAGCTCTTCGTACGTATGGGCGACGCCGGACCTCCGGGCGGCTTCCAGCTGCGACTCGAGCTCGGCGCGGTCAGTGATCGTGTTTGGCGTCACGGCGTCGAGCGGCCCGCTCAGCAGTCGCTCGCGGACGGCTTCGGGGCCGAAGGCGAGGATGGCCTTGCCGCTGGCGGTGCAGTGGACCGGCGTTCGGCGCCCGAGCCAGTTGACGCCCACGACGGAGGTTGAGGCGGTGGCCTGCTCGATGGGCACGATCACGTCACCGACGAGGACGTCGAGCGTCGCAGTCTCGCCCGCCGCCGCCGCGAGCTGCTCGCAGACGGGGCGCGCGACGTAGCGAAGGTCGAACTCACCGGTGACGACGCTGGCGAGCTGAGGCAGCCGCCGGCCGAGGCGGTATCGGGCCGTCCGCTGGTCGCGTTCGACAATCGCGTGCCGCTCGAGGGTGCCGAGCAGGCGCAGGGCCGTCGACCGGTGGACCTGCAGGGCGCGGGCGACCTCGGCGCCCGTCCGCCAGCCGCCCTGGGCGAGCAGGTCGAGGATCGCGATGGCCCGCTCGACCGAGCGGACGCCTCCCTCCCTCGCTTCCTCGTTGCTCATTGCGCAACCATTATCGTTGCGCGCAACGACGCGGGGACGTAGGATGCGCAGCAGGTGGGCAGACGGCAGTTGTGAGCCGAGAAGAAGAGATCCGCGCCGGCCTTTTCGAGCACACGCTCTACGGCCACGCGCCGGAGGTCAAGGCGCTCACCGAAGAGGGGCTCAGCCTCGGGATGGACCCGATGGACATCCTCTTCAAGGCCCTCATCCCCTCCCTGGAGGAAGTGGGCCGGCGTTTCGAGAAGGGCGACTTCTTCGTCCCCGAGATGCTGATCGCGGCGCGCGCGATGCAGGGCGCCCTCGTCATCCTGCGGCCGCTCATCGCCGAGACCGGCGCCAAACCGGTCGGCCGCTACGTGATCGGGACCGTGAAGGGGGACATTCACGACATCGGCAAGAACCTCGTCGTGATCATGCTCGAGGGCGCAGGTTTCGAGGTGTTCGACCTCGGCGTGAACACCCCTCCCGAGAAATTCGTCGAAGCGGTGCAGCTGCATCAGCCGGACGTCGTCGGCTTCTCGGCGTTTCTCACGACCACGATGCCCATGTTCAAGGCCAACATCGACGCCCTCACCAAGGCCGGCCTGCGGGACAAGGTCCACGTCGCGGTGGGCGGTGCGCCTGTGACCCTCGAGTACGCGAAGCACGTCGGGGCGGACAGCTACGCGCCTGATGCATCGCTGGCGACCCGGATGGCCAAGCAGCTGGTGGGTGCCCAGGGCGCCGGGTCGGCCGCGCTCGAGCAGGCCGTCATGAAGATCGACGAGACGCTGAGAAAAGGTTAGTTCTCTTGGAGACTCGTCTCTCCTCGCGCAGTCGCGAGGTCGTGATCGCAGGTGACCGTCCCTTCGTGATCATCGGCGAGCGGATCAATCCGACCGGGCGCAAAGTGCTCGCCGCGGAGATGAAGGAAGGCGTGATGGAGCGCGTGCGGTCCGATGCCGAAGCCCAGGTCGCGGCGGGTGCGCACATGCTCGACGTCAACGCCGGCATACCCGCCGTCGATGAGCCGGCCCTGCTGGTCGCCGCCATCAAAGCGGTGATGCAAGTGACCGACGCGCCGATCTGCATCGACTCCTCGATCATCGAGGCGCTGGAAGCGGGTCTCAACGCGTACGAGGGCAAAGCTCTCGTCAACTCGGTGACGGCCGAGGACGAGCGCCTGGAACGGATTCTTCCGCTGGTCAAGAAGCACAGTGCGGCTGTGATCGGAATGGCCAACGACGAGACCGGGATCTCGATGGTCCCGGCGGAGAGGCTCGAGCTCGCGCGCCGGATCATCCAGCGCGCCGTCGACCACGGCATCCCGCGGGAGGACGTGATCATCGACCCCATCGCGATGACCGTCGCCGCCGACCCGACGTGCGGCCTGATCACCCTGGAGACGATGCGGCTCATTCGCGACGAGTTGGGCAACAACATGACGTGCGGCGCGTCCAATGTCTCGTTCGGGTTGCCCGACCGCGCCACGGTCAACGCTGCGTTCCTCCCGCTCGCCATGCACGCCGGCCTGACCTGCGCGATCACCAACCCGCTCGAGCCGCAGGTGCGGCGTGCGGTCCTGGCCGGGGACCTCCTCCTCGGCCACGACGAGTACGCGATGCGCTGGATCGCGAGTTTTCGGGCCGAGCAGCAGAAAGTCTCGTCATGATCGCGCGCAAGCTCGAGGTCACCTACCTGCCTTTCGACCGCACCACCCGCGTGCCGCCCGGCACGACCGTGTTCAGCGCCGCGCACTGGATCGGCTTACCCATCGATTCGACGTGTGGCGGGCGGGGCACGTGCGGCAAGTGCAAGGTCCGCGTGATCAAAGGCCTGGCCGATGCCGAAACCGCGGACCACCGACAGCTCCGGCCGCAGGAGATCGGGGACGGGTGGCGACTTTCCTGCCAGGCGCGGATCTACGAGGACATGGTGTGCGAGGTCCCGCAGCTGCTGCGCGTGCCGAAGGCTGCCACGATGGGTCTCGGCCGCCTCGTCATCCTCGACCCGAACGTGCGCAAGGTCTACCTGGAGCTGAAGGAGCCGTCGCTAGAAGACCAGCGCAGCGACGTCGCGCGGCTCAAGGACGCGCTGACCGACGAAGGGCACGGCATGCAGGCCGGCGTGGCGGTCCTGCGCACGCTGCCACACGTGTTTCGCGAGGCGGGATTTCGGGTCACGGCCGTGCTGGCCGGCGAGCACCTGGTCGCGGTCGAGCCAGGCGACACGACCGGCGATTGCTACGGCGTCGCGTTCGATGTCGGCACCACGACCCTGGTCGGCACGCTCATGAACCTTCGGACGGGCATGGCCGCGTCGGTCCTCTCGACCCTCAACGGCCAGGCGCCGTTCGGAGCTGACGTGATCTCGCGGATCAGCCACGGGATGAACGGCCCGGAGGCGATCAAGGAGCTGCAGGAAGCGGTCGTCGCGACTATGAACGCGATCCTCTTGGAGCTCTACCGTGAGACCGGCGTCTCACCTGAGCAGACCTACGAGGCGGTGGTCGTCGGCAACGTGACGATGCTGCACCTGCTGCTCGGCGTGGATCCAAGCCACCTCTCGATGTCTCCATTCACGCCGGCCTTCATGGACGAGCTGAGCGTGGAGGCGCGTGAGGTTGGGCTGCAGATCCATCCGCACGGCTACATCCAGACCCTGCCCGCGCTCGGCGCGTATGTGGGGGCGGACATCGTCGCCGGCGTGCTTGCCACCGGCGTGGTGCGCGAGGACCGCGTGCGCGTGTTCGTCGACGTCGGCACGAACGGCGAGATCGTGCTGGGCAGCGCGCAGCGAGCTCTCGCGACGGCGGCGCCGGCGGGGCCGGCGTTCGAGGGCAGCCAGATCCGGTGCGGCATGCGGGCCACTGTCGGTGCGATCGAGGGCGTGACCCTGAGCGAGCGAGTCGAGCTCCAGGTCATCGGCGGAGACGTGCCGGCCGAGGGGATCTGCGGCTCTGGCCTGGTCGATGCGGCCGCCCAGCTGCTGCTGGCGGGGCTGCTCGACCACTCGGGCCGCTTCAAGTCGGCCGCTGACGTGCCCGATCACCCATTGCGCGATCGGCTGATCGACGTCGACGGGATGCGCGCGTTCTTGCTCGCCGACGGCGTCTACCTCACCCAGCGCGACATCCGGGAGCTGCAGTTCGCAAAAGGATCGATCGCCACCGGGATCAAGGTGCTCATGGACATCCTCGGCGTGAACGCGACTGACCTTGATGAAGTCCTGCTTGGGGGATCGTTCGGTTCATACCTGAACCCCGGGAGCGCGAAGATCATCGGCCTGGTCCCGCCGGTTGACGCCGACCGGATCATCGCCGTCGGCAACTCGGCCGGCGAAGGGGCCAAGATCGCGCTGCTCTCCTACCGCGAACGCCAGGTTGCCTTTGAGCTGCCCACGCGCATCGAGTACGTCGAGCTCTCGGGGCGCTCGGACTTCAACGACGCGTTCATCTCTGTCCTCGGCTTCCCTGAGCTAGAGCGCGTGCGGTGAGCGCCACCGCCCTCGTGACCTGCGGAGCGCTGGGACGCGACGTGAAGCAGATCGCCGACCGCCGAGGCTGGGACGTCGACATCTACGGGGTGTCTGCGCTGCTGCACCTCTACCCGTCGCGGATCGTCGAAGAGCTGCGCGAGAAGCTGCACGCGCTCCGGCCGCGATACGAAAAGCTTGTCGTCGTGTACGGCGATTGCGGCACGACCGGAAAGCTCGAGCCCCTGCTCGAAGAGGTAGGAGCGGTGCGGCTGCGCGGACCACACTGCTACGAGATGTACGCCGGCGCAGCTCACTTCGGAGACATCGCTCAGAAAAGGCCGGGCACTTTCTACCTGACCGACTGGCTTGTGCGCAGCTTCGACCGCGCGGTGGTCAGGGGCCTGGGCCTGGACCGGCACCCCGAGTTGAAGGAGATGTACTTCGGAAACTACGAGGCCGTGCTTTTCCTCAGGCAGGTGCCTGACCCGCGCCTGGCTCAGAAGGCACGCGAGATCGCAGCGTACCTGGAGCTTCCCCTCGAGATCGAAGATGTTGGCCTGGGGGAGCTCGAGGACCGGCTCGCCGCGCTGGTGGAAGCCTGACTTTGGCGCAATACCAGGTGATGTATTGGAAGCACATCCCCTCCCAGGTCAAGGCCTGGGATGGTGGGGTCGAGGCGAAGCGAATGCTGCCGGACTACTTTCAGGCCGCGATTGACGCCTACGCCATGAAAGATGGTTCGACGGAGATGGATGCTTACCTCGATGGGTGGCGCTGGGGGCCGGTGGAGCAACGTGACGGCGCGCCCGAGGACATCGTCGCGGGCGTGATCGAGGAATTGACCTTGGCCAACCCACGTTCACGTCTGATGAGCCCCGAATGAACGACGAGATCTTCGACCAGCTCGTGAACAGCCAGCAGCTCGTGATCGCGATGCTGCGCATCTCGGCCGAGGATCCCTCCGCCCGCGTCGGCGCGTGGGATTTGCGCGATATTGCGGCGCACCTTGCCGCGTCAGAGCGTGACTGCTACGTGCCGAGGATCCGCTCCATCGCTGCGGGTGAGAATCCGAAGTTCGACGTTTTCACCAACGACGACACCGACTTCGGCGGGATCCATCTCGAGGACGCGCTGGACGAGTGGATTGCGACTCGGACGATGCTCCTCGGTTACGTGAAGACGCTCGACGAGAACCAGCGGACCGGGCTCAGCGGTCACCACGAGAAGTACGGCGACGTGTCGGTGGACCGCTACCTCGAGATCGCGCTGGAGCACGACCGCTCGCACCTGCTGAGCCTCGAGCGCCTCGCCGGCGAGCTGACGCGCTAGCCGCGTTCACCTCGACCAGCATCCTGGCCGTCTTGGCGGCCGCTTGCGCCAGCGTCGCTGCGGCAACCGCATCTGCCCGCAAGTTCGGGTTGCCTTTGCTCTCCAGCTCGCGAGCTAGCGATACCACCTCGTCCGCGTGGGCGGCGATCTCGAGTGGCACTTCGATCGTCTTCCTGCGCGCCGCCTCGAGGTCCTGACCCGAACGCATCGCTTCGACGAACGCCAGGTAGGCGAGCGAGTCAAGCTCGATGAGCTCCTCGGCGCGCTTGCGCAGCGCTTCGGCTCGGTGATGGGCCACTGCCGCGCCGCTCCAACGACCCTGCGAACGCAGCGCGACCTTCTGCAGCAATGCGGCGGAGGTCGCCACGACCGCCGCGGCAGCCGACCCGCTGGCCGGCGCCGGCTCCCCGGAGGCGATCTTGCTCAGGAGGTAACCGAGCCGCGCCCTCGCACGCGCCTGTGGATCTGTGGGGCTCGCGCCGGCGCGGGACTCAGGGGTCGTCGCCGATCTCACTCTTGCGTCTGGCGATGAACTCCTGCAGATGCTCGTCCACGCCCGGATCGATGCCGGGATCCGGGTATTCGGCCAGGACCTGCTTCCAGCGCTCGGCGGCGACGACGTCCGCGGTGCGCGAGCCGAAGCGCTGCCAGCGGTCGAAGTTCTCCGTCGACGAGATCCAGGGCCGGTAGAAGCCGGTCCGGTAGTGACGCATGGTGTGCTCGGCGCCCAGGAAGTGGCCGCCCGGCCCGACCTCGCGCAGGGCGTCCATCGCCAGGCCCTCGTCGTCGACCGGCAGGCCGTGGCTCAGGATCCACTCGAACATGCGGAGCTGCTCGACGTCGATGACGAACTTCTCGTAGGAGGCGAGCAGGGCGCTCTCGAGCCATCCCGCCGCATGCAGCACGAAGTTGACCCGGCCGAGGATCGTCGGCCACATGCACATCATCGATTCGTACGCGGCTTGGGCGTCCGGCGCTTTGGAAGACGTCAGCGCGCCGCCACCGCGGAACGGCAGGTTGTAATGACGCGCCATCTGGGCGCTGGCCAGGATTCCCATGGCCGACTCGGGCGTGCCGAACGCGGGACTGCCCGACTGCATGTCGGTGTTGGTCAGGAACGAGCCGTACACGCTGGGCGTTCCCGGTCGGATCAGCTGCACGAGCGCGATTCCCGCCAGGGCCTCTGCCGTCTGCTGCGCGACGGTCCCAGCAAGGCCCATCGGCGACATGGCCCCGGCCATCAGGAACGGGGTGACGATGACCGGCTGACCGGCCTCCGAGTATTCGAGCAGGGCTCCGAGCATGCGGTCGTCGTAGCGCAGCGGGCTGTTGACGTTGATGAGGCTGATCACCGCGGGCGTTTTCTCGATGTGCTCACGGCCGCCGAAGACGATCGATGCCATCTCGACTGTGTCTCGCGCGTTCTCGGACGAGATGACGCTGCCCATGAAAGGTTTGTCGGTCCAGCGGATGTGGGAATAGACCATGTCGAGGTGCCGCGTCCCGAGCGGCAGGTTCTCTGGCTCCACCGTCGTGCCCCCCGCGCAGTGGATCTGGTCTATCGCCTGGGCCATCTTGTCGAAGTTGGTGAAGTCCTCGATGGTGGCGCCACGGCGCCCGCGCTCGAGGTCGGTGACGAAGGGCGGCCCGTAGACCGGCGCGGTGACGACGTTGTCGCCGCCGAGGACCACCGACCGCGACTGGTTCCTCGCCTGGAGCTCGAAAGTCGCCGGTGTCCTGGCCACTTGCTCGAGAACGAAAGCCCGCTCGAAACGCACGCGGCTTTCCTCGACCCGCATCCCCGCCTGCTTGAAAAGGTCGCGCGCCCGCTCGTGTAGGAAGTCGATCCCGATCTCCTCGAGGATGGTCATGGCCTGCTCGTGGATGGTGCTGACCTCCTCGACCGAAAGCAGGTCGTAAGGCTGGAGCCGGTTTTTCCACACTTCATGTTCAATCTTGATGCAGCCCGGGGTGTGGTAACGTAGGCGCTGCCCATTGGGGTGCTAGGTCCCGCCCGGGGACCCCTCTTTTAACTTGACTTGATCTCAATCAAACGTCCCGCTCGTACCAGCTTCAAGGCTCGCCTCGCATGAGCACGCCCAGCATTCCGGCGAAATCCGAGTCTTCGCCTGTGATCTCGCCGGGTACCCTGCCAGGCGACGTTCTGCCGCTATGGAACCCGGACATCCCGGGCGAGGAGATCCAGACCGGACGCCTCGGCATCCGCGTCCGTCCCGGCACGCCCGCGGCGGCCAAGGTCCTCGCCCTGGAGGCCCACGGCGGAGCCGAGCTGCTGCGCCAGCTCCTCGAAGAGCAGAAGCAGATCGACGGCACCTACAACGTCGTCAAGCCCGAGAAGCCCCTCGAGTTCATCGGGCAAGTCAGCACCACCCTGCTGACCGGCAAGCTGGGCCGGACCCCGATGGGCCTCGCCCTGGAGATCACCGACTGGCAGGAGCTCGAGGGCGCCTACGAGATGGAGAAGAACCGCCTCCGGCTCCGCTTCCAGGAGCTCCATGTGGTCAAGGAGTGGGACGGCGACCTGGAGGGGTTCACCGCCATCGTCCTGCGGGAGCAGGCGAAGGCCCAGCCGCTGCTCGACTCGACCATGCGCTTCATCGAGCACCTGCGCGACTACCGGGAGAAGCTCGCCGAGGCCGCGGTCAGGCGCTACGAGGCGACCGAGCAGTGGATCGAGTGCCCGAAGTGCGAGACCGAGGTCCCGACCTCCAACGGCATCCACTGCCCCAACTGCGGCGAGGACATGCGCGGAGGCGAGTACGTGCGCGCAATCCTGCACCTGGTCGACGACGCCGACGGCCGCATCTACCGCGGCATCGATTCGCTGACGGTACGGTCGGCCGGCTTCCCCGAGTACCGCGGCATGGCGCTGGACCGAATCCAGGGTTCCAACCTGTGGGTGAGCTTCAGGCGCTACGACCCGCTGCCCGACGAAGGCATCGTGCTGCCGACCGCGAGCGTGGAGATGTTCGAGGCGCAGCGATCCTGCATCCGCCAGCTTCAGATCGGGAGCCCGCGCACCGGGTCGCTCGCCGCCGAGCTGGTCGATACGGGCTGGCTGGGCACCCCTCCGCGAGTCGCTCTCGACGGCAAGCGCGCGCATCACCTCCCCGATCCGAACGAGGAGCAGGCCGAGGCAGTCGCCCGGGTGATGGGCATGCGGCCCGGACAGCTCTACCTGATCCAGGGCCCTCCCGGGACCGGCAAGACGACGGCCATCGTCGAGTCGATCCGCCGCATCCTCGGCCGCAACCCCAGCTCTTCCATCCTTCTCTCCTCGCACTCCAACGACGCCGTCGACACCGGCCAGGAGCGGCTGCTGGGCTTCTCGCATGTGCGTCAGGCGCGCATCGCCGAGCCGGGCAAGGTCCCCCGCCGCCTCCGCCCGACGCTGGTCGAGGGGGACGACCTCGAGAGCTACAATCTCGTCGCCGGCACCGTCAATCGCCTGACCATAGACTCGCGTCTCCGCTTCAAGGTGTTCGACTGGCTGATCCTCGACGAAGCCAACAAGGTGCGCGCAAACGAGGCGCTCGCAGTCATGCCGCTGGCCAAGCGCTGGGTGATGATCGGCGACCTGAACCAGCTTCCACCTGTCATGGAAGAGGCCGCGTCGACGTTCAAGGTCCAGACACATCTCGACGAGCTCGTGCGCGACGACAGCTTCTACGGCTGGATATGGGACAAGGTGCCGGCAGGCTCGCGGATCATGCTTCCGCGGCAGTACCGGATGCGCGAGCCGATCGGCCGCGTGGTGTCAGACCTCTTCTACGACGGCAAGCTGATCCACGAAGCGCCCCATCCGCGGATGCCATTGCCGTGGCCTTTCGACCGCGAGCTGGTGTGGGTTGACACGGGGGCGCAGGATGAGTATCGCGACGCGCAGCGTTCGGTCGCGAACGAGTTCGAGGTCGCGCTGTGCAAGGACATCACGTCGATCATCCGGCGCCGCGTGCGCAAAGCAAAGCTGGCGGTCATCGCCATGTACAACTCGCAGGTCAACCGGCTGCAGGGCGCGCTCAAGGGCATCGTGCCGCCCGACGATATCGAGTCGGTTGATGCATTCGAGGGTCGGGAGTCCGACGGCGTGATCCTTTCCCTCGTGCGCTCCAACGACCGCGCCGCGATCGGCTTCCTGAACGACCCCAACCGGGTCAATGTCGCGATCTCCCGCGCCAAGAAGCTGCTCGTCATCGTCGGCGACTCGAAGACGGTCATCGGCGGTGCGCCCGAGCTGTTCGGGCCGCTCTTCGAGCACTGCAAGGAAGACGGCCTCGTGGTCGGCGTCGGCGCGGTCGTCACGGCTTGCCAGCGGGTCGGAATCCGCTCGCAGGTCCAGCGCCTCTCGCGTCCGCATCGCGGCGACCGCCGCATGCGCCGCCGCCGGCGCGGCCAGCGCGGGGCGGTCGAGGCCGGCGCGAACGGCGAGGCCGCGATCTCGCCCAACGGCGCAGAGCCCCTGGCGACTCCGACCGAGGCCGCAGCAAACGGCGCTCCCGAGCCGGCTCCGGTCGAATCGCCTACGGAGGCTGAATAGCCCGTCCCTAGACCCGCGGGCCGGACGCCCGAAGCGGATCTTCGGCGCCCAATGCAGCCCACTCCCCCCGGAGGGGGCCCCAGTAGGTCCCGCGCTGCTCGCTCACGCTCGGGCAGATGCGCTCGCTCCGCTTCTCGTCGCTTCGCCCGGATCTGGGCTACCTGGATCGCCGAATCTCTCGCTACGGGGTCCGTCCGCGGGTCCTGGCCATTAAGCTCTTCGCTTCATGAGCGACCAGTGCGTGTTCTGCGACATCGTGCGTGGCACGGCTCCCGCGAGCTTGGTCTACCAGGACGACACCGTCGTCGCCTTCATGGACATCCAGCCGATTACGCAAGGCCACATGCTCGTCGTCCCGCGTGAGCATGCGGTGCTCATGACGGACATCAACGAGACGGCGGCGATGCGCACCTTTCGCGTCGCGCGCAGGCTTGCGGCGGTGGCGCGCCGCACGCTGGGCGCGAGCGGGGTCAACATCCTGGTCATGGACGGTGAGGCCGCATTCCAGGACGTTCCCCATTTCCACGTGCACGTGATCCCGCGCTATGCCAAGGATGGATTCGGGCTCACGTTTCCCGACGCGTACGAGCATCCGCCCGCCCGCGCGCAGCTCGACGCGATCGCCGCGGCACTGCTCGCGGCAGCCGCAACCGTCAAGGCGTAACGGTTACCTTCAGCGAATAAAGCGCGATGAGCATCGGGCACGGCTGCCCGGATGCGCACTGCGGTGATGCCGTAGCGCTGACCTCTGCCATGCCTGTCTTCTTCGCCTCGAAGGCGGCAATCGTTACGTCGCGAGCGGAGGTGGCCGCAGGATCGACGATCGGCATGAGAACGGAGGCATCGTTCGACTCGGGATGCGTCCATCTGCCCATTCCCTGCGGCGCATGGAGCACGACTTCGAGCTTCTGCCCTTCGTGCATGGTCAGGGCGTGATCCTTCTCTGTAGCCGTCACGTCGCCGCGAACCGGGTTGTTCGGGTCGGCGCACAGCTGGCAACCTCGTCCAGCGCACCCCGTCAGGAGCAGAGCGAGCGCGGCCACACCCACAAATTTGTTCATCTGAGTACCGAAACGCGGCCGCAATCGTTCGGGTAACTAGGTGAAGGTAAGATCGGCTGCTCATGCTTAGACCTTGGGCCGCGCTGGCCGCTGCCTTGCTGCTGGGGTCGTGCAGCAGCTCGACCGCCGCTCCGATCCACTCGCCTTCGCCTCCCCTTACCGGCGGCCTGAGCCAGGGTCTCATCGCATTCGTCTCCGACCAGGGAGTAGGTGTGATCGATCCCGTCAGCGGCAAGGCGACCATGGTCGCGCCGTGGCAGGCTGGAACCTTCCGCGTCGCGGGACCGGTCTGGGCTCCGGCCCCGAACCTCGATCATCCGGTGCTCTATTTCACGATTCACGACGACCGGCCGGCCGAGACCCGCACAACCGCCGGCGTCCTGCCCTATGACTGGCTCCTTCGACTGGACCCATTCCTGGGAACCATCGAGCCGGTCGCTTCCTCCCTGGACCAGCAGAGCGAGGGACCGATCGGGCTGGTGGCCAATTCCCACTTTCTCGCTCTCACGGTGGGCTGCTGCGCCTCGTACGAGGTGGACGCTCTCGACCTCACCCAGGCCGCAGGCGCGCTCAAGGTGCTGGCGCGGCCGCCGGCCCAAAGCGCTTTCTTCACCGAGGGCGCCGCGCCTGGAGACTCCGGGCTGATCGCCGTGCGCGGCGTTGGCACGGGCGCCTGGTACTGGCTCAACGCCGGCGCGGGCGTTCTGAATCCATTCCCGCTGAAGCTCGGGCCCGACGATGGCCCGATCGCGATCAGCGCCGATGGAACACTCGCCGCGGTCGCCCTCCCCGATCACGGCGCCGTGATCCAGCCGATCAACAGCGCGCTCTCCATCGCCTCACCGAGCCCGAGCGCTGCCGCGTCGTCCAGCGCCTCGCCGCAGGCGACCCCGACCATCACCGCGGCCAAGCGGGTGAACTCCCGGATGATGCACCCCGACGGACTGGCTTGGAGCCCGGATGCGAGCCAGCTGGCGGTTGCTTACAGCGGAGAGGTCCAGCTCTATCCCGCGTCGGCTCCGGACGGGACCCAGCCGACCAAGCGGCTCTTGATCGGCTCGACCGTGAGCGGTGTCGCGTGGTCCGGCCCAATCGGAAACAAGACGTACGCGTCGGTAAAACCGGCGGCCTCTCCGCAGGTGATGGTCGATGCGCTGCTGGCTGCAACGAAGCTTCCCGCCCAGGCCGACACCCCCGCCAACCGCCCGCTCACCAGGGTGTACGTCTGGCAGTTCGATTCGTCCAAACCCTCACCTATCGAATCGATCGTCGATGCCACGCCGGACGCGCTCGCGAAGTACGCGCCGATGAACGCAGGCGTCGTGTTCCACCACTGGGCGCCCCTTGACACCTGGGCGCTGCTCGGCGGGTGCTACCGCTACCGGGTTGTCATCGCAGGCAGCGTCACGCCGGCCGCCGCTACCGTCGGGCTGGCCGCCGACACCCCGTGCTTCGCGAAACCGACGCCGGCATCGACACCGACTTCGTCGCACTCCTAGCATCAGCACATGGTCGTGGACTTTCTCGCCGGCCATGCTGAGACGCAACCGGACAAGCCAGCCGTCATCTGCGGCGCCGAGGTCCTCGACTTCGCCTCCCTGAGCAGGCGCGCGAGTCGAGTCGCTAATGCCTTCAGCTCGCTGGGCTGCGTCGAAGGCGACCGCGTGGCCTGGATGTCGTTCAACTCGATAACGGGCGCTGAGATCGCCAACGGGCTGCGCCGCGCGGGACTCGTCATCGTTCCCGTCAACTACCGCCTGCGCGGACCCGAGATCGCGTACGTCCTCAACGACTCGGGAGCGAGAATCGCGGCCGCCGGACCGGAGCACGTCGAAGCCATGGCCGCGGCCATGCCGGAGGTGAATGATGGGGTCCGATTCGTCGCCGCGGGCCGCCAGCTGCCTCCCGGATGGCATTCGTACGGCGACCTGATGCGCGACGCGTCCGAGAAGTTCGAGTCCGTCAGCACCGGACTTGGTGCTTCCATGATCTACACCTCAGGGACCACGGGCAACCCGAAAGGGGCGTGGCGGCCGCATGGCGTGGATATCGCGAACGTGCTGCAGGTCATCTCGATCTTCGAGCTTGCCCAATCGGATGTCCACCTGATGTGCGGGCCCGGCTATCACAGCGGTGTCGCATTCTTCTCCGCCCTCCACCAGGTGCTCGGCTCGACCCTCGTCCTGCAATCGAAGTTCGAGGCCGACGAAGCGCTCGACCTGGTCGAGCGGTATCGCGTCACCACGAGCTTCATGGCGCCGACGTTGCTGCAGCGACTCGTCGACGCACAGCAACGGCGTCCTCGCGACACGTCGTCGCTGAGGGCGTTGATCCTCGGCGCCGCGCCATGCCCTTACGCGCTCAAGGAGCGTGCGCAGGCGGCGTTCGGCCCCGTGCTCTGGGAGTTCTACGGCGCGACCGAAACCGGTATCAACACGGTGCTGAGACCGGAAGACCAGCTCCGCAAGCCCGGCTCGTGTGGGACCGCGGTGCCGGGCCAGGAGATCAGGCTCGTCCGCGACGACGGCACCGAGGCCGACGCCGGCGAACCGGGTGAGCTCATGGTGCGGAACAGCTGGCAGGCCGAGTACTTCAATCGCCCGGACGCGACCACGAAAAGCCTTCACGACGGCTACTTCTCGGTCGGCGACGTGGCGTACCGCGATGATGAGGGCTACTACTTCATCTGCGACCGGCGCATCGACATGATCATCTCCGGCGGCGTGAACATCTATCCGGCCGAGGTCGAGGCGGTGCTGCACGCCCACCCTGGCGTGCTGGACGCGGCGGTGATCGGCGTCCCGGACGACCAGTGGGGCGAGTCGGTGAAAGCGGTGGTGCAGCTGCGTCTTGGCGCGGCGGTTTCCGCCGAGGAGCTCATCTCTTTCTCCGGTGAGCGGCTCGCCGGCTACAAGAAGCCTCGCTCCGTCGATTTCGCCGACGAGCTGCCGCGCGATGCGGCGGGCAAGCTGCTGAAGCGCAAGCTCAGAGACGCGTACTGGGCGAAGGCCGGCCGGAAGATCTGACCGGATCGCCGGGGTCAGCCGAGCAGCGGCAGCACGTGTTCGAGTGAGCGGCTGATCCGGCCCAGCGGCCTGTCCTCGGCCGAGGCCAGCCGAATTTCCTGCTCCAGCGTGTACCAGCCGCGGTACTTGACCCGCTGGAGCGCCTCGAGGATCCAGGCCACGTTCGCGCCACCTTCGCCGATGGGCTTGAACAGGTTGCGCGCGACGGCGTCCTTGAAGTCAAGAGAGCGCTCGCGCACGCGACGCGCCAGGTCGACGTCGACATCGTTCAGCTGCACGTGCTGGATCCTGCCGGCGGCGAGCTCGATCACCTCCACCGGGTCTGCATCCGCAATCACGAGGTGGGCGATGTCGAGGCAGAGGCCCGCTTCCGATCCAACCAGGAGGCGCTCGATCTCGGCCGGGCCCTGGATGGTGCTGCCGAAGCGAGGCTGGACCGCGAGCTTCAGCCGGTGGCGGGCGCAGAGATGTTCGACCGAGCCGATGAGATGCAGCATGTGCGCCCACTGCGCGTTGGAAAGCGTCTCCGGACGCGCGCCGGGACGGCGTTCTGGGACCGCGGAGAGGACGAGCGTCGTGGCGCCGATCGCGGACAGCCAGTGCGCGTGTCCGTCGATGTGCGCCAGCTCCGGACCTCGGATGTCGTGGTGGTGGAGGATGGCATGAACCTGGCCCGCGACGACCTTCAGCCGATGGCGCTTGAGCATGACGCGAGCCTGGTCGCTTCGATCGGGCAGAAAACCGGGCGGACCGGCGGTGATCGCGCCTTCGCCGACAGCCGCAGCTTCAGAGAGGACGCGGTCGGCGTCGATCTGGTGGCCCCAGTCGCGCGACTCGCCGATACCCCAGCATGCGGGCGAGAGCGCGAGCCGGTGCACCGGAGCGGCGCGGCGGCCCCAGAGCCCTCCCGTTCCAGGCACCCGCCTGGCTATCACCTGGGAATCACCCGGCGAAGATTAACCTTCCAGTCAACGCGTGCCGACGAGCTGCACCGTAAGCTCGACGCTTGAGCTCAGACAGCGGGTACGGCGTGCGGGCCCTGCCCGAGCTCTACAAGGAGTGGTCGGCGACCGGAATGGTCGCCAACATCGGCACTCGGATCGTCGAGGTCGGTAGCGGCGTTCTCGTCCTCGAGGCAACAATGACAGCCGAGGCTCATGGGTTCCCGACATCGCGCGGGCCGATCGTGCACGGCGGCGCCATCGCCACGCTGGCCGATGAGGCGCTCGCGTCGGTCGCATTCACCGTCGCCGAAGAAGGCCAGACGACCGTGACCGCAGATCTCAAGGTCGATTTCCTCCGCCCCGCGCGACCCGGCCGATTGGTCTCTCGCGCCACCGTGCGACACCGCACAGGCAAGCTCGCGTTCTGCGAGGCGACCGTGGAGAGCGAGGACGGTGTGATCGTCGCCGAAGCCCGCGCCGTGATCGCTTACGTCAGGGCGTAGGGCGGCGCGTCTGGAATTGCGGGCAGCTTCACCTTCTGCCAGTGACTGCCGCCGTCGCTGGTGACCTCGAGCACGGGCCTGGTCCCTTCCAGTGCCGCAAACCAACCATGGTCGCGGTCGAGCACCTGCAGCGAACCCGGGATCGGAATGTTCGCGTTGATCCCGCGCTGGTCCGTCCAGGTCACTCCGCCGTCGCGGCTTCTCGACAACGCGCCCGAACCGATCCACCACCAGTTGCGCGCGTCGAAATAACCGATCGCGCCGCCAGGTGACGGAGGTTTGACGGTCTGCCATCGGGCGCCGTCGTCCAGCGTGCTTAGCCTCATCTCGTTCGGCGGAACGTCCAGGCCAAACGGACCTCCCGCAACCTGGTCCATCACTGTCGAGAACGTGTAGGTCTGGGGCCGGCCGCCGTCGAAGCCGCTCACCGTCAGGGGCGGAAATCCACGGATCCGACCTCCCACGCCGCTGCGTCCCTGGATCGAAGAGAAATAGATCACCGAAAGCAGCGCGCCGGAGCCCGACGTCGGGTGCACCGCCACGAAAAACTCCCCGTAGCGCGAGGAGAAGACAGGCGGCGATGGCAGCATAACCCGTGACCACGTAGCGCCGAGATCGAAGGTCCTGTATGCGTACGCGCCCGCGCTGGCGGTGGTCAGCCAGCCGGTGGTGGGATTCGAGAAGTGGACCTGGAACGCGCGGTCCGGGGCCTTGACGGGCGGTCCCAGGTCACCCCACGTCTTGCCTCCGTCATCGGTGCGATACAGCCGGTTCGAGGATGGCTTGATCTGCTCGGGGTCGTCGACGAGCATCCAGCCGCGGTCCGAGTCGACGAAGGACCAGGAAAGCACGACGCTGCCTGCCGGCACAATCGCGGACACGGTCGACCACGTGCGGCCTCCGTCCAGCGTCCGGTGCAGGATCGGGCGCGTCCCAGTCAACGCGAAGATCCCGACTGACGTGCCGAAGAACTTCATGTAGTGCGCGTGCCCGTCCCCGCGGACGGACAGCTGGTGCGTCCAGCTCAAGCCGCCGTTCGCGGTGTGCATCACCGCATCATCCCCGGTTGCGAGCACCGCGACCAGCCAGCCCGCCCTCTGGTCGACGAAGTCGACGGTGGTCACCCTGTACGCGGATGTCCCCGCCGGCGCGCCCCCAGTGATGGTGCTCGACCAGGGCAGGGTGGGGTGCAAGTAGGCGAGGCACGCGATCGCGATCGTGAGAACGGAGGCGATCATGACGGTGAGTCCGCGCCACGCGCGACGACGGTGCGGCGACCAATCGAAGTCAGGATCTGGCTGCGCAAATTCCATCGCGCCCTGCGTCAGATTACTGCGGAAGGTTTCGCGATAGATTTGATTCGTGGTCAGGGGAATTCCCCTACTGTCGGTGCGGCCGGCTGAGATCGCAGATGCGAGGCGGATCGCCCAGGTCCACGTCGCGACGTGGCGCTCTGCCTATCGCGAGCTCCTCCCGAAGGAATTCCTGGCGTCGCTGAGTGAGACGCACTACGAGGAACGCTGGGCGCGGACCCTCAGCGACGCGACTGCGCGTGTCTATGTCGCTGAAAGCAGCGAGGGTGTGGTCGGCTTCGCCTCCGGCGGACGCGAGCGCGCCGGCGAGGATCGGTATGGCGGCGAGCTGTACGCGATCTACGTCCAGCCACGCGCCCAGGGCCTGGGTTTTGGACGCAGGCTGGTTTCCGCGGTCGTGGACAGCCTGCGCGAAGGGGGCTTTTCCGACATGATCGTCTGGGTGCTGCGCGACAACTCGGCCGCGCGCGGCTTCTACGAACGGCTGGGCGGAGTCTACGTGCGCACTCAGCCGATCACGATTGGCTCTGCGGTGCTGCAGGAAGTCTCGTACGGATGGAGGTCACTCGACGCCGTTCGTCATTGAGGTGGCGGCAGCGGCGCCTGCTTCAAATCGAAGCAGTCCTCCATCCCGTCAGCCGCCTTCGTCCGGGCGTTGAGCGGACCCAGACCGAAGCTGTTCTCGCAGAACCTGATGAGGCTCGCGTGCGAGTGGAGGACCGCGGAGACGTGACCCTTGCGCGCGTACGGGCTCATCACCAGGCATCCGACCCGCCCGCCATAGCGAAACTGCGTTCCATCGGTCCACTTCTCGACCTCGGGTGGCGTCACGTGGTCCCACCATCCGCCCCAGTCATCCCACGTGATGAAGATCGCGACGCCTGGCCATATTCCCGCCGCGACCACGGCCTGCACCTGGCTCACGGTCCACTGGCTGCCACGGCTGACGTCCCCCTCGCCGGCCGCACGCTGCGCGGCGGTGTCGGCGGGGTGCTCGCTCAATGCTTCGTCCGAGTAGAGCCATGAGACCGGCGGGAGCTTCCCGGCCGAGGCGTCGGCGGCGAACTTCTGCCAGGCCTGCTTCTTGCCCGCCGTGTATTTGATGAAATCGAAGGCGTACCCGTTGTAGTTTCCCCAGGCCAGCCCGGCCGCGTCGAGCTGCGCCGGCAGCGAGGGAATATCGAATAACGGCGGTCCGGGATGCTTGCGGTAGTTCGTCGACGGGTTGTCGATGAGCGGCGAGTCCGCCGCGATGAGCATCAGGTGGTTTGGAGTCGACGGACCGGCCACGTCGGTGAAGTAGTTGTCGCACAGGGTGAACTCGCTCGCGTAGCCCCAGTAGTGCGGGATGTCGCTCTGCGGGAACGCGACCCGCGGCGCGGTCTGATCGCGCGTGAGCCAGGCTGCATGGCGGTGGTCTGGGTCCTTCGCCGGCGGGTTGGGACTCGCCGGAAGCGCGACGCCGTTGCCGCCGCGGAACTGGCCGAAGTAGTTGTCGTAACCATGGTTCTCCTTGACGATGATCACGACATGCTCGATGGGCCCCCGCGGGGTGCTCAAACGCAGCGGCCCTCCCGATTCGACCACTCGAGCTGGACCGTGAACTGGCCCAGCTGCTTCGTCTGCCACGCGCAGATGTCTCCAATCTCACCGTTCTGGTCGTCGTACCAACCCTGACCGGGAACTGGATCGGTGATCGCCTCGCACAGCTCGTGCGAGCTGGTTGAGGTCAGTGCGGCGAGGACTGCGGATCCCCCCGTGCAGCCATCGCAGTCCGGGTAAGGCATGACGGCGTAGAAGAGCCTGCCGTCGATGTGGTCGTGATAGCCGCAGAAGTTCACGCACGACGATCCGCCGTCGAGTCCCACCGAGACCCCAGGCGGGAGGAACACGAAGTAGAGCGAGCTCGCCGCCGGCTGCGCCACCGCCGGATTCGAGGCGATCTCCTCCTGCACGAACTTCCGGATGTCCGAGTCCTGGATGCCGGCCGGCGGATCGGTGGCCAGCGCGATCGCGCCGCTGCGCGAGCCGTGACCGATCGCGAAGTCCTGGACGCTGTATTCGTCGAGCTGGTCGATCAGCGGACTCTTGAGGACGAGCTCGAAGAAGTCGTTGATCTGCCTCGTGAGCCTGGCCTGTGGGTCTTGCTGCCAGGCGATACCCCAGAAGAAGAGGAACGCCTCAACTGACGCGAGAAGCGGACCACCCCGATACGTGAGCCGAGGCGTCGTGACCGGTGCGGCGGCCTCCAGCCGAAGCGGAACGATCCGGATGGGCCTGGCAGGCTTCATTGGGCCTCCTCGACCATTCTCGCCGGGGCTCGCTGCGGGACCAGCGCGGTGGCGGCCCCCACGACGCAGACCGCGGTGATCGACAGAAACGCATAGGCGGGGTTGAGCGTGAAAAGCGCGCCGCCCGCGAGCGCGCCGGCAACCTGGATCGCGGTCTGCACGGTCTGGAACACGCCCTGCGTCCGGGCGTACTCTCCCGGCTCGGCCAGGCGGCTGACCTCGGCCATGATGCTCGGCGTGCCGGAGATCGTGAGGGCGCCCTCGACGAGACCGAGGCCGACAAGCCACGGCACGGACGTGACGAACGGATAGATGGCAGCGAAGAGTGCGGTGCAGAAAAGCGCCGCAAGAATCAGGCGGAGGGCGCCGATGCGATCGCCGGCCGAGCCCGCGAATCCGCTGAGCAGCATTGCGGGCAGGGCGAACGTGGCAAAGGAAAGACCCACCGCAAACGTCGTCGCACCGCGAAACGTGAGGTACAGGGACCAGATGGTGTCGAACGCTCCAATCATGTAAGAGGTGCCGGCGCCGAGCAGGATCAGCGGCAGCAGCACGCGTGCTATGCGGAGAGGGTGAGTTGGAATCTCAACGGCCGGCCGGGCCCGGAGATTCGGCAGCGTGGCCAGCGCAAATACGGTCAGGGCGGACAGCGCTGCGGCGATGCCGAAGACTACGCCTAGGTTGAGCAAGGCGATGAAGCCGCCGATCGCGGGACCGACGAGCATGCCGGCCATCATGGTCGCCTGCATGTAGCCGAAGGCGCGGCCTCGCTGGTCCGCCGGCGTGACCTCCGCCACGAGGCCGTTCGCAGCCGGCCAGTACGCGCCCTGCGCGGCCCCATGCAGCAATCGCACGACGATCAACGCGGCCACCGGCACCGGTACCAGGTAGGCGAGAAAGAGGGCCGCGTTGGCGAGCATCGAGACGACGAGCACCGCCCGCGTGCCGAATCGGTCGGCAGCCCAGCCCGCGGGATAGCGGATGAGCGCGTTGCTGACCAGCCCCGCGGCAAACACGACGCCGACGAGCGCGGCTGATCCGCCTCTGCGTCCAAGAAAGATCGGCAGCAGCGGAAGGAAGAACCAACCGCCGACCGCGTTCATGAAGTTGACCGCGTAAAGCGTCCCCAGCGTGCGGCGTTGTTCCACGTCCATCAGGAATACTGGCAGAGCCCTGATGAGCCCCGACATGCGCGATGCCGCATGGGACGTGATCGCGCCGGTGGCATTCCCGGCTCACATGCACATGGCGCTCGACGAGGTGTTGCTGGAGCGTGTGGTACGCGGCGACCGGCGTCCGACGATGCGTCTGTGGAGATGGATCGAGCGCGCTCTCGTGATCGGATCGCACCAGTCGGTGGCCAACGAGGTCGACCTGACCGCGGCGCAGAGATACGGCTTCATCGTGACCCGGCGCATGAGCGGCGGAGGCACGATGCTGTGCGAGCCGGACCGCACGATCACCTACTCGCTTTATCTGCCCGAGTCGATGGTGGCCGGTATCAGCTTTCGGAAGTCGTACGCCGTGCTCGACGCGTGGGCTGTCGACGCGTTCAAGGAGCTAGGTGTTCCGGCCTCGTACAGGGAGATCAACGACATCATCTCGCCGGTAGGAAAGATCGGCGGCGCGGCGCAGGCCCGCCGGCGCGGGTTCGTGCTTCATCACACGACCATCGCGCATTCGATGGACGCCGACCTGATGGCTCGACTCATCCGGATCGGCCGCGAGCGTGTCGCCGAGCGCGGCGTGCGCAGCTCCGAAAAGGTCGTGTCGCCGCTCTCGTTGTTCACGAGGCTCACATGCGACGAGGTCGCTGCTCACATGCAGGCCTTCTTCATGCGCGAGCTCGAGGCCCATGCGAACCCAATCACCCCTGAAGAGGTCGACGAGGCGAGGCGGCTGGTCGGCGCCAAGTACGCAACGCCGGCGTGGATCAACCGGCTGCCTTAGTCGCTGTCCTCCATTCGGCGATCAGGTCCGCGCACTGGGCCACGTGCTCCCGGTAGTGGTCCCTCAGCCACTCGATCACGTTGTCGGGGCTTGTCGGGTAGGGGTCCTGTCCCTCGCCGTAGATCACAGGCGTGGTTTGCTGCCACGCAGACTCCGGGCGTCGGAGCGCGGCATTCAGGACCGCGGTGTGCAACCGGGCCATCTCCACCAGCGAAGTGCGGCGCTGGGCCGTCGTCAATCCGAGCCTGGCGTCATCGGAGAGCGGCGGGTCGTTCACCACCACCTGGCCTTCGAGCACGCGCAGGTAGTGGGCCAGCACCCAGTTGACGTGGACCTGCAGCCCTCCGAGCGAGTAGTCGTCACCCGGCTTGAGATATCTCAGCGCCTCGTCAGGCACCCGCGCGAAAGCTTCCTCCCACTCCTGGCGGGCGGCCGCGAAGTCGGACAAAGCCGCATCGCGCTCCATCGACACGGGGAGACTAGCTGAAGTAGTTGTGCTGCTGGAGGTAGGCCCTGGCGACTGCGTCGGCGTCCTGGTGCTGCAGCTCGACCTGACCGTTCAGCGTCACGAGCTGGTCGGTGGTGAGGTTCGCGCTGATCTTGTCCAGGACCTTCTTCACCTCGTCGGTCGCGACCTGCGTGCGGATGATGGGCACGACGTTGTCGGCGTTCTCGAGGTGCTTGTCATCCTGCAGCACGACCAGGCCGAGCTTGTTGAGGTCGGAGTCACTGCTGAAAACCAACCCGACCTGGATGGTGCCGTTGGCGAACGCGGCTCGCGTCGCAGGCCCGTCCGTGTCGAGAGCTTTGAACGACTTGAAGTGCAGGCCGTAGACTCTTTCCAGCCCGGGCTGGCAGAACGGACGGGTCGGGCACTCGGGTCCCGCACCAAGCACGAGCTGGCCTGCCACCGGCGCCAGGTCGGAGAGCTTCGCCAGGTTGTACTTCTGGGCGGTCGCCTTCGTGACGGCGAAGGCGTTCTGGTCGACGGCGGCAGACGGCGTCAGCGCCGCGAGCCCGAGCGGCTGGAGCCGCGAGTTGAGCTTCTGAACGGTTGCGTTGACATCGCCGCTCGCCTCGCCGGCAGCTTTGTTGTAGTACTCGAGGTCGGTCGCGGCGTATCCCGGGTAAAGGTCGATCTGCCCGTTCCCGATCGCGGGCGCGACCACCTCGCGCTTGCCCAGCCGGAGCTTGTAGTTGACCGTGTAGCCGTCGTGAGCGAGGGCCTGGCCGTAGAGCTGGGCCAGGATCGAACTTTCCGGAAAGTCGAAACCGGCGACCGTGATGGTCCCCTTGCTGGTCGATCCGCCGCCACCACCGCTGCTGCCGCATGCCGAAACGATCACGGCCAGCGCGGCCACCGCTGCCAGCAGTCCGACCGATCTGAAATTACGAATCATCGAAATTCCCTCCTCGGCCTTCGCCCTCCCCGATCAAACGGCAGCCGTGACCAGATTCTTCCATCTCAGGCGGTCTTGAAGGTGCCGGCCCGTCGCAGGGCGGGAGCCATGAGGAGGCGGGTCCCGCGGGGCACGAGCAGGCGCTCGAGCCCGGACAGGCCCAGCTCGGTGGCGAGCGCGAGGAGCCCGACCAGGATTGCGCCGGCGATCAGCATCGGGTAGTTCAGCTGCGCGAAACCATCGACGATGTAGCGGCCGAAACCTCCTCCCGCGATGAGCGCTGCGAGCGTCGCCGTGGCGACTACCTGCACCGCCGACGTCCTGACCCCGGCCATGATCAGCGGTACCGCGAGTGGTAACTCGACTCGCAGGAGCTGGGCCAGCTCGCGATAACCCATGCCGCGGGCGGCGTCCTTGACGTCGGGATCGACCTCGCGCAGTGCGACGTAGCTGTTGGTGACCATGGGCGGGATCGCGAGCGCCGTCAGGGCGAGGACGATCGGGGCATCTCCCAGGCCGAAGGCCTGAAAAGCGATGACCAGGATGCCGAACGACGGAAGCGCTCGGCCGACGTTGGAGATGTTGATCGCCAGATTGCCAAAGCGCCCGTAATGCCCGAACGCGATGCCGATGGGCAGAGCGATCACGGCGCCGATCAGGACCGCCTCGGCCGAAAGCTGTACGTGCTCGACCAGGCGTGTGGGAATGCCGTCCGGACCCTGCCAGTGGCTGCCGTCCGCAAACCAGGCCCACACCGAAGGAAGGATGCTCATGCCTGCCTCGCCCATGGCAGCGCGAGCCTCTGCCCGGTTGCCAGCACGAGGTCGGCCGCCAGCGCAAGAGCGATCGAGAGCACAGTGGCGACGACAAGCGGGGAATGGAAGCTCTCCTGCAGACCCTGGTTGATCAGCTGACCGAGGCCGCCCAGGCCGATCACCGCGGTGATCGTGATCAGTCCAATGGTTGACACCGTGGCGACGCGCAGCCCCGCATAGATCGCTGGCCCCGCGAGCGGGAGCTCGACACGCAGCAGGCGCGCAAGGGGCCGATAGCCCATCCCGTCGGCCGCATCGACGACGTCCCTTGGCACCGAGTCCAGCCCGACCACGACATTGCGGATCAAGATCAGGACGTTGTAGCCGATGAGAGGAATCTCCGCGGTGGTTTCGGTTGCGATTCCAGTGAACGGAACAAGCAACGCAAACAGAGCCAGCGACGGGATCGTGTAGAAGGCGCCGAAAGTTCCCAGGAGCACGATGCGCATGGCCGGCGACCTGTAGGCGAACACGCCCAGCGGAAGCGCGATCGCAAGGCCGGCGACGACTGCGATCACGGTCAGGACGATGTGCTGCTGCAGCGCGCCCCAGATGTATGGAACGTGCGTCGAGACCCAGTCCCAGTTGATCCACGGGTCGACGTAGTCGAGGAATACCAGGCCCCGCATTCCGATACGGTAAATGAGCCGTGATCCGCCTGGAGAACGTGAGCAAGCAGTTCACGGGCGGCTCGAACGCCGTGCGCGATCTCACCCTCGAGATCGCCGACGGCCAGACCTGCGTCCTGATCGGGCCGTCAGGGTGCGGCAAGACCACGACCCTGCGCATGATCAACCGGCTCCTCGACCCCGACAGCGGTCGGGTGCTGGTCGACGGCGTCGACACCCGCGGTGTCGACCCTGCGGCGCTGCGCTTGAAGATGGGATACGTCATCCAGCAGACCGGTCTCTTCCCCCACATGACGGTGGGTGAGAACGTGGGCACTGTCCCCAGGCTCTGGAGGTGGGACAAAAAGCGCATCGAGAAGCGGGTCGATGAGCTTCTCGACCTGGTCAGCCTGGCGCCGGCCGAATATCGCGACCGGTACCCGCACCAGCTATCGGGCGGACAGCGCCAGAGAGTTGGCTTTGCCAGGGCGCTGGCCGCGGACCCGCCCATCCTTCTGATGGACGAGCCGTTCGGCGCGGTCGACCGCATCACACGCGAGCGCCTGCAGCAGGAATTCATCAGCATCCAGCGGTCGGTGCGGAAGACCGTGGTCTTCGTGACCCATGACATCGACGAGGCGGTGATGGTCGGAGACCGCATCTGCCTCATGAAGATGCAGGCGGAGATTGCGCAGTACGACACCCCGGAGCGGATCCTGACCCAGCCGGCGAGCGAATACGTCGCCCAGTTTCTTGGTCGCGAGCGGTTGATCCGGCGCATGTCGGTGGTGACGATCGACCCTCGCGCCCTCGATCAGTCGCACAAGGCTGGGGCCGACGAGCCTCGAGTGCAGGTGGGGAGCACCTTGACGGAAGCATTCGCCGCAGCGCTGTCCAGCCCGACGGAACGAGTCGCAATTTTTGACGGTGAGCGTTACCTCGGGGAGTTCACCGCAACGTCGCTGCTCGAGACATTGCGACGGACGGGGGCGGAAGGAGGAGACCAGGTTGCGGCACGAATTTGATGTGGTGTGCCTCGGCGGTGGAGTCGCGGGCGAGTGCATCGCGGGCGAGCTCAAGGGCAGCGGCCTGTCGCTGGCAGTAGTCGAGCGCGAGCTCGTGGGAGGGGAGTGTCCGTACTGGGCCTGTGTGCCTTCGAAGACCCTCCTTCGCTCCGCGGAGACCCTCGAGGAAGCGGGACGTGCGCGGACCCTTGCGGCGTCACGCGTCGAGTGGGACGTCGACTTCCCCAAGGTCTCCAAGCGCGTGCTGTGGATGGCGCGCGACCTCGACGACAAACGCCCCGCTGCCGCGCTGGAGGCAACGGGGGCCAGGCTCTTTCGGGGCGCGGGCAAGATGACCAACATGCGCACGGTCGAGGTCGGCGGGGAGCAGCTCGTGGCGCGCAAGGCGGTGGTCATCGCCAACGGCGGGACAGCGGCCATTCCGCCGATCGAAGGCCTCAACAAGATCCAGTACTGGACCAACCGTCAAGCCGCGGTTCCTCATCAGCTGCCGGGTCGCCTGGTCGTGCTTGGCGGCGGAGCGGTCGGCCTGGAGCTGGCGCAGGGTTATGCCAGGCTCGGATCGCGAGTCACGATCGTCGAAGCGATGCCGACCTTTCTCGCCCTCGAGGAGCCGGAGGCCGGCGCCGCGCTGCTGCCACACCTGCAAGCGGACGGGATCGAGGTCATGGTCGGCGATCCGTGCGTGGCGGTCGAGATGCAGGCGTCGGACGTCGTGCTGCACCTCAAGTCGGGCGCAATCGTGTCGGGCGACCGTCTGCTTGTCGCCACCGGCCGGCGGCCGAACTTCGAGGCGTGGCGTGCGACCGGCCTCACCCAGACCGAGCGCGGGTGGCTGAAGGTGGACCCGTTCACGCTCGAGGCGCGTGACGGCGTCTACGGCGCCGGCGACATCACCGGCATCGCCGGCTTCACGCACCTCGCCTACTACCACGGCCAGATCGTGGCCCGCCGGATTCGTGGCGAAGACGTGCGAGCGGACCATACCGCGGTGCCACGTGTGACGTACACCGACCCCGAGATCGCGTCGGTTGGCTGGTCGGAGCAGTCCGCGCGGGACCGCGGAGTCGATGTCGCCGCGGTGACGACCGATCCGGGCGAGGCGGCCCGCGGATACATCCACGACTTTCACGGTGGAGCGCTCAAGCTGGTCGCGGACCGCTCGCGCGGCGTGCTGGTGGGCGCGACGCTGGTGACACCGCGGGCGGGGGAGATACTCGGCGAGCTGATCCTGGCGATCAAAGCCGGCACGCCCATCCGAACCCTGGCCGACGTGATCCACCCGTATCCGGCTTTCAACCGGGTGCTCGGGGCGGCGTTCGGTGAGCTCGTTGTTAAGGTGGCCTGAGCCTCGAGAGCGTTGTATTCGGTGGACGCGTTCAAGTTTTGTAAAGGAGGCTTTGAACTCGCATGACCATCACGGTCAACGGCTCGCCGCTTACGCTCGACCTCGACAACATCCTGCTCTGGATGGTGGTCGGGCTGGTGGCCGGCTTCCTGGCCAGCCATCTGGCGCTCGGCCACGGTCTTGGACTTATCTGGGATATCGTCGTCGGCATCCTCGGTGCGCTCTTCGGTGGAATCGTGCTGGCGGGCATCTTCCACTTCAGCATCGCGATCGCCGGCCATCCGATCATCAGCGCGATGGTCATGGCGTTCATCGGGGCCGCCATCCTTTTGATCGTCGTTCGCCTGTTTGCGGGTAGAGGCTACCGGCGACGCGCGTACTGACCCGTTTGATCTAGCAGGCGCCTGGGGGCAGTTCGCCCCCAGGCGTTCTTGATGAGCCGCTCGCCAAGCTCCGGTCCGAGCCGTGCGAGCTTGACGCTGACCCAGCCGAAACGACCGGTGTAGGCCGAAACCGAAAAAGTCCGGGGATCCATCGCGACCAGTCCGGCCTGGTCGTCGAGGGACGCCTTGATCGAAACCGACGCGCCCTCCGATGAGCCCATTGCGAAGATTCGGCCGCGGACGCGAAAGGTCGCTTCGCCCCACGTCTCGAGCTCTGCCGCCTCCGGCATCGACAGGCAAAGGCGCCGGAACTCGCCGTACCTCACAGCGCTAGCATCGGTGCTCCCGATGTCGCACGCAATCCCGCCGCTTGACCAGGCAGCGATGCAGCGGGCTGCCGCGCGCCAGGCGCGCCTGACCAAACCTGCAGGCAGCCTCGGCCGCCTCGAGGACCTCTCGGTCCAGCTCGCGGGAATGACGGGAAGGCTCGACCCTCCGCTGCGGCACGCGGTGATATTCATCCTGGCCGCGGACCACGGCGTTGCGGTCGAAGGTGTCAGCGCCTACCCCCGCGAGGTCACCGCTCAGATGGTGCTCAACTTCCTGCGCGGAGGCGCGGCCATCAACGCGCTCGCGCGTGAGGTCGGCGCGAGGGTCGTGATCGCCGACGTAGGCGTGGACGGCGAGCTGCCGCGGCATCCCGAGCTGCGCGCCGTCAAGGTCATGCGGGGCACGGCGAACTTCACGCAGGGGCCTGCGATGACCACCGGCGAGGCCGAGCTGGCGATCGAGACGGGCCGGCGACTGGTTGTCGAGGAGCACGACAAAGGTCTCGACATCGCGCTCACCGGCGACATGGGGATCGGCAACACGACCGCGGCGGCGGCGGTCATCTGCGCCCTTACGGGACTCGCTCCCGAGCTGGTGGTCGGTCGCGGCACCGGCGTGGATGACGAGGGCCTGGCGCGCAAGCTGGCAGCGGTGAGCCGGGCGCTCGAGGTCAACCGAGGTGCCATCTCGCGCGGGCCGGTCGAGACCGTGGCAGCGGTCGGTGGGCTCGAGATCGCCGGCCTGGCGGGAGTCATCCTGGAGGCGGCCCACCTCCGCAAACCCGTCATCATCGACGGCTTCATCTCCGGAGCGGCCGCGCTGGCGGCCGCGGCTGTCGAGCCGGTGGCGACGGGGTACATGATCGCGTCGCATCGATCCCAGGAGCTGGGTCATGGCGCCGTGCTCGAGCGCCTCGGGCTGCGTCCCTTGCTCGACCTCGACCTGCGGCTGGGAGAGGGCACCGGCGCCGCACTTGCGCTCCCGCTGGTGCGCGCCGCGCAGCGCCTCCTGAACGAGATGGCGAGCTTCGACGAGGCCGGCGTTTCGGAGCGCGCGATAATGATCCCCACAACCGAATAGCTCGCTCGGACGCGGGAAGCCGGTTCAAATCCGGCGCTGTCGCGCAACTGTGAGTGAGGAGCGTCCGGCCGGCGACCACTGAGGCTCACGCCTTGGGAAGGTGGCCGGAACGCTGTGATCCACAAGCCAGGAGACCCGTCCCCGTGAGCAGTCATCCCACTTGCGCGGATCAGTGGGGATGCCTCTTGCGGCGAGGTCTCCCCTGCCCTGTGGGACCGTTGCCGCGGGAGGATCGCTGCATGCAGACGCATCAGCAGCTGGCCGGCGCGAAACCGGCCGCCCGATTCGGAACTGTTGTCGTCGCTGCGTTTTTCGGACTCACGTCCTGCGGTGGTGGTCAGTCGTCTCCGCCCGCAAGCGCGCACTTCCCGGTGACCATCACCGAATCCAACGGCGCCACCGTGACCGTCACCCACCAGCCACGCCACATCGTCTCGCTGTCGCCGACAGGCACCGAGATGTTGTTTGCGATCGGCGCCGGATCCCAGGTGATCGCGGTCGACGACCAGTCGAACTACCCGGCGGCTGCCCCCAAGAGCAAGCTTTCGGGCTTTCAGCCCAACATCGAGGCAATCGCCGCGTATCAGCCCGACCTGGTGGTCGCATCGGATGACGTGGGCGGAATCGTCCGCGGAATGCAGGCATTGAGCATTCCGATCCTCATCGAGCCTGCGGCGAAGACACTCGACGACTCATACCTGCAGCTGAGGCAGCTCGGGACCGCAACCGGGCACCCAGCCGAGGCGGACGCGGTCGTGGCCAGGATGCGGTCCGATGTCGATTCGTTTGTCAAGTCGGTTTCGAAGCCGGCACGCCAGCTCCGCGTCTACCACGAGCTCGACAACACCTACTACTCGGTCACGTCTGCGACCTTCATCGGCCAGGTCTACAGGCTGCTTGGCTTGAGCAACATCGCCGACGCGGCAACGGCAGCCGCGCCCGACTACCCGCAGCTGTCCGCGGAGTACATCGTCGCCGCGAATCCCGACCTCATCGTGCTGGCCGATACGAAGTGCTGCCAGCAGGACCTGAACTCGGTAGCGGCTCGTCCCGGATGGGCTGTCATCAAGGCGGTCAGGTCGGGCCAGGTCGTCGGCGTGGATGACGACATCGCCTCGCGCTGGGGGCCGCGCGTCATCGACTTCATGAAGGCGGTTGCGCCCCACGTGCAACAGCTGGAGAAGGCCGCTTGATGCTGGGTGTAAAAGGGAGGGCGAGCCCGTTGCTCCTCAGCGGGCTCCCGAGCCTGCCGTGGATTTGGGGCGCGGCAGGCTTGCTCGCGGTCGTCGCCAGCGCCGGGATCGGCGTGCTCGTGGGCCCGGTGCACATCAGCCCAGGCGCCGTCCTTCAGGCCCTGGTGGGCGGCGCCGTCGATCCGGGTCAAGCCAACATCCTGTGGGCGCTTCGCTTTCCGAGGGTGGTGCTGGGCTTGCTCGTTGGCGGCATGCTTGCTGTTGCCGGGGCTGCGTACCAGGGCGTATTTCGCAATCCCCTTGCCGACCCGTATCTGCTGGGAGCTGCCGCGGGTGCAAACCTCGGCGCCACGCTCGCAATCAGCGTTGCCCCAGGCACGTCGGTGATCGGAGTCAACGTCGTGCCGCTGGCCGCGTTCGCGGGCGCGGCCGCCGCGGTCGCTGGAGCCTACGTCCTCGGTCGCACGGTCACGGGCTTGCGCTCGAACACGGGATTGATCCTGGCCGGCGTCGCGATCGCCGCCTTCTTCAATTCGATCCAGCAGTTCGTCCAGCAGTCTCAAACCAGCTCGATACGTGAGGTCTACTCGTGGATCCTCGGCCGCCTCGTCACGGCCGGGTGGGACGGCGTCTTTCTAGTCCTGCCGTACGTGGTGCTCAGCGCGGGCGTGATCTTCCTGCACCGCCGGCTGCTCGATGCGCTGATGATCGGAGAGGACGAGACGACAAGCCTGGGCATCTCGGTGCAACGAGTCCGGCTGATCGTGGTCGTGGCCGCCACACTGGGGACGGCCGCGGTGGTGGCGGTGGGCGGGACGATCGCTTTTGTCGGCATCATCGTGCCGCACACGGTCCGGCTGCTCGTCGGCCGGAGCTACCGCGTCGTGATCCCGCTCTCTCTTCTTTTCGGCGCCGCGTTCCTGGTCCTGGCCGACACGGTGGCCAGGACGATCGTCGCTCCGGGGGAGGTGCCGATCGGAGTGATAACCGCTTTTGTCGGCGCACCTTTCTTCATCGTCGTCATGCGCTCGACGCGGGCGGCCGCGCTGTGAGCGACGTCACGCTCAGCGGCATCTCGGTCTCCTACGACGGCGTGAAGGTCGTGGAAAACCTCGACATGCACGTCTCGTCCGGAGAGTGGCTGTCGCTGATCGGTCCGAACGGCGCCGGCAAGACCACCGTCCTGCGAGCAATCGCAAAGCTGACGCCCTTCGAAGGCGATATCCGCCTCGGCGAGCTACCTGTGACGCACCTGGGACCGCGGGACCTTGCGCGAGTCGTCGCGATGCTGCCGCAAGAGCCGCAGATGCCCTCCGGGATGACCGTCTCGCAGTACGTGCTGCTCGGCCGGAGCCCGCATCTCGGCTATCTGGCGCGAGAAAGCCCACGCGACCACCGCATCGTGGCGGACATCTTGCGCAGGCTCTCCCTGGATTCGATGGCGGCACGGCCGCTCGAGCACCTGAGCGGAGGTGAAAGGCAGCGCGTCGCGATCGCACGCGCACTGGCGCAGCAGGCGCCGGTGCTCCTCATCGACGAACCGACCACCTCCCTCGACGTCGGCCGGCAGCAGGATGTGCTCGAGCTCGTCGACCAGCTTCGAGCTGAGGATGGGCTCACCGTGATCGCGGCGATGCACGAGCTGACCCTCGCGGGCCAGTACGCGGATCGGCTGGCGCTTCTCGTGGCCGGCCGCCTGGTCGCGATCGGACCTCCCGCGGAGATCCTCACCGAACCGGCCATCTCAGAGCACTATCGCGCTCGGGTCAGAGTCGTC
>JBKPCF010000113.1:0-15658 GCA_046727235.1 Candidatus Dormiibacterota bacterium
GGTGATGGCGGTCGACGGCTCGAGCCCGAGCCGGCACAGCGTCGCGACGGGTGAGTAGTTCTCCGGGACGCAGGCGGCGATGGGTCCACGTCCCTTGCCGAGGAATCCCGACAGGTAGTCGAACGGGTTGAGCACAGCGACGTCGCCCGCGCGCCAGGCGAGAAATGCGAGCCCGGCGAAAGTCAGCGCTGCGGCAGAGCCGATCGCCCAGACAGCTGATCCGCGCGTCGTCCTGCGCAGCAGCATGGCAAGGGGCAGGAGCACGACGATCGGCTTCAGCGCGATCGAAAGCCCGATGAGGATCCCGCCCGCGCGATCGCGACGGCCGATCATCGCGAAACCGACGAGGGCGATCGCCAGCACGATCAGGTTGGGCTGCAGCCAGAAGATGGTCTGGATCGCGGGCGCGAACACGACAGCGGCGACCGAGGTGACCCACCAGAAACGACTTGAAACCCGATCCCGCAGGCGATCCCAGACCACGCTGAGCAAAGCTCCCCAAACGAGGATGTCGACTCCCATGAAGAGTCGAGCGGCGACGCCAATCGATGGCCCGCGGCTGATCAACGCCATCACGAGCGCGTAGAACGGCGTGCCCGTCCAGGTCAGGAGGCGCTGCGGACGGCCGCTGTTCCATGCCTCGACGCCTGCCTGGTAGGCGAGGCCGAAATCTGCCGTGTAGGCGACCCAGGTTGCGCCGGCCAGAAGGATTGCGACAGGGATTGCCACCGCCACTCGGCGAGCCACGGCGCTGAATTGTGGGCTAGAAGATCGGCGTCTCCACCGTTATCGATTCCAGCCACTTGCGGCAGGACGTCAGGAATCGCGCCGCCTGCAGCCCGTCGAGCACGCGGTGGTCAAACGAGAAGCAGAGGTACATCATCGGCTTGATCCCGATCAGTCCCTGCACAGCGATCGGGCGGTCGACGATCGCCTCCATGGTCAGGATGCCGGCCTGTCCCGGGTTGATCACCGAATAGCTGAACAGGGTGCCGAAGGTCCCCGAGTTGTTGACCGTGAACGTGCCGCCGGTGAGCTCATCCGCCTTGAGCTGCTTGTTACGGGCGCGCGTCGCCAGGTCGTTGACCGCGCGGGCCAGGCCGGCGATCGAAAGACTGTCGGCGCGGCGCACGACCGGCACGAGCAGGGTGTCCTCCAACCCGACGGAGATCCCGAGGTTGATGTCCCGGTGAACGATCAGCTCCGTCTCGTTGAAGGTCGAGTTGACCTCGGGGTGCTCCCGCAACGCCGAGATGGCGGCGGCCATCACGTAAGGCAGGTAGGTGAGCGAGAAACCTTCCTGCTTCTGGAACGCGCCCTTGCCGGCGCTGCGGTTGGCGACCACGCCCGACATGTCGACTTCCTGCGTCTGCCACGCGTGCGGGATGGTCTGCTTCGAGCGCGTCATGTTCTCTGCGATCAGGCGGCGGACGCGAGTCAGCTGGACCACCTCGTCGCCCGCGCCGGGCTTCGCGGGAACTGCCGACGGAAATGCCGGTGCTGGCGCCGGCGTTGTTTTGACCCTGGCGGCGAAGTCCTGGACATCTTTCTTGGTGACGCGGCCGCCCAGCCCCGTTCCGGTGACCTTCGACAGGTCCACCTTCAGCTCCGAGGCGGCCATCTGAACGCCCGGCGAGTAGCGGTGCTCGCCCGTCTCGAGCGTCGGCGGGGCAGCTTGCGCCGGGGCAAGTTGCGCCGGGGCAGGTTGTGCAGGAGCAGGCGCGGCCTCTGCCGGCTTCGGTGCGTCGGGCATTGCCGCGGGAGCCGGGGCCTCCTGCTGGGGTACCGGCGCCGAAGGCGCGGGGAGCGCGGCCCCGTCGCCGGTTTCCACGACCGCGATCTCCGCCCCAGCCTGCACCGTGTCGCCCTCCTTGGCCAGGATCTCGCGCAGGATCCCCGACACCGGCGCCGGCACCTCCGCGTTGACCTTGTCGGTGTCGACCTCGAGCATCGGCTCGAACTCGACCACCTTGTCTCCGGGCTTGACGAGCCACTTGGAGATCGTCCCCTCGTGGACCGATTCGCCCAGCTGCGGCATCACGACCCGTGTGGTCTTAGCCATCTATTGCCTGGCCGGCCATCAGTACGCCGCGAGGTCCCTCAGGACCTTTGTGATCTTCTCTGGAGTCGGCATGAAGAACTCTTCCATCGGCACCGCGTACGGCATCGACGGTACGTCAAGTCCCCCAAACCGTTTCACCGGCGCATCGAGCCAGCGCCATGCCTCGTCAGCGATGAGCGCCGCAACCTCCGAGCCGACCGACACGCTGAAGTTGTCCTCGTACAGGACAAGGCACTTGCCGGTCTTGCGGGCCGACGCGAGGATCGACTCCTTGTCGAGCGGATAGACGGTCCGCAGGTCGACGATCTCGACGCTCACTCCGTCAGCCTCGAGGTTCCGGGCCGCCTCCGTCGCGTAATGGACCATCAGGCCGTAGCAGAACACCGAGATGTCGGTCCCCTCGCGCGCGGACCGCGCGACCTGGAGCGGGATCAGGTATTCGCCCTTCGGCACCGCCTCCTTGAACATGCGGTAGAGGCGCTTGTGCTCGAAGAACAGGACCGGGTCAGGGTCGCGAATCGCCGCCAGGAGCAGACCCTTGGCTTCGTACGGCGTGGAAGGGATCACGATCTTCAAGCCGGGCGTCGCAAATCGTGCCTCGATGGACTGCGAGTGGTAGAGCGCTCCATGCGCGTGGCCGCCCATCGGCGCGCGGACGACCAGGGGCACCGACCAGTCGCCGTCGCTGCGGTAACGGTACTTGGCGATCTCATTGGTGATCGAGTTGAATGCCATGTGCGCGAAGTCGGTGAACTGCATCTCGGCCACCGGCCGCTTGCCCGCGATCGCCAGACCCAACGCGACGCCGGCGATGGACGATTCCGCCAGCGGGGTGTCGATGACCCTGTCCTCGCCGTACTTCGCGCGCAATCCGTCGGTGACGAGGAACACGCCGCCCTTCTTGCCGACGTCCTCGCCCAGCACCATGACCCGAGCGTCGCGCTCCATCTCTTCGGCCAGCGCGGAGCGGAGCGCCGCGACCATGTTCATCTCCTCGGTCTCGATCCCCGGCGAGGGGTCGATCGCCTTCGGCGCCTCGAGCGCGTACACGTTCTTCAAAGCGTCCTCGGGCGCCGGATCGGCGGAGTCCATCCCTTCCCTGGTCGCCTTGGTGACCTCTTCTTTGACCGACTCCTGGTACTCGGCAACCTGCTTCGGGGTCAGGATCTCCTCCTCGAGGAGCCGCCTCTTGAAGAGCTCGAGGCAGTCGTTCTGCGTGAGGAGGTCGAGCTCCTCCTGCGTGCGATACCGGCGCTGGTCGTCCTCCGATGAGTGCGCGCCCAGGCGGTCGACCAGGCACTCTATGAGAGTCGGTCCCTCGCCGGCCCGCGCTCGCCCGACCGCTTCCTTCGATACGAAGTAGCACGTGACCGGATCGCGGCCGTCGACCGTGACACCTGGGAACCCATAGCCGGCCGCACGCTGCGCCACGTATTCGATCGGGTACTCCTTTCGGAAAGGCGTCGAGATCGCAAATCCGTTGTTCTCGCAGACGAAGACCTCGGGCAGCTTGTAGATGGCGGCGAAGTTGAAAGCCTCGTGCGCGTCACCCTCGGCGCCCGCGCCCTCTCCGTAGCACGTGAGGAGGACCTTGTCCGTGCGGTCCATCTTCATGGCGTACGCGACGCCCGCCCCGCGCACCATCTGCGTCGCCACGGGCGACCCGCCCGACGTGATGTTCAGACGCGAATCGGAGAAGTGGCCCGGCGTTTGCTTGCCGCCTGAAGCCGGGTCCGCTGCCTTCGCCAGCACCGCGAGCATGAGGTCGAGCGGCGTCATGCCCATGCGCATGCACAGCACGACATCGCGGTAGTAGGGCGCGAGCCAGTCGTACTTCGGCCTGAGCGGCCAGCCGACGCCGATCTGCGCCGCCTCGTGGCCGGCGCACGAAATGATGAAGGGCGCGCGACCCTGCCGGTTCAGGACCTGGAAGCGGTAGTCGATCTGCCGGCCGAGCAGGATGTAGCGGAACCACTCCTTGAGCGTCTTCTCGTCGAGGTCGGTGTCCCGCCAGGCGACCGGCTCCTGGTAGTGCCAGTCCGGGCTGAAAGAGGGGCCCTTCGTCCTGGTGATCTGCGCCATCGACCGAACCCTAGATATGAATCGCGTGGCCGTCCACGGCCATCGCAGCCTCCATCACGGCCTCGCTCAACGTCGGATGGGGGTGAATGTTGCGGCCGAGCTCCCACGCATCGCCCTGGAAGAGCTGCGTCAGCGCGGGCTCGGCGATCAGCTCAGTGGCCTCGGCGCCGATGATGTGAGTGCCGAGAAGCTGCCCTGTCTTCGCGTCGCCGATGATCTTGACGAAGCCCGCCGTCTCACCATGGATCTGCGCCCTCCCGATCGCGGAGAACGGAAACTTTCCCACCTTGACCTCGTGGCCCTTCTCCCTGGCCTGCTTCTCGGTGAGGCCCACGGAGGCGATCTGCGGATGCGAGTACGTGCAGCGTGTGATGAGCTGCTGGTCCATCGGCGCCAGCCGCTGTCCTGCGATGTCCTCCGCGGCAACGATCCCTTCATGCGATGCCGCGTGAGCGAGCAGATAACCGCCGACGACGTCGCCGATCGCGTGGATCGAGTCGACCGACGTTCGCATCCACTCATCCACCTTGATGAACCCGTTCGGCTGCAGCTGGACCCCGGCCTGCTCCAGCCCGAGCTCCTTCGAGACAGCGGCCCGCCCGACCGCGACAAGCAGCTGATTTGCCCAGACCTCACCCTGGTCGGTTTCGATGCTCACGCCGCCGCGCGCCTTCTTGGCGCCCGAGACCTTGACGCCAACACGACAGTCGATGCCTGCCTTCTTGAAGGCGCTCAGCAGCTCTTTGGACACGTCTTCTTCCTCGAGGGGAACCAGCCGGTCGAGGGCTTCGAGCAGGGTCACCTTGACGCCGAGCTGGTTGTAGAACGTCGCGAATTCGACGCCGACCGCACCCGCGCCGATGATGCAGATCGATTCGGGCGCGCCGTTCGAGAGGACGGCGTTATCGGACGAGATGATGGACTGGCCGTCGAGCTCGAGCCCCGGTAGAGTCTTGACCACGGAGCCCGTGGCGACGATCAGGTTCTTCGCCTTCAACTGGTTGGCGCCCACCTCGATCGTGTTTCGATCGCGCACCCGGCCCTTGCCCTCGACAACCTCGATCTTGTTCTTCTTCAGGAGGTACTGGACGCCCTTGTAGAGCTGCAGGACGACGGCGTCCCGGCGCTGGGCGATCTTCGGGTAGTCGTAGCCGACGACCTCGACCTTCAGCCCGAACTCGGCACCTTTCGCGGCCACTCGGTGGTAAAGCTCGGAAGATTCCAGGAGTGCCTTGGTCGGAATGCAGCCGATGTGGAGGCAGGTCCCGCCGAGCTTGTCGGACTCGACCACGGCGACCTTCAGGCCCAGCTGGGAGGCGCGGATGGCGGCCGGATATCCGCCCATCCCGCCACCGAGGATGACCACGTCGAAATCAGAGTTGGGCACTGCATTTAAGTGTAGGGAGCGTCAGCAGTTGGCCCTCCTTAGGTTGCGCACGCCCTTTTCGTACGAGGCCCTGTCGAGCAGCGGCATGCCGGCCCGAGGATCCCCGTACCGGTCCAAGGCGCGGTAGTAGGCCGCGGGGTCCCTCTCGACCGGCATGACAAGCAGGTCGACCGCACCTGCAGGGGCGAGGCAGGGGTCCGACCGCATGGCGGAGAGGGCATAGAAATCGGCCACCTGGCGCTCCATCAGCACCGTCCGGGCCGCGGCGTAGCTGAACAGGAGGACCCCGCTGTTGAAGCAGGCGAGGAAAACGCAGGCGACGAGGGCGGGCCTCCACGTGCCCCTCCAGGGGAGGTCGCGGGCCAGGTCGCCAAGCACGATCAGCCAGAGCACGGCCGCGACGTAGATGTAGCGAGAGGATCCCGACT
This sequence comes from Candidatus Dormiibacterota bacterium, assembly GCA_046727235.1. Taxonomy (GTDB): domain Bacteria; phylum Chloroflexota; class Dormibacteria; order Dormibacterales; family Dormibacteraceae; genus 40CM-4-65-16. Next base: position 5,960 of record JBKPCF010000113.1, read on the forward strand.
GCTCGTACCCCAGCTGGGCGCGGGTCAGGCCCGTGAGGAGGTAGAACGTCACCAGCGCGACCGTCGCGCTCACCCCGAACGCGTCCGGCCGCCGGCGCGTCCAACGCCAGGCGATCACGGCCGCGACCACGGCGAGCACGGGCACGCCAACCCAGCCGCCCAGGCCGATCAGCCCGGCCGCACTCTGGCTCAGCCCCCAGAGCGCATAAAGCGGGTCGAGCAGCAGGTTTGCGGCAGTCGGCTGCGGGTTCGGGTGCTCTCCGAACCTCCCAAACGCGACATACCAGACTGCAACCGCGACGCCCACGGGGACGAACCAGAGCAGGTCGCGCCTGCGCGCCGGGGTCAGGGTCAGCTGCACCGCGGCAGCCGTGGCAAAAACGGCGCCGATGCCGGAGAAGGCCAGCGACGCGGTGACGCAGGCGGTCGCGACGCCAATTCGGCGTTGGGACTGCAGCAAGACCAGCGCGCCCAGGCCGAACGCAACCGAGGCGAGCCACGCCATCTGGAACGCCCACAGCACGTCTTCCCATCCCGCGCCTAGCACGAGCAGCAACGCCGCCGCCGCCATTCCGACCAGGTCGCCAGCGCGGCGCCGCACGAGCTCGAACAGCAGGACGACGTTTGCGAAGTGGGCGACGAGGAGGAGCGCCATGTAGGGCAGGTACGTGCGAAGGCCGACGGTGTTCAGCAGAGCTGCGTACACGGCGCGGAACAGGATCGAGGGGTGTTCGTTGTGAGGCTCGAAGTAGCTCCAGAACGTCCAGTCAGGCGCGGTGATGATGAACGTCCACTCGTCGAAATAAAAGGTGTAGGTGCGGCTCAGCCAGAGGATCGCCGCGCAAGCGACCAACGCGCCGGCCGCCACGATCAGGCGCGCGCGTGGCACGCGGACCTCGGCCGCTGTCATCGCGTCAGGCGGTCGCCGGAACCGGCTCGGGAGCTGCGCGCGACGCGACCAGGACTGCGAACCACAACGTGATTCCGACCAGGATCGGCAGCGGGGTCAGTCCCCACGCGAACTCCCCTCCGATGACCACCACGAGCAACCACAGCCGCTGCCACAGCGGCGGTTGGCCGCGGCAGAAGAGCCACGCCGCCGGGACGAGGATGGCGAAGTCCTGGAGGTGCCAGTAGATCGGGGACAGAGCGCTCGCCACGATCGCCAGGGCAAACAGCCGGGCGTAGCTTGCGTGCCGGTTCAGGTAGGCCGCCACGGCGGTGACCGCGATGACGATCGCCGGCGCCGCGTAGCTGAGCGCGCCTGGACCGAGCACGTAGGCAAGCGTGAAGTAGCGGTTGTTCGGGATCTGGCTCTGGTGGGCAAGGGTGGCGCGGTAGTCATCCAGGCCGGCGGCACCGAGCGAGAGTAGTGACAGGACCGCGAGGACGGCAGCGATGGCCGCGTACGGCAGCAAGACTCGCCACCTTCCCGCCATGAGCAGCACGAGGGGAAGGGTGAGGACGAGCTGCGGCTTGATTGCCGTCAGCCCAAGCACGACGCCGGCAAGATAGGGCTTCTGCGTGTCGGCGAGCCTCCACGCCACTGCCACGGCGAGAACCATGATCAGGGTCGGCTGGACGAACTCGAGACCGTAGAGGACCGGATACCAGGCGAACGCGCCGAGCAGCCACAGGGCCCGCGTCGGCCATACACCCGGCGCCGCGATCCACCACGCGGCGATCAACGACGCGATCGAGACGCCTAGCCAGATGTAGACCGCGGCGGCAGGTCCGACAAGCGTCAGCGGGAGGATCAACCACGCGTACGGCGGCCCGGTCGTGTACCACGCGCCGTCGCCGAAGACTCCGTCGGGATGGAGCTGGGCGAAGTGCTGCTGCTGGAGCGCCAGCGAGTAGATGTGGCTCCAGCCGTGGTCGCGGCCGATCACGGCAGCGATGTAGACCTGCGTCAGGTCGTTGTTCAGGAGCTCCGCGTGCAGCGGCACGACGACCACGAACCAACCCGTGAACGCGATGGCGATCAGGAGGAACCAGGCCAGCCCGGCGGCGCCGAGGTTGCGCCAGAACCGACCGTCGCGAGAAGCGGCTAGCCGCGCTCCGCGAGAGGCACTGGTTTCCGCGGTTCCGGTCCGATGTATTCCGATTGCGGGCGGATTATGCGGTTGTTGGCCGCCTGTTCGAGCACGTGAGCGCTCCAGCCCGCGACCCTCGAGACGGCGAAGGTCGGCGAGAAGTACTCCTTCGGCAACCCGATCGCCTGCAGCACGCCGGCCGAATAGAACTCGACGTTGGTCGACTGGGGCCGCTCGGGATGCTCCTCGTGCAGGATCGTCAGCGCGACGTCCTCGACCTTCGAAGCCAGAGCGAAGAACTTCGGGTTCATCCGCTCGCACATTGCTTTCAGGATCTTCGCCCGGGGGTCGTACACCCGGTAGATGCGGTGCCCGAAGCCCATGAACTTCACCTTGCGCTTACGCGCCTCGCGCATCCACCTCTCGGGGTCGTCGGCGGCGCCTATCTGATCGAGCTGCTCGATGACCGCGGACGGCGCCCCGCCGTGCGCGGGTCCTTTCAGGGCTCCGATCGCGCCGACCAGGCACGAGGTCAGGTCTGACTCGGTCGAGGCGATCACACGCGCGGTGAAGGTCGAGGCGTTCATGCCGTGATCGGCCAGCAAGACCAGGTAAGTGTTGAGGGCGCGGACCAGCTCAGGACTTGCCTCTTCTCCGGTCAGCATGTAGAGGTAGTTCGCGGCGTGGCCAAGGTCGGCGCGAGGCTTGACCGGGTCCAGGCCCAGCTGGTGACGGTGGAACATCGCCAGGATGGTCGGGAACGACGCGGTGGCGTGGATCGCCAGGGCCACGGTCGGCTTCGCCAACCTGTGCTCGACGCCCTGAATCGAGACGACGCTTCGCAGCACGTCCATAGGGTCCGTGTCGGGCGGGAGCGCGTTCAGCGAGCTGGTCGCCGCCGGCGTGAGATTGCGCGAGCCGGCCAGCTCCAGCGACAGCGCGTCCAGCTCCGCGCGGGTCGGCAGCCGCCCGTTCCAGAGCAGGAACGCGACCTCTTCGAATGACATCTCTTCGGCGAGGTCGGCGATCACGTAGCCCTGATAGACCAGGCGGCCGTTTGCGCCGTCGACCATCGAGATCGCGGTCTGCGCGCCGATGATGCCTTCGAGGCCGGGGACGTATGCGTTGGTCATCGCTTCGCGAGCTGAACGGGCTTCTTTCCCGGCTGCGGGCCGATCCAGCGCGAGGCCGGCCGGATGAGGCGCAGGTCGGTCAGCGACTCGAGAACATGGGCCGTCCATCCGGCCACGCGCGATGTCGCGAACAGTGTTGTGAACATCTCTTTGGGAATCCCCGCGCCGGTCAGGACCACCGATGCCCAGAAGTCGACGTTGGTCGCGTTGGGCCGATCGGGATGTGCGTCGTGAAGGATCTTGAGGGCGACCTCTTCTGTGCGCGCGGCTGTCTTATAGAGATCGGGCGACGCAGTCTTCGCCATCTCGCGCAGGATCTTGGCCCGAGGGTCATAGGTCCGGTAAACGCGGTGGCCGAAACCTGAGAAGCGCTCATGCCGCGCATGGGCCTCGGTCAGCCATTTCTCCGCGTTCTCGGCGGATCCGATCTTGTCCAGCGTCGACCTCGCCGCAAAGGTCGCCCCTCCATGCGCGGGGCCTTTCAGCGCCGCGATCGCGCCGACGACGCAGGAGGTGAGGTCGCTTCCGGTCGAAGCGACCACGCGGGCAGCAAACGTGGAGGCGTTGAGGCCGTGGTCGGCGAGGAGAACGAGGTAGGTGTCGACCAGGTGTGCCTTGGCCGAATCCGGCTCGGTGCCCTCCATCATCCAGAGCAGGTTTGCCGCGTGGCCAAGGTCGTCGCGAGGCTCGACGGGGTCTTTGCCGTGGCGCCGGCGGAACGCAGCCCCGACGATGGTCGGAAACACCGCGGTCATCGCCACCGCCTCATCAAGCGACGGCTTGGTCAGTGCCTTGGTAGCGCCTTGAGCGGAGACCACGGTGCGCAGGACATCCATCGGATCAATGGCGGCATCGATTGCCATCAGCGTGCCGCGCGCGGATTGGTTCAGCTTCCGCCCCGCCGCCATCTGTTGGCGCAGCGCGTCAAGCTCCATTTCGTTCGGCAGCTCGCCATGCCAGAGCAGGTACGCGGTCTCTTCGTAGCTGGCGACAGGGACGATGTCTTCGATCCGGTAACCGCCGCGATAGATGAGGCGGCCGTTGGCGCCGTCGACCTCGCTCACGGCGGTTTCAGCGGCCACCACACCTTCCAGCCCGGGGCTGAATTCCGCCACTTCAGGTTTAAGTGTAGGTGTAGCCGATTCGCGACCTGCCTAGAGTTGGATGCATGGAGCGGACGTCGATTGTGGTGACGTCGATCCTCGCCGCTGCGGCCGTGCTGGCGATCGACGTTGCGTACGTCGCCCTGATTGTGTTGCAGGGACCCGGCCCGAATCCGTACGTCCCTTTCTTCGTGTCCGGTTACCTCGCGTTGATGGCCGCGCTGATCACCGCCGCCTTGATCCCCCGGCCCGACCTTGCGCGCCTGCGACTGCCGCTGCGTGCGGCGGCTGCCGCCGGCCTGTTGGTGCTTGGGATGCTGGCGGGATTCTCGATCGGGCTGCCGATCGTGATCGCGGGCCTCCTCGTGGGGTTCGGTCTCGTCAAAACCAGGGCGGCCGGCTCACTGTGGCCTGGCGCGGTGTCGGCTTCGGTGGCGATCGCGCTCCTCCTTGTCGGTTTTCAGCTCACGGAGGGATTGCCTTTCTGACGTAACTAAGGGGTGAAGGGGGCGTTAGTGCTGCGAGAAGACATGACGACACGATCAATGTTCCGACTCGTTGCAGTCACTGCACTCCTGGCAGCAGGCTGCGGATCGGGCAGCCCGCCCCCAACCGGGTCAGCCACCCCTACCTCATCCACATCGACCACCGCGAACCTGGCGTTGGTCACGCTTCAAGGAAGCGACCAGATCGTCGTCCAGGACCTCACCGACATCGCGCACCCCGTGACGCTGGGCAACCTCGGTCACGTCCAGGCTCCCGTCTTCCTCAACGGGTCGACAGTTACCTACGCCGACGGCACCGACATGTGGGCCGTGCCGGTCGGTGGATCCCCAGACCGGAAGCAACCTCCCTATCCGGGCATCCAGGAGTTCGCCTGGAGCCCCGATGGGAAGGCGCTGGTGTTTGTGCACGGTGGAGCTTCGCCGACCTCGGGGACGGACGTGAGCCTTTGGAAGGAAGGCGACTCATTCATGCCGATGGGCTCGATTCCACCGCGCGGCGTGGGCGGGTGTGAAGCCATCGCCGGCTGCACGATTCCGAACTGGCTGGATTTCCGCCTTCTGTATTCGCCGGACGCCTCGCTGATCTCGCTTGTCGTCAGCAGCTTTGCTGGCAGCTTTTTCAGACTCTGGACCGCCGACGGGCAGCTGTTGAAGAGCGAGGACTCGCGTGGGTGGACCATGTCGGCCTGGTCCGGCAACGGCCTGTACTTCCGCACCAGCGAAGGGGTGACCGTCGTGCGCAACGGACAGACCGGGACGTTTCTACCCGGAGTGGCCTGGATCAAGCCGAGCGCCTCCCCGGCCGGCGGCTTGATCGCTTATTCGGTCCGCGACGCCGATGGATGGGCTCACAGCTACGCCGTGGAAACCGCGACGGGCAAGGTCCGCGAGCTGAACAAAGCTCGAACTGGCGCGGTGTTCCTGACGTCGCGCTTCATCTGGTATCAGGAAGAGCGCGCGTGCGCGCCCGCAGACAACTGCGGCCCCAACCCGCCTTTCCATCCCTTGAGCGGGAAGACGTACATCTACGACCTGCAAAGCGGCACCGAGACCGAATCCACCATCACGTCGGTGCTCGACGTGTGGCCGCACGCGGCCTGAGTGATTTCCCCACGAGATGGCGGAAACGTGCGTAATCCGTCGCGCAATTCCGCACGAGATCGCCGAAACGTGCGGAATCCGGCCGAGGTGAGATCGGTCTAGACCATCCCCAGCTCCCAGCGCGCCTCCTCCGACATGCGCTCTGGGGTCCACACCGGCTCGTAGACGATGTCCACGCCGGCGTCCGAGATGCCGGGCAGCGTCATCAGGTGGTCGCGCACGTCCGACATCACGTCCGCGGCCATCGGGCAGCCGAGCGCGGTCAGCGTCATCTTCACGTCGACTCGCTCGGGTTTGATCGCGATGTCATAAACCAGGCCCAGGTCCACGATGTTGACCGGGATCTCGGGGTCGAAGCACTGGCGCAGGACCTCGATCACGTCCTCCGGTCGCACTGTCGCGTCCGGAGCGACCTCGGTAGTGACCATCGGCTGCTCGCTCACGGGGTCTCCAAGGGAAGGCCGGCGTCCTTCCACGCCTTCGTCCCGCCGCGGAAATTCACCACGTCCTTGACGCCGAGGGCGACCGCCATCTCAGAAGCGACCGCGGATCGCTCGCCGACCTGGCAGACGAAGATCGTCCCGTCGCGGAACGACTGCGCCGTCGGGTTGGCCAGGATCGAGCTCAGCACCACGTGCCTCGCGCCGGGCAGGTGGCCTTTGTTCCACTCCCAGTCCTCGCGGACGTCGACGATCTCGCGGCCGCCCGCGTCGATGAGCTTTTTGATCTCGTCGACCTTGAGGTCCCGGAATGGCGCCGTCTGCTCTGTCATATCCATCTATTACTCCCCATCCTCGTCGGCCAATCCATAGGCCCCCACCTTCAGCACCTTGAGCGACAGCAGGGCACACTTGATGCGGGCCGGCGAGATCTCGATTCCTAGCTCCCCGAGCACGTCGTCCTTGCTGATCTTCTTCGCCTGCTCGAGCGGCAAACCTTTCAAGCGTTCGGTAAGAAGCGAGGCCGAAGCTTGCGAGATCGCGCACCCACGGCCGTGGAAGCGGATGTCCTGGATCACCCCCTCGTGGACCCTGAAATCCATGCCAACCACGTCGCCGCAGAGTGGGTTGTCCTCTTCGTGGCTGATGTCAGGGTTCTCCAGGCGCCCGTAGTTCCGCGGGTTCTTGTAGTGGTCGAGGATGTACTCGCGGTAAAACTGGTCGTCGGGGCTCGCGGCACTCATATCAGGCAAATATCCTCTGGGCTTCCTTGATCGAGCTTACGAGGCGGTCGACCTCCTCTTTCTGCGTGTAGACGTAGAACGAGGCGCGGGCGGTGGCGGCGACGCCGAGGCGAGTCATCAGCGGCATCGCGCAGTGGTGACCCGCGCGCAGGCACACCTGGTCGCGGTCGGCGATCGTCGCCAGGTCGTGCGGGTGGATCCCGTCAAGAGAGAAGGAAATGACACCTGCGCGCCGGGTGGGCGGCGGGCCGTACAGCGTGAGACCGTCGATGTCGCTCATCGACTCGTATGCGTACTCGGTGATCTCCAGCTCGTGCGCCCGCACGGCGTCCATGCCGAGGGCGCTCAGGTAATCGACCGCGGCGCCCAGGCCGATGACCTCGGCGATCGCCTGAGTGCCGGCCTCGAACTTCCAGGGCAGGTCGTGATATGTCGTGCCTTCGACCCGGACGGTCTTGATCATGTCGCCGCCGGCCATGAACGGGTCCATCGCCTCGAGCAGCTCGCGGCGCCCATAGAGGATCCCGGCGCCGGTCGGCCCGAGCATCTTGTGGCCGCTGAACGCGTAGAAGTCGCAGCCCAGCCCACGCACGTCGACCGGCTGGTGCGGCGTGCTCTGGGCCCCGTCGACCAGGACCGTCGCCCCGGCCCTCTTGGCCGCGGCCACCATCTCGCGCGCGGGGTTGATGGTGCCCATTGCGTTGCTGACCAGGTTGAAGGCAACCAGCTTTGGCCCGCGCTTCAGCAGCTCGGTGAACTGGTCCTGGCGCAGCTCGCCTCTCTCGTCGATGTCGACGTACTCGATCCGCGCGCCTTTCTCGGCGGCGAGTATCTGCCAGGGCACGATGTTCGAGTGGTGGTCGAGGATCGTCAGCACGATCAGGTCGCCTTGCGTGATGTTCTTGCGGCCCCACCCGTAGGCGACCAGGTTGATGCCTTCCGTCGTGCCCCGGGTGTAGATGATCTCCTTGGTCGACGCGGCGTTGATGAAATCCCGGACCTTTTCGCGGGTCGCCTCGTAGCGCAGCGTCGCCTCCTCAGCGATCCGGTAGGCGGCGCGGTGGATGTTCGAGTTGAACTTCTCGAAGTACTCCAGCATCGCGCCCGTCACCTGGCGCGGACGCTGGGACGTGTTGGCCGAGTCGAGGTATGCGATGCCCGTCTCGAAGATCGGGAAGTCCTTCCGGATGGCGGTGACGTCGAGGGTTTGAATCGCCATCAGTCGGGCACCTCGACGTAGATGTCCGAGCCTTCCACCTTCACGGGGTAGGTCTTGGCGGGGATCACCGCCGGGAGTCCAGTTACCTTTCCGGTCTGAAGGTTGAAGCGCGAGCCGTGCTGCGGGCACTCGACGTCCATGCCCCAGAGCTCACCATCGCTGAGCGAGAACTCCTCGTGCGTGCAGACGTCGTTCAGCGCATAGAAGTTGCCGTCCTCGGCGTGCGCGAGACACACGGGGACGTCACCCGCGTCGACGCGCCTCATGGTCTCCTCGGGCACCTCGTCGATCGAAGCCACGCGGTGGCTAGCCAATTCGAGCCTCGAGCTCCGCCTCGACCAGCCTGCGCGCGTGCTCGAAGGGGATGCGGTCGAGGACGTCGCCAAAGAAGCCCTGGATCAGCATCCGCTTCGCGGTCGCCTCCGGGATGCCGCGCGATCGCAGGTAGAAGAGGTGCTCGGGGTCGACCGGTCCGACGGTGGCTCCGTGCGTGCAGCGGACGTCGTTGTTGTCGATCTCGAGCATCGGGATCGATGTCGCCCTCGCCTTGTCGGAAAGGACGAGGTTGCGGTTGGCCTGGTAAGCGTCGGAGCGTGCGGCGTGCTTCTCGATCCGGATCAGGCCGGCGTACACGGTGCGCGCGAAGTCCGAGAGCGCGCCCTTGAACAGCAGGTCCGAGCGGGTGTTGCCGACGCGATGGTCCTGCAGCGTGTGGAAGTCGAAGAACTGCTCGCCGGACGCGAAGTAGATGGCCTTCAGCTCGGCGTTGGCGCCCTCTCCGGCCAGAGACGCCTCGACGCGGTTCTTCGAGAACTTGCCTCCCAGCGTCACATTGAAGAGGCGCAGGGTCGAGTCCTTCTGCAGCTCCGCGCGCTGATCTGCGAAGTGCCAGACGTTGCGGCCCCACTTCTGCACCGCGACGTATCCGACCTGCGCGCCGTCACCGAGGAAGATCTCGGTCGAGCCGCTGCGGTAGCCGGTCTCGGTGTCGTCCTCGGCGATGTATTCGTCGAGGTAGTTGAAGCGCGAGCCCGTGCCCGCGACGATCAGGGTGTGGGGGAGGACGCTCGTGCCGCCCTCGTGGGAGAAGTGTTGGCCGATCACCGGCGTGTCGATCTGGACGCCGTCAGGGACGTAGAGGAAGGTCCCGCCGGTGAAGAAGGCCGCGTGGAGCGCCGCGAACCGGTCGCGGTCAGCGTGCACAAGGGAGAATAACCGCGGCTCGACGAGCTCGGGATGCTCCTCCGCGGCCTGGCGGAGCGGTTTGAGGATCACGCCCTTCGGCAGGGCCGAGGGCAGCACGAGCTTCTGGCCGTTTCGGTGCTCGAGCTTCGAGAACTGCGACGGATCGAAGCGGCTGACGTCGGTGCGGCGCCACTCCTCGTCGGTCTTGCTGGGCGGAGGCAGGCGGTCGTAGG
>JBKPCF010000114.1:0-22701 GCA_046727235.1 Candidatus Dormiibacterota bacterium
GTCGACGTGGCGGATGTCTCGATCACGAGCGGCGACACGCGCCGATTCCCATGGGGCGTCGGAACGTTCGCGTCGCGAGGGGCTGTGACCGCGGGCAACGCGATGCACGTCGCGGCGCGGATGGTCGCCGAGAAGGCGAAGCAGGTCGCCTCCGACCACCTCGAGGCGGATCCCGCCGACCTCGAGCTGGCCGGCGGCCAGGTCCGGGTGAAGGGCTCTCCCGACCGAGGGATGCCGCTGGGCGCGGTGGCGGTGCTGTCCAACCCCGTTCGCTACGCGTTTGGCGGTGGCACGGAGGCGGCAACGCAGTTCGCCGCGAAGCCTCGCCCGGGCCCACCGCTCCAGGACGGGCAAGAGCCGGGACTCGAGGCAACCGGGTATTACAGCCCGCCTGGCTCGACATGGGCCGCGGGATGCCACGCGGCGTACGTCCGGGTCGACCCGAAGACTTTCCGCCTCGAGATCCTCAAGTACGTCGTCGTGCACGACTGCGGGCGGATGATCAACCCTCTCGTGCTCCAGGGCCAGATCGAAGGCGGCGTGGCGCAGGGGATCGGCGGCGCCTTCTACGAGCGCCTCGCCTACGACGGCGATGGGCAGCTCCGCAACGCGTCATTCATGGAGTTTCTGATCCCCTACGCGACCGAGATACCCCCCATCGAGATCGACCACATCGAGACCCCTTCACCGCTCAACCCGCTGGGGGTGAAGGGGGCGGGGGAGGCGGGAGTGATTCCTGTCGGCGCGGTGATCGCGTCCGCGATCGAGGATGCAACCGGCATCCCGATCACGGAGATGCCGCTGTCGCCGCTGAAGCTTTACGAGCTGGCTAAGGCTCGGCCCTGACCACCGCGGCGACGATGTTGCCGCCCGGCGGCCCCTGGTGCGAGTTGCGCTCGCCGCCGCTGACGTAGTTCGTGGTCCGCCCCGTGACCGAGGCGACGAGCATTCCTCCGAGCGCCTTGCCGATCTCGTACGCGTGCGTGTCATCGAGGAGCGTGATGCGATGGCCTCGCACCTGGTCGCTGCCCGGGATGACAGATTTCGCGAACACATGGACGAGGCGCGAGAGGTCTTGCTCATCGGGCAGGCCGTCGTCGAACCGCAGCCCGGCCGAGCGCAAAGCGTTGCGCACGCCCTCGGCGTCGATGAAGTCCCGGGTCACGGAATGACCGATGCGAAGCGGGCTCGCCGACGCGGCCGAGTTGCCGAACACCACGACCTCACCGTGACGTTTCTCACCCCCAGACGAGGTCATCGCGACTTCCGAGAAGAGGTCCCAGTTCCGCCGCACGACGCCATCGTTCAGAGCGGACTCGGGCACTTCCCCCAACGCCATCGCAACCCCCAACGCCGCGCCATCGTTGGCGTAGACGCCGGCGCCTTCGGGGCCGAATGTCAGGTCGTGTGAGACGACCGTCTTGCCGCGCGACTCGGCGTCGCGGATGCTCGCGATCGAAAGCCCCGGCACCTTCACCATCACGAGATGGACGTCCTTCGGATCGGTGACGCCGGCGTCCTTCATGGCTTCATGCGTCGCCGCGGCGACCTTGCGGATCATCCCCATCCGCCCGACCTCCTCCGGAGCGATCGGCTCGGATCCCGCACGCCCGACGACCAGGCGTTTGTCGCCGTCCTTCCGGTCCGGCTCGTCCACCCATTCCCGCGTCACCGCCGCGATGTGAGGCGTGATCACGCCGGGACAACCGCCGGAAAGGACGAAGATCACGCGCTTCGCGACCTCGTCGACTGGCCTGCCGAGAAGTTTCGCGGTCCATTCGCGGAGCGCCACGTCCGCCCAGATGCGGCCCCAGTCGTCATGGGCGCCGGTGCCCTCGGTCTTGCCGACCAGGGCAACGAGCGTGTCGGGCCTGAGCTTTCCCGCGTCGGCCAGCTGTTGGAGGCCTGACGTGTCGGCTGGAGTTGCGGAAGGACAGACGAACATCTCGACGCGCTGAACCTTCAATCCATCACCTCCGGCGGACGTTGGAACCCGAACCCTGGCATCTGTTCGAGCTGTTCGGCGAAGTCGAGCAGCTCGTACTCCTGCGCGAAGCGCCCGACCAGCTGCACGCCGACCGGCAATCCGTCATGCAGCCCCGCGGGGATGGAGACGGCCGGCGTGCGCGCGAAGCTCACGGGAAGCACGAACCGCACGTAGCGCGCCCATTCCTCACCGAGGAACGGCGGCACCTTCTCGATCGGCATCGGGAGGAGGCCGAGCGTAGGGGTCAGCAGGAAGTCATACCGCGTCTGCAGCGGTATGGTCACGGCCTGATTCGCCGCATTCGTGGCGGACTTGAAGGCCCGGAAGTAATCCATCGCCGACAGGCTGCGTCCTTCGGCCGCCAGCTTCTGGATGCCCGTACCGAACGTCGACAGGTCGGCGGGAAAGCCGGCCATGTCGGCGCGCCGGACCGTGCCGTAGCCCTCGGTCACCGGATCCGGATTCCAACCGATCTCCTCGACCTCATGCCCTGCCTTCTCGAGGGCGCCGGCCGCCCGGCGGCAGGCGTCCTGGCAGGCAGCGTCGGCGCCGGCGTAGGCAACGCCGACCAGGGCCCTGCGCTTCGGCGCTGAAACGACCGGCGCGGTCGCCGTCATCACCGAGAAGAGCAGCCGCGCGTCCGCCACCGTGCGGGTCATCGGTCCGCGCGACTGCAGCACCGTCACGTCGACCTCTTCGCACGGGATCCGGTCAGGCGTTGGGCGCAGACCGACCACGCCGCAGCACGAGGCGGGAATGCGGATCGATCCCCCGGTGTCGCCGCCGAGCGCGACGGAGCACATGCCGGCGGCGACCGCGGCACCGCTGCCGCCGCTGGACCCGCCCGGCGTTGTGCCGTGCCGCCACGGGTTGTGCGTCGGACCGAACAATGGGTTGTTGGTCCCGATCGACGCCGCGAGCTCGGGCAGGTTCGTCTTGCCTAGGACTGCCATGCCCGCTGCCCGTGCGCGAGCGACCGGCACCGCGTCCTCGTCCGCGATCCGCTCCCGCCACGACGATGTCCCGTACGTGTACGGCATGCCGGCCACGGGCTGGCTGTCCTTGACCGCAAGCGTCGCCCCAGACGTGGATCGCGCGTCCCGGTCGACGTGGATGTACGCGTGAATGCGCCCGTCGAAGCGATCGATGGCGTCGAGATGCGCCGCGACGACAGCCTGCGGGTCCAGCTCGCCGGCTTGCACCTGGCGCGTCGACTCGGTCGCGGTCAGCCAGCGTGCAGAAGCCTCGATCAAAGGTCGTCCACCACCGCTTGAATGATGCTCTCGAACAGCTCCGCGGCGGTGGTGACACCGAAGCCCATGACTCCTCGGAGGTCGAACGACTCGTCTGCCGAGTCGGACATCACTCGCAGCGCCGACCACGGCACACCGTTCTGGTGCGCGACCTGGGCGACGGCCGCGGTCTCCATGTCGATGCAGACGGCGTCCGGAAATTCGCGCGCGAGCGCGTCTCGGACGGCCCGCGAAGAGACGATCTGGTCCCCGGTAAGCACCAGGCCAGATCCCGCATGCTTCGACTCGAGCCGCGCGGCGCGCAGCAGCTTCTCCGCCACCGCGGCGTCGGCGGCGATCCTCGAAAGGCCAAGTCCGGGGATCTCGCCTTTCGCGTCAGCCAGCGGCCTGCCGTCCATGTCGTGCTGGATGGCGCTCGTGGCCACGACGACCTGACCCGGGCGGGTCTCGCTCTCCAGGGCGCCGGCAAGCCCGAACGAGAGCACGCAGCGCGGCTTGAAGATATCGCAGGCGTACTGAGCCCCCATCGCCGCCGCGACCTTGCCGACACCTCCGACGATGACGACGAGGCCGTCACTTTCCCAGATCGAGAGTCGAGGCCCGACAGTCTCCGCCCGCGGCATCCTGCGCACAAGCGCGTGCGCCTCCTCGGCGAGCGCCGCGATCACGACCACGGGTCTCTTGTCAGGCACGCGACAACGCCGCTTGTGGCTCCCCGACAGGCCGCGGCTTCGGACCGAGGCCGAAGACCGTCCGCATCAGCTTCCATCGCCGCACGCCGAGGTCGTAGAGGGTGACCGTGATCGCGTAACCGAGCACGACGATGATCGCGAACTTCGGCCACAGGTTGAGGTTCCAGGTCACGACGAACGACGCAAGCGTCAGCACGACGGGGTGATGGATGACGTAGAAGGGCAGCACCGACTCATTTGCGTATGTCAGCACTCGGCCCGAAGCGTTCAGCCAGCGGATGCCAGCGTAGAGCACGGCAAGGTTCCAGGTCCAGATGTCGAGGCTCCACAAGAGCGTGAAGGCCGCTACCTCGGGAACCGGCAGGTGGGTTACGCCAGTCATGCTGAATCCCACCGACCCGAGCAAAAGCGCTGCGCCCAGGGCGGACAGAACGCCGATCGCAAGGATCCATGGAATATCGCGCAGGATCGCCGCCTCGAAGCGGCGGTCACTGAAAAAGATCGCTCCCATCGCGAACACAAAGGTATACGTGGCGACATCGGCCCAGTCCTGGTAGTCGGGAAACAAGGGCCGCAGGATCAGCTGGGAGAGGTAGAGGGGGGCGGCGATCAGAAAGAGGCCGCCGCGGACGTTGGACAGCCTGACGAGCTCTCCGGTGAAGCCGATCCCGATCTGTCGCCGCAGCCATATGAAAAGGGGAAGGCAGATGACCGAGATCGCGAAGAGGTAGCCCAGGAACCACAGATGCAGCCAGTACTTGGCGATCCACGACAGGTGCGGCTCAAACGTAAAGGTGCGGAAGAAGTTGATGTAGAACGCGGGCAGCTGGCTCATCGCGGGTGGCGGGTTGTGGCTCGTCATGAATCGCTGGTAGGGCGAGAGGACGACCAGGCCGATTGCCATTGGCAGGAGAAGCCGGAGCACGCGCCTCCAGACAAACTGTCGCGGCGTGCTGGAACGGAGCCCGAACCACGCATCGGCGCCGGCGATCAGGAACATCGCGGGGATGCCCCACGGAAAGCAAAAGCCGGCAAACGCGCTGAGTAACTTGCTGTGGTCGCGATTCGAGACCAGCCACGGCATCGTCGTGAAGACGAGCGACGAGTGAAAGAGCAGGATGCCGTAGACGATCAGCACCTTGAGCCAGTCGAGGTAGTGAATTCGCTGACGGCTCACGTCAGCGGAGATTGTCGGCTAGTTCGCCAGTCGTGCTCCGTCCCGTGTGCGATGCCTGAGCAGCCACGCACCCGTGGCGAGGAACCAGATCGTGAGCACCAGTGTGAACGGTCGCTGGAACAGGCCGTCCGGATAGGAGGTGACAGGACGTACCGCCACGCCAAGGCCTTCGATCGCCACCGCGGCCAAACCGGCGACCAGCCATAGTCTGCGAGGCGGATCGAGATGAGAGCTCCGCAGCGAGCCGATGAACAGGACGAGCGGCGCGACACTGGCAATTGCGAAGCAGGTCTGCGACACCGTGCCATGGACCACGCCGGCCACATAGGAGTTCGGATCCTGCTGGAACACCCCGGTGGCAAAAAGAAAGATCCCGGCCGCCATGATCAGGACCGAACCGAGGCGCCACGCCGGACTCCCATGGGTCGAGAACCAGAGGCCGATCCCGACGAGAACGGTGAGCAGCCCCGGGACGAGAAAGAAACCGATCATGAACTCGTTCGCGTCCGGTGTGCCGCGCGTCGCGAGGTCGCTGAAGGGACGCGTCAGCAAGTCGTAACCCTGACGGTTCAGGCCGTGGGTCAGGAACTCGCTCCACATCAGAACGGGCGCGGCAAGCGCGGCAATGCCGCCGGCCCGGCGCAACGACACGTGCACCATCCCATCTTATCTACGCCCGCCCAGGGGCTGTCTACCCGGCATATGGGCCGGCACCAGGGCCACGTGAACTCGATTGAACTCGCGTTTCAACAGGTCTGCGATCACGAGGTAGCCCGCCGAGTAGGCCACGATCCCCACCTGGTCAAGGACGCTCAGGGTGCCGAAATGCAGAAGCGTCTTGATCGCCGGCACGTTGACGAATGCGATCGTGACCGCGAACGCAGCACCAATCGCGAGCAGGACTTGGGCGCTCGGCCACGGGCGACCGAAGAACCACTCCTTGCTTCGGACCGCAAAGAGGATGAAGAGCCCGGACGATCCCAGGAACAGGAACCAGACGGCGTGGACGACTTCCTCGGGACGTCCCTGAAAGAAGCGCAGCAGCCCGAACGCAAGCAGCGCGTTGAGCACACCGAGAAAGATCGAAAGCTCGACGAGGCGCCTGACGTCCCAGCGTCTGGGCGTGGAGATGTCATCAAAGGCGACCACGTCTGTGGCCAGCGCGAGCATCGGCAGGTCGGAAAGCAAGTTCAGGAGCAGGAGCTGACTCGGGAGGAGGGGCAGGTACGGCAGCACCAGCGATGCGAAGGCGACGATGACCACGTTGGCGAAGTTGCCGACCATCGTGTAGAGCAGGTATCGGTTGATGTTGGTGAAGGTCCGCCGGCCTTCTCGGATGCCGTCGACGATGACGTCCAGGTTGTCCTCGAGCAGGACGATATCGGCTGCGCCCTTGGTCGCGTCCGTGCCGCTCGCGAGCGCGATCCCGACGTCGGCCGCCTGAAGGGCCGGTGCATCGTTGACACCGTCACCGGTCACCGCCACGTGCCGGCCCAGGTGCTGCAGCGTCTGGACCAGGCGGAACTTGTCGGCGGGCGCGACCTCGGCGAAGATGCGGCCGGCGACCGCTGCCGTTTCGATGTTCTCGCCCTGCAGCTCACCGGCCGAGATGATGGCGCTGTCGGCCACGTCCATCCCGATCGCTCGGGCGAGGGCGGCGGCCCGCGGCCTCGCGTCCCCGGTCACGATCTTGACCTCGACGCCAAGGGCTGCCGCAGCCTTCAATGCTTCGGCGGCACCGGGCCTTGGCGGATCGGACAGGGCCAGCAGCCCGATGAGCGTCAGCTGCGCATGGTCAGGGGCCGAACCGGCCGGCGCCGCCGCGACGGCGAGCACCCTCGAGCCGTCGTCCTGCATGCGCGCGATCTGCGCGGTGACGTCCCTGGAGGTCGGCTCTTCCAGGGGCTGGTCTCCGCTCGGAGCTCGCACGCGGGAGCTGCGCTCGACGAGCCTGTCGGCCGCGCCTTTGAAGATCAGCTCGTCCCGCACCGCCACGCACATCAGCTTTGTCTCAGGGCTGAACTCCTGCACTCGTTGACGAGGCTGGCTGGTCAACGCGCCGAGGTCCAGATGGGCGGCCGCGGTGATGATGGCGTCGTCGATCACGTTGACGCCGCGCTCGGGATAGCTCGAACACAGCACCGCGGACCCCAGCAGCGTGTCGCGCGGGACCAGCGACCACGTGTCCACCAGCTGGGTCCGGTTCTCGGTGATCGTGCCGGTCTTGTCGCTGCAAAGCGTGTCGATGGCGCTGAAGTCTTCAACCGCGGCAAGCCTCCGCACGAGCACCTTCTTGCGCGCAAGCACCCTCGCGCCGAGTGCGAGCGTGGTGGCGCTGACTGCAGGCAGCGCCTCGGGCACGATGCCAAGCGAGAGCGCAAGCGCCAGCGTGAGCGAGGTCAGCACGCCGCGCCCAAGCAGCGCGTTGGCGACAAAGACCCCGACCGCGAGCAGCAGCCCGAAGCGCAGCAGGAACCCGGCGAACCTGGTCAGGTTGGCCTGGAAGTCGCTGTTCGCGCGGGCTGCCTTGACCAGCTCTGCGGTCTGGCCGAACTGCGTGCGCGTGCCGGTCGCAACCACCACCCCTTTGCCTTCGCCGCCGACGGCGGTGGTCCCCGCGAACGCGATGCCGGTCCATCCGACAGGCTGGCGGCTGGTCACCGGAAGCGTGTCTTTCTCCTGCGGCACCGACTCGCCGGTGAGGCTCGCCTGGTTGACCTGCAGCCCCTGGCTCTCGAACACCCTGATGTCAGCAGGCACGAGGTCGCCGCTGAAAACCACGACCACGTCACCGGGAACGAGCTGGTCGGCCGGGAGCGCGATCTCCGCGCCATCGCGGACAACGCGCGCCTGCATCGGGAGCAGGCTGCGAAGCGCCTCGAGCGCCTTCTCGGCCCGGTATTCCTGGAGGATGCTCAAACCGATGTTGAGCACGATCAGGAGCAGGATGATCCCGCCGTCCACGAGGTCGCCCGTGACTATGGTGAGGACGCCTGCCCCGGCCAGCAGCACGTTGATGCCGTTTCGGGCCTGGGCCGCCACGATCTTCGTCAGCGAACGAGATTGCACGCCGATGGCGTTGGGGCCGAGCTCCGCGATGCGCCGTTTTGCTTCCTCGGCCGACAACCCGGCCATTCGGGAGCTGAGGGCTGTCAAGACCTGTTCCGGGTCGGCTGCCGCCGCTTCGGCCGTGGTCATGACTGATGCCATGATGAGAGGTAGGAGTTACGAACGACGCCCAGCCAGAGCGAGACCGCGGTCGCGCCTGACCTCGCGCATGCTCAACCCCTCGACCCGGACGAGCTGCGCCGCGTCAACGCCTACTGGCGCGCTGCCAACTACCTGTCGGTGGGGCAGATCTACCTGCTCGACAATCCACTCCTCACGCGGCCGATTCGCCTTGAAGACATCAAGCCACGCCTCCTGGGCCATTGGGGCACCACTCCAGGGCTGAACCTCATCTACACGCATGCGAACCGGGTGATCAAGCAGCGCGACCTGGACGCCATCTACATCATGGGTCCGGGCCACGGCGGCCCCGCGGGCGTTGCGAACGCGTATCTCGAGGGCACCTACACAGAGCGGTATCCGGACGTCACGTTCGACGAGGTCGGCCTGCGCAAGCTGTTCCGCCAGTTCTCCTTTCCGGGCGGGATTCCAAGCCATAACTCACCCGAGACGCCCGGCTCGATTCACGAGGGCGGAGAGCTTGGGTACGCGCTTGTCCATGCGTACGGCGCGGCGTTCGACAACCCCGGCCTGACCGTCTTTGGCATCGTCGGCGACGGCGAGGCGGAGACAGGGCCACTCGCGGCGAGCTGGCACTCGAACAAGTTCGTCAACCCGGCGCGGGACGGGGCCGTGCTGCCGATCCTGCACCTCAACGGCTACAAGATCGCGAACCCGACCGTGCTCGCGAGAATCCCGGAAACAGAGCTGGTAGCGCTCTTCGAGGGATACGGACATACGCCGGTGATCGTGAGCGGTGATGACCCGGCTTTGGTGCACCAGCAGATGGCCGCGGCGCTCGATTGGGCGCTCGACGAGATCGTGAGGATCAAGCAGGCGGCAGGGTCAGACCACGCGGCGCAGCGCCCGTCGTGGCCGATGATCATCCTGCGAACGCCGAAGGGCTGGACCGGACCGAAGACTCTCGACGGCGAACAGATCGAAGGCACCTTCAGAGCCCACCAGGTGCCGATCTCGGATTTCGCAGCGGAGCCCTCCCGCATCAAGGTTCTCGACGACTGGATGCGGAGCTACCGGCCCGAGGAGCTCTTCGACAGCTCGGGAGAGCTCGTCGCCGAGCTCGCGCAGCTGCCGCCCAGGGGCGATCGCCGCATGAGCGCCAACCCGCACGCCAACGGCGGCGAGCTGCTGAAAGACCTGCGCCTTCCTGCCTTCCGCGACTACGCCGTGGACGTGCCCAGGCCGGGCACGACGTCGAGCGAGGCGACGCGGATCCTCGGCGCGTACCTGCGCGATGTCGTGAAGATGAACCCGGACAACTTCCGGATCATGGGGCCCGACGAAACCGTGTCCAACCGGCTGGGAGCGGTGCTCGAAGTGACCAACCGGGCCTGGGACGCCCAGGTCGTGCCGGGTGACGATCACCTCGGTGCGGACGGCCGCGTGATGGAGATCCTGAGCGAGCACCTCTGCGAGGGCTGGCTCGAGGGATACCTGCTCACCGGGCGGCATGGTCTTTTCGACTGCTACGAGGCTTTCATCCACATCATCGACTCGATGTTCAACCAGCACGCGAAATGGTTGAAGACGACGCGCGATATTCCGTGGCGTCGCCCCATCGCGTCGCTCAACTATCTGCTTTCGTCGCACGTCTGGCGGCAGGACCACAACGGTTTCTCACACCAGGACCCTGGCTTCATCGATCACGTGGTCAACAAGAAGGCCGAGGTCATCCGCGTCTATCTCGCGCCGGACGCGAACTGCCTGCTGTCGATCGCGGACCACTGCCTGCGCAGCCGCAACTACGTCAACGTGATCATCGCGGGCAAGCAGCCGGCCCTGAACTACCTCTCGATGGACGAGGCCATCGCGCACTGCACGCGCGGGCTTGGGATCTGGGACTGGGCAAGCAATGACGAGGGCCGCGACCCGGACGTGGTGCTCGCGTGCGCCGGCGACGTGCCGACCCTCGAGACGCTGGCCGCGGCAGACCTCATCCGCCGGCATCTGCCCCAGGTCGCGATGCGGGTCGTCAACGTGGTCGACCTGATGCGGCTCCAGCCGGCGTCCGAGCATCCACACGGACTCCCCGACGCGGAGTTCGACGAGGTCTTCACGAAGGACAGGCCGGTGATCTTCGCCTACCACGGCTATCCGTGGCTCATCCACCGCCTCAGCTACCGGCGGACGAACCACGACAACCTCCACGTCCGCGGCTACAAGGAAGAGGGAACCACGACCACGCCATTCGACATGGTGATGCTGAACGACCTCGACCGCTACCACCTGGTGATGGATGTGATCGACCGAGTCCCGTCCCTTGGTTCAAGGGCCGCGCACGTGCGCCAGCTGATGGCCGACATGCGACTGCGCAGCCGCCAGTACACGCGCGACCACGGTCAGGACGCCCCCGAAATCCTCAACTGGACCTGGCCTGGCTAGCCGCCTTGCGCGTCCTGGTCCTCAACGCTGGTTCGAGCTCTCTCAAGGTCAGCCTGGTCGACGAGGACGACACCGTTCTCGCCGATCGTGAGTTCGAAGCTGCCGAGGGCCGGGTGGACGAGGCGCAGCTCGCCGCTGCGATCCACGAGCTGCAGGGGATCGAGGCCATCGGGCATCGCGTGGTCCACGGAGGACCTCGCCTCCGTGCGTCCGTCCGCATCGACGGCCAGGTCATCAGCTACCTGGTGACCATCACTGATCTCGCACCGCTGCACCTCCCGGCGGCGCTGGCGGGGATGTCGTCCGTGCGCGAGCTGCTCCCCCGAACCCCGGCGGTGGCGTGCCTGGACACCGCCTTCCATTCGCGTATGCCTGCCGCCGCGTCGACATACGCGATTCCCGACGAGTGGCGTGACCGGTATGGGATCAAGCGATATGGCTTCCACGGCTTCTCGCACGCGTACGCGTCGCGCAGAGCCGCCGAGATGCTCGGACTATCGCCGCACAACCTGAGGGTCGTCACGTGCCATCTCGGAGCCGGCGCTTCCCTGGCCGCGGTTCGGGGCGGTCGCTCGGTCGACACCACGATGGGATTCACGCCGCTCGAGGGTCTCGTGATGGCCACCCGGTCAGGCACCGTCGACCCCGGCGCGCTCCTGTATCTCGAACGCCACGGGGGAATCTCCGAACCAGAGCTGACCGATGCCCTGGACCGGAGCGGCGGCCTCTTGGCGCTGGCGGGGACCGGCGACATGCGCGAGATCCTCAAGCGCATCGAGGACGGAGACGATCACGCCGAGCTCGCGTTCGACGTGTACATCCACCGTCTTCGTGCTCTGATCGCCTCCATGGCTGCCGCGATGAACGGTCTCGACGCGCTGGTGTTCACCGGCGGGGTGGGGGAGAATGCGGAGCCGGTGCGGGCAGCCGCGGTCGGCGGCCTTCGCTTCCTCGGCCTCGAGATCGACCCGGCCCTCAACTCGAACGCTGGCGCGGACGCCAACATCGCCGCGTCAGGGGCCGCGGTGCCGACTCTCGTGGTCAGGGCACGCGAGTCGGTCGAGGTCGCGCGCGAGGTGCGGCGAGTCCTGGCGGCGACGCCGTCAGCTGCTCCCTAGCCAGGCGCATGGCGGAGCGGTTCGACGCCGTGGTCGTTGGCTCCGGACCCAACGGTCTGGCGGCCGCCATAACCCTCGCCGAGGCCGGCAGGTCGGTCCTCGTCCTCGAGGCCGCGGGCCGCCCTGGCGGTGGTTTGCGGACGGAAGAGCTGCTGGAGCCGGCCTTCCGCCATGACGTCTGCTCGACGATCATGGCCCTGCCCCCGCTGCTCGCCTTCTTCAATCCGATGGGCCTGGACCTGGTCACGCCGCCGGCGCCGCTCGCGCACCCTTTCGACGACGGCAGCGCCGTCATCGTGGAGCGGTCGGTCGAGCAGACCGCCTCTCGACTGCGCGGCGACACCGCCGGCTATCGCCGGCTGATGCAGCCGCTTGCCGGGCGGATGCCGGAGCTCCTGGCGATGGTCCTGGCCCCGCTCCGGCCGCCGCCCCATCCAGTTCTCCTGGCGCGTTTCGGGTTGCCGGGGCTCCTGTCAGCGCTGGCCCTTGCGGGAGTCCTGTTCCACGAACGCGAGGCGCGCGCCCTGCTGGCGGGCGCGGCGGCGCACAGTCTCCTCGCGCTCGACGAGGCCGGCACCGGCGCGGTCGGGTTGCTGATGCTTGGTTCGGCGCACGCGGGCGGGTGGCCGGTCGCCCGCGGCGGCTCGGCGACGGTCGCCGAGGCGATGGTCCGCCGGCTGAGCGGGCTGGGCGGCGAGGTTCGCTGCGGCAGCCGCGTCGAGTCGCTGGACGACGTCCCGGCGCACCGTGCTGTCCTCCTCGACCTCGCGCCGAAGGGCGTCCTCGAGGTTGCCGGCCTTCACCTCCCTCGGCCTTATCGCCGCAGACTCGAGACCTTTCACCACGGCCCCGGCGCCTTCAAGCTCGACTGGACGCTCGACGGGCCGATCCCGTGGCGATCGGCGGAGTGCCTGCGCGCCGCGACCGTGCACATCGGAGGGACGAGGGAGGAGATCGCGGAATCCGAGTCGCAGGTGGCGCGAGGCGCGCACCCGGCGCGGCCGTTCGTCCTCCTCACCCAGCCGACTCTTTTCGACAGGACTCGCGCGCCGAGCAACAAGCACGTGGCCTGGGCGTACTGCCACGTCCCGAACGGCTCGATGGCCGACATGACCGACGCCATCGAGAGCCAGGTCGAGCGCTTTGCGCCCGGATTTCGGGACCGCATCCGGAAGCGGAGCGCGTGGAACGCGCGGAGGATCGAGTCGGAGCAGCCGAACGCGGTCGGCGGCGACATCATGGGCGGCCGGATGGACCTTCGCGGGCTGCTCGCGCGGCCGGTGTTCAGCCTCAACCCTTACGCGACACCCAACGCCGAGATCTTCATCTGCTCGGCGTCGACTCCACCGGGGGGAGGCATTCACGGGATGTGCGGTGTGAATGCCGCGCATGCCGCCCTAAGGTCACGCCTGCGCTGAGATGGACTGGCTCCAGGCGCCCGATTACTGGCTGACGAGGCTGGTCATCGAGCGAATGCTGGGTGTCATCTATTTCGTCGCGTTCCTGGTCGCGGCCAACCAGTTCCGGCCGCTGCTGGGGGAGCGCGGCTTGCTGCCGGTGCCGCTGTTTCTCACCCGCGTCCGGTTCATGGACGCGCCGAGCCTGTTTCACGTCCGCTACTCCGACCCGCTGCTGATGGCCGTGGCCTGGGGCGGAATGGTCCTGAGCCTGGGCGTCGTGGTCGGCCTGGTCGACGGCGCGCCGCAGTGGGTGGCGATCGTGGTGTGGTTTGCGCTCTGGGCGCTCTACCTTTCGATCGTCAACGTCGGCCAGATCTTCTACGCGTTCGGATGGGAGACGTTGCTTCTCGAGGCTGGGTTCCTCGCGGTCTTCCTGGGCGCCGGACCGACGGTCCCGGCGTGGCCGCTCATCCTGCTGTTCCGCTGGCTCGTCTTTCGCGTCGAGTTCGGCGCCGGCCTGATCAAGCTGCGAGGAGACCGCTGCTGGCGTGACCTGACGTGCCTCTACTACCACCATGAGACACAGCCGATGCCGAACCCGCTCAGCTGGTTCTTCCACCATCTCCCCAAACCGCTCCATCGCGTCGAGGTATTGGGCAATTTCTTCGCCCAGCTTGTCGTCCCGTTCTTTCTCTTCGCGCCGCAGCCGGCGGCGTCGATCGCGGGCGCGGCGATCGTCCTCACCCAGGCCTGGCTGGTCCTGAGCGGCAATTTCTCGTGGCTCAACTTCCTGACCGTGACGCTCGCGTTCTCGGCCTTCGACGACCGGGCGCTGTCGCTCTTCGTGTCGTTCCAGGTTCCGCACCTCATACCCCTGCCGATCTGGTGGCAGTGGCTCGTCATCGCGGTCACCGTGCTGGTCGTGGTGCTCAGCTACCGGCCGGTGCTGAACCTCGTCTCTCCGCACCAGCTGATGAACTTCAGCTTCGACCCCTTCCATCTTGTCAACACGTACGGGGCTTTTGGCTCGGTGACCAAAGAGCGGTTCGAGATCATCGTCGAGGGCACCGCCGACCCCACCGGTGGCGAAGCAGGATGGAGGGCCTACGAGTTCAAGGGCAAGCCGGGAGACCCGCAAAGAGTTCCTCTCCAGTACGCGCCGTACCACTTGAGGCTCGACTGGCTCATGTGGTTTGCGGCCATGGAGTCGCCGTTCCGCCATAAGTGGTTCATCGCCCTGGTGATCAAGCTGCTGCAGGGAGATCGCGCGACATTGAAGCTTCTGCGCGCCAACCCGTTTCCCGAACGCCCGCCGGCGGCAGTGCGAGCGGCGCTGTACAGGTACCGGTTCTCGACCCGTGCCGAGTGGCGCAAGGACCACGCGTGGTGGGTTCGCACACCGGCCGGCGACTATCTTCCTGCCCTTGTCCTCGACAACACCGGCCGGCCGGCGCGACTCAGATTCCCTACGGGGTAGGCGGCTCTTCGCGGTACTGCCGCCGGCCGGTCGCGGGGTCTTCGTAGACCCGCGTCATCTTGCCCGAGGTCGGGTCCTTGAACACCTCACCGGTCGGCTTGAAGCTGCCTTTGTCCCCACCGCGGTAGCGGCGATCCCAGACGAAGTAGCCCACGACCGCAAAGGCGATAACCAGGACGTAGATGAACCACTCGATGTGCATCTAGCCGCGCTCGACGATTGCCGCCGTGCCGTAGGCGACGACCTCGGTCATCGTCTGGCCCATCTCCGACGAGTCGAACCGCATCATGACCACGGCGTTGGCGCCCATGGCGCGGGCGTTCTCGACCATGCGGTCGATGGCGTGACGGCGCGTGTCTTCCACCAGCCGCGTGTACTCGACGATCTCACCGCCTGCGAGCGAGCGAAGCCCCGCCATGACGTTCCCGCCAAGTCCGCGGCTACGCACCACCACGCCGAACACCTGGCCCAGCGCCTGCTTCACCTCGTAGCCGGCTGGCCTCTCAGTCGTGGTGACCAGCACGGACGGCATCTGCTGCGACATCGCGGCTAATGATGACGCGGCGCGGCGTGGGGAGGCGCCCAGAAGACCAGCACACGCAGCTCTTCTTCGATGTCGTGAAATCGATGCTCGACTCCGGCGGACACGAAGACCAGGCTGCCCGAGCGCACAACTCGGTCTTCATCGCCGACGCGGATGGCCCCGCGGCCGCGGATGACGTAGTACACCTCGTCTTCCGTGTGCGGCGTTTGACGGTCGGTCACGCCCGCGGGCCAGACCGCGAGGCCGACGCTGAGCTTGTCCGAGGACAAGAAGTCGATGTATCCGTGGCCGTCGGCATCGCGTGGGTGCGGATCGAGATCGGGAATTTCCTGCGCCTTCATCGCCTTTTCACTCAACAACTATCCTGCAACTGAATACGCGGCTGGAGGTGGGGCATGGCGACGGTCAGTCGAGCAGACGCGGTTTGGGAAGGGGACCTCACGAGCGGAAAGGGACGTGTCAAGGTTGCAAGCGGCACTTTTCCGGAATTCACGGTCACGTGGGCCAGCCGCGCCGACCGCGGAAAGGGAGGCACCAGCCCCGAGGAGCTGATCGCCGCCGCGCACGCCGCGTGCTACTCGATGGCGCTCTCCAACGGACTGGCCAAGGCCGGGCACAATCCGGAGCGGCTGACGACGACCGCCGAGGTGGAGTTCGTACCCGGGACCGGGATCACGACGAGCACGATCACGGTTCACGGCCATATCCATGGCCTGAGCGCCGACGAGTTCGAGAAATTCGCCGAGGACGCCAAGAACGGATGTCCGGTGTCCCAGGCGCTGAAGGGCAACGTCGAGCTGAGGCTAAGGGCCGACCTCGATCACGTCCACTAGGTCCGCGCCGGCCCCGTCACCGACGGGAAGGTCACCATTCCCTGCATGCGCAGCTCGCGCAAGCGGCTCGTGACCCATTTCTGGGGATCCTTGACCTGCTTGCCGCCGTCGAGGCAGTCGAAGCAACGGCCACTGACGTCGCGCGCGATCAGGAGCAGCGGCTGAGGCTGCGACACGCGCTTCCAGGCCTTCACGATGAAGGGCAACGAGATGGGTCGAGCCGGGGCCTTCTCCGGCAGAGTCAGCTCGGTGGCATAGATCTCGTCGGCGTTCTGCAGGATGATCGCGCAGCCTGCGAGGGTGCCGCCGAGGTTTTCGACCTGGACCTGGATCGACTGCCCAGGAGCGGCGAACTCCGTGAAGGTGATGTGGGGGACCGGCCTCATGCTGGCCTCCCAGCGGGTGTTGGACTCCCTGATCGCACGCCGCGTGGCAAAGTCGGCCCGGGTCGCGAACACGGCGGCCCACAGGGCGAACGCCGCGGAGGCCACCGACAGCAGGACGACCTGGGATGAGCTCATGGCTACTCTGGCTTGACGCTGTCGGGCACGTGTTCTGGCGCGAGATGGTACGGGCGCGCGTCGTACGTGCGGAAGAGGGGTAGGGCGATCGTGGCCAACAGGCAGCCCACGACGCACAGGACGCCGCCCGAGACGACCGATACCCGCACGCTGAACAGGGAGGCCACGACGCCTGCCTCGAGGTTGCCCAACGCCGGGCCCGACGTGTAGCTGATCATCTCAATCCCCGCCAGCCTGCCTCGAAGAGAGTCCGGGATCGTCTGGTTCCAGATCACGGACCGGAAGACTCCGCTCATCATGTCGGCGGCGCCGGCAAGGGCGAGGAAGAAGAGCGAGGGCCAGAGGCCGGGTGCGAGGCCGAAACCGATGATCGCCAGGCCCCAGATCGTCGCGGCCACGATCACGCCCATGCCGTGCCGGTGGACACGGTTGGTCCAGCCGCTCGTGGCTGAAAAAAGAAAGGATCCCACCGCGGGAGCTGCGTAGAGGAGACCCAGCACCCTGGCCCCACCCAGACCTTGCGCGATCGCTGGAAACAGCGCGAACGGCATGCCGAAGAACATGGCGACGATGTCGACCGCGTAGGTGCCGATGAGCTCCTGGCGGCTGCGCGCGTAGCGCAGGCCCTCGACCACCCGACGAAGGCTCGGCCGCTCGGCGTCCACAGGTGGCGGGACGGCGCGCATGAGCCAGAGACACGCCAGCCCGACCACAAACGAGGCGACGTCGAACAGGTAGGTGACGGTAAGCCCGAATCCTGCGAGCAACACCCCGCCGAGCGCGGGTCCAAGGATCATGCCGAGGGTGCCGCGGAGGCTGCCGAGCGCGGCGGCCGCGGCGAGCTCGTCCCGCTCGACCAGTCGCGGCAGCATGGCGTCGAGCGACGGTCGCTGGATCGCGTCCAGCACGCCCCAGGCCGTCGCGACCAGGAAGAGCAGCCAGACCTGGGGAGTGGGGAGGGCCGCGTTGCCGGCGAGGAGAAGGCTGCATCCCATCAGCGCTGCCTCGGACGCCAGCACCATGGAGCGCCGGTCTCGCGCGTCGGCCAGCGCTCCGCCGAGAAACGCGAAGACGAGGATCGCCGCGAACTCGAGCACACCAAGCACGCCGACCAGCAGGACGCTGTGGGTGAGCTGATACACCTGGTACGGGAAGGCCACCGAGCTGACCATCGAGCCGAAGAACGAGACGAACCGACCGATGAAAAGGAGCCGGAAGTCGCGGTGGCGGCGGAGCGGGGTCACGTCGACCGTCGCCAGGTGCCACCAGCGCCGCCTCGGCGGCGGGGTTAGCGAATCATCGTCGGGGGGAATCATGATTTGTCCGACGTAGTTTGGAGGGTGACATGGAGAAAGCGACTTTTGCCGGCGGGTGCTTCTGGGGCGTCGAGCATCTCTTCAACGAGGTGCCAGGCGTGATCGAGGCCGTCTCGGGCTATGAGGGCGGGAAGGTCGACCATCCAACCTACGAGCAGGTCTGCATGGGGCGAACCGGCCACGCCGAGGCTGTCGAGGTCACATACGACCCGGCCAAGGTCTCCTACGAGCAGCTGCTCAACCAGTTCTGGAACATGCACGACCCGACGACGCTCAATCGCCAGGGCCCGGACATGGGTCACCAGTATCGATCGGTGATCTTCTTCCACAACCCCGAGCAGGAGAAGGCGGCGCTCAAGTCAAGGGACGAGGCGCAGAAGTTCTTCGACCGCAAGATCGTCACCGAGATCGTCCCCGCCACCGACTTCTGGCGCGCCGAGGAGTACCACCAGCGGTACTTCGACAAGCACCCCGGACACTATTCGTGCCACTTCATCCGCGGCTGGGTGCCCGCGGAGCCTGAGGAAGCCAGGCAAGCCTAAGCGGGCCGCGCTCGATATCCTTACCGCCCGTGCGGTGTGACCACTGCGCGAACGACGTGCCCGACGGCGTGTTCTGCACCCGCTGCGGAGCGCACCAGGGCAAGACGGCGGAGGTAGGCAACGCCAGGACGCGCAGGCACCGCTACGCCGCGCATCCTGGCGAGCACGTCATGCAGCCGTCCGTGTTCACGACCCTGTTTCCACACCTCGGCGAGAGCAAGGTCCATGAGTTCCGATGGGCTTTCGCGGTCGGCGTCGCCGGGATCCTGATTCTGTACATCGCCGGACTGATCACGGCCGCGATCCTCGTCGCGACCTTCCTCGTACCGGTCCTGTACCTGATCTACCTCTACGAGGCGCAGGTCTATCGCGACGAGCCGGCCACGGTGCTGGGATTCACGATCGGCGGCGGCGTGGTCCTGGGCGTGGTGTTCACACTGGTCGAGCGCATCGCCTACAACCCGCTCCTAAGCGTGGGCAACCCGCTGCGCAGCGCAGCCATCGACGTCGGCACGCTGCTTTTCCTCGGCCTCCTGGTGCCGGTCCTGCAAGAGGCGCTGAAGCCCCTGCCCGCGTTGTTACTGCCCAATCGGGCCGACTTTCCGGAGACGGTCGACGGACTCGTCTTCGGGATTGCCGCCGGTCTTGGTTTCAGCGTCGCGGAGTCGCTCGTGACGTTCTCCGGGGCGATCACGGGCCTCCCCGCGCATCTGACGCCAGGGAACTGGATCTTCGACCTGGCGACAATCGCCGTGTTCCAACCCCTCCTGCAGGCGAGCACCACCGGGATGATCGTCGCGACGGTGTGGAGGTTACGTCGCGGCCGCCTCGCCACGCGTGAGGCCGGCGGCATCGCGACAGCCGTTGTCGCACACGTGGCGTTTGCGCTCGGAACCTTGCTCATGAAAGACGCGCTGCTCAATCCACTGTTCATCCTCGTCTGGCAGGCGGTGGTCGTGGGTGGAGTCCTCATCTACGTCCGGTACGTGCTGCACCACGCCCTGCTCGAGGAGGCCGCGCACATGGGCTTCGCGGAGACGGTGTGTCCGAACTGCCACATGAACATCGTTGCGTCTGGCTTCTGCCCCAACTGTGGGATGGCACTTACCGCGGCGCCCGCGACCGTCAAGCGAGCCCGCAAGCCGCGAGCCGCAAAGGCCTGAGGCCTCCATGGCGCTGACCTGCGCGCGCTGCGGCGCCCAGAACCCGGAGGGAAACCTCTACTGCCAGTCGTGTGGCAACCCACTGGCCCCACCGCCGGCCGTCGCCGCACCGCCGCCATCCCCGCCAGGAGCCCCGTCGGAACCCCCAGCCTTTGTCGGCCCTCCTCCGGGTATTGGGCCTCCGGTGGCCGGCCCCACCGGTTACCAGGCCCCGACGGGATACCAGAGCCCTTACTACGCGCCCGCCGCACCGGTGGCGTCCGTGCACAGGACGCCGTGGATGCTGATCATCGCCGCGGTCGTGGCGCTGACGGTTTTGATGGCGGGATGCGGCACCGCGCTGGCGATCCTTGGCAACCGAGGCACGGCCAACAACTCCGGACCCGGCGTCGGAACCGAGCTCCCGAGTCCGACGCCCGGCGTCACGCCGACCCCCATCGCGTCGCCGACGTCGGCGCCGCTGGGCGCAACCACCGAATCAAACGATGGCGTTTCGGTGAAGGTCCCGGCCCAGTGGTCGGTTGCGAACAAGGATGTCGAGTCGATCACCCTGAGCGATCCCAACTCCGAAGGTACGGTAACGGTCGCGAGCGGGCCTTCGAGCCCACCCCAGACGGCCCAGGACAACAAGAACACGGTCGACACCGAGCTGAAGACCAGGTACCCAGACGCGCGGAACTGTCCCAACACGACGACGACCACGACTTCGTTCAACGGCGCGACCGGCATCTCATGGACGATGTGCTTCACGCTCACCCAGGGTGGACATTCACTCCCGGCGGCCGCATCCCTCTTTGCGGGGGCGAACTCGACCGGCAGCGTCTACTACGCCGTGCTGGTGCTGACCAGGCAGGACAACCTGTCGGCTTTTCTGGTGAAGGCGAAACCAGTCCTGCAGTCCGTCCAGTGGAAGTTGACCTAACCGAACCCTGAATACCGGCAGGTACAGTGGCGCGGTGTTCGCGCGGTGGGGCCGCTTTGTCTATCGCTTCCGCTGGGCCACGCTTGTCGCGTCGGCGCTTCTGCTTGGGGTATCCGTGACCGGAGTCCTCACGGGAACCGCGCTCGGCGGCAATGAAGATTTCGGGGCGAACCTGGAGGCGGTACGTGCGGCCAACCTGATCACGCGAGAGATCCGCGTCGAGCAGCCGGTCGAGGTGCGCTCGGGCATGACCCTGATCTTCAGCAGTCCCACCTTGAAGGCAACCGACGCTCCTTTTCAGGCCGCTGTCGAAGATGCGGTGGCGCCGCTCAGCAGCGACTCGAGGGTGTCCGGCGTCGCGACGCCCTACAGCGTGCCGGCGAGCGAGCAATCCGCGCTGATCTCGCGCGACGGCCACAGGGCGCTGGTCACGGTGGAGTTCAAAGACCGTTCAGTGGACGCCCAGAGATACGTTGACGCCGTCGTCGCCGAGATTCGGCCTGGCCCACTGTCTGTGGTTGCCACCGGCCAGGTTCCACTCAATCTCGCTTTTGACTCGACGCTCAACGCGGACCTTCAGCGCGCGGAGTACCTCGCGCTTCCAGTCGCGTTCATGATGCTCGTGGTCATCTTCGCCGCGATCGTCGCGGCGCTTCTCCCGCTCGGCGTTGGGCTGCTCGCGATAGTCGGCGGACTGGGCGGCACGATGCTGCTCGCACGCTTCACCGACGTGTCGCAGTACGCGACCAACATCGTGACCCTGATCGGTCTCGCGCTCGCGATCGATTATTCGCTGTTCATCGTCAACCGCTTTCGCGATGAGATGGCCGCCGGCGCGAGCCGAGAGGATGCGATCGCGATCGCCATGTCGACGGCCGGCCGTGCGATCACCTTTTCCGGGATTACCGTCGCCATCGGCCTCTCAGCGATGCTGTTCTATCAAGGCACCTTCATGGCCTCGTTGGGCGCAGCCGGCGCGATCGTGGGCGCCATCGCGGTCTTCTACGGCCTGACGTTCCTGCCCGCTTCGCTGGCCGTCCTCGGGAACCTGGTGGACTGGTGGCCTCGCTGGGCGAAGCGGATCATGCCCCGGTTGGGCTTGCGCCGCCCGGCCGGCGCGGGTGCCTGGCACGCGATGGCCACCTGGGTGATGCGGAGGCCCTGGTTGGTTCTGGTCCCGGCCTTGACGCTGCTGGTCGTCGCGGGCACACCTTTCTTGCAGCTGCGGCTGGCAAGCAGCGATGTCGATGCGCTCCCGCCGTGGAACCAGGCGCGCCAGGGCTATGACACGCTCATCAACGAATTTCCAGGCAGGAACCAGACCTCGATCGAGGCGGTCGTCTACTACCCGGACTCGTCGCCCTTGACACCCGAGCACATCGGCGACCTCTATGACCTGAGCCGCCGATTTGCGGAGCTGCCGAACGTGATTCGCGTCGACAGCATCCTGGAAGCTGATCCGAGCCTGGGACGCACCGACTATCAACGCCTTTATTCAGGTCCGCGGGAATCGCTTCCGCCCGCGCTCCAGGAGGCGTTGAAGAACAGCACCGGGCCACACATAGTTCTGCTGAGCGTCTTGTCGAACAAGCCCTATTCCAGCGACGCAGCGCGCGAGATCGTCAAGGCAGTTCGCGCCGAAAATGTGCCAGAGGCGCAGGTTCTTGCCACCAACGGCACGGCGTTCGACCTCGACCTGGTGAACTACATCCTGCAGCGGACGCCGCTCGCGGTCGGCTCGATGATCGTGGTCACGTACGTCATCCTCTTCTTGCTGACGGGCTCTGTCGTGCTGCCGTTGAAGGCGGTGCTCACGAATCTCGTTTCGATCTCAGCGTCATTCGGCGCGCTCGTCTTCGTGTTCCAGCAGGGCCACTTCAGCAGCCTGCTCGGATTCACACCTCAATCGATCGACCCCAGCATCCCCGTCCTGCTTTTCAGCATCGTCTTCGGGATGTCGATGGACTACGAGGTCCTCCTGATCAGCCGGATCCAGGAGGAGTACCGGCGTGCGGACGACAACCAGGTCGGCGTCGCGATGGGGCTGGAGAAGAGCGGGCGTTTGATCACGGGCGCCGCCGCGATCATGTGCGCCGTCTTCATCGCCTTCGGCCTTGCCGACGTC
>JBKPCF010000115.1:0-30464 GCA_046727235.1 Candidatus Dormiibacterota bacterium
AAGGGCTTGTGTTCCGATAAGCCGCACCTGCACAGCGTCGCGCGAGGCAGCGTCTCGACCGAACCGTCCTCGTGCCTGACCTCGATGGTGCCGACGACCAGGAGCGGACCGTTTCGCATCGGCGTGACGGTGGTCGAGCCCTCGTGCTGCTCCTGCGGTTTGCCGTCGAGGCGCCGGTACTGCAGGGCGCCGCTCGGGCACAGCTCGATGACCTGGGCGACGCGGTCTGGGTTGCCTGAGTCCGGCAGCACCCACGGCCGCCGGTCGAGCTGAAAAACCTTTGCGTCGCCACGCAAACACTCCGCGATGTGGATGCAGATGTCGAGGTCGAAGCTCACCTCGATGTCGCGGCCGTGATAGACCTTGCGCATCGCCCCAACACTAGACTCTTCCTCGCATGCCAGAGGCTGTGCTGTCGAGTCCGAGGGCGCGCCGGTCGAGACGCGCACCAGGCAGGGCGATGATCTCTTCCGAACGTATCTCGAAACGGGTCCAGCAGCTCGGACGCGAGATCTCAGAGGTGTACGCGAACATCGAGACCCCGCTCGTACTGGTCGCCATCCTCAAGGGCGCGACCGTCTTTGCGGCCGACCTCCTGCGAAGTCTCTCGATCCCGGCCGAGCTGGAGTTCGTGCGCGCGGCGAGCTACGGCGCGGGGACGAAGAGCACGGGCCGGGTGAAGATCGCGCACATGGTCGAAGGCTCGCTGGAGGGACGGCACGTGCTGCTGGTCGAGGACATCGTCGACTCGGGCCGGACCGCGGACACGATCCTCAAGCGGTTCCGGCGCATGAGACCCGCTTCCGTGCGCGTGGCCGCCCTGCTCGACCGGCCCGCGCGGCGCGAGATCCCCGTCCGGATCGACTTCACGGGTTTTGTCATCCCGGACCGCTTCGTCATCGGTTACGGGCTCGACTACGCCGGCCTCTACCGCGAGCTGCCGGGGATCTACGCGCTGAGCTAGCTTCATCAAATCGGCACGAGCGCCGGCGTTGGCGGGTTTGAAACCGGCCTGAAGCCCGCGAGCGCCGGCGCTCGCGGTGAATTTTTCTAGCTGACCGGCGCCGGACTGGAAACCGGCTTCAGGAAGTCGACGAGCTGTTCGCGGTCATCCCAGATCACGGTCGTGCGCTCGGGCTCGGTGCGCGCCACGATCTTCCCTCCCCGCAGGACGAGCTTGCGCGGTGCGATCAGCCGGATCGCGTCCATCTCGCTCGGCGCGGCAAACGCGCAGAGATCGGCGCGACAGCCGGGCAGCAGCCCGTAGTGCTCCAGGCCCAGCGCGCTCGCCGGGTTCCACGTGATCATGTCCATCAGCGTCCGCAGCTCACCGTGGCCCGACATCTGACCGTAATGAGCAAGGACGAAAGCCGACTGGAGCGGGTCGCCGTAGCCGAGCGGGTACCACGGGTCCATCACCGAGTCGTGTCCGATGCAGACGTTGATGCCCGCTGCCAGCAGCTCCTTGACCCGCGTGTGGCCGCGCCGGATCGGGTAGCTGTCAAACCGTCCTTGCAGCGTCGAGTTGTCGAGCGGGTTGGTGACCATGTGCATCTGCGCGCGCTTGAGGTTGTTGATCAACCGGTACGCATAGGCGTTGTTGTACGAGTGCATGGCCGTGGTATGGCTGGCGGTGACCCGGCCCCCCATCCCCAGCCGGATCGTCTCGGCGGCCATCACCTCGACGAAACGTGATTGGTCGTCATCGGTCTCATCGCAGTGAATGTCGACGCGCAGACCCTTGTTGGCGGCGAGCGCGAATGCGAACTTGATCGACTGCTCGCCATACTCGCGTGTCAGCTCGAAGTGCGGGATCGCCCCCACGACGTCGACCCCGAGATCGATCGCGCGCCGCATCAGGTCCTCGCCGCCGTCGAACGACATGATTCCCTGCTGCGGAAACGCCACCAGCTGCAGGTACATCTGGTCACCGATCTCCTTGCGCAGCTCGACCAGGGCCCGCACTGCCTTCAGCTCCGGGTCGCACACGTCGACGTGGCTGCGCACGAACTGAACGCCGTTGGCGAGCTGCCAGCGCAAGACCGTCCGCACGCGCTGCTTCACGTCGTCCACGGTCAATTGCTTGACCCGTTCGGCCCAGATCGCGATCCCTTCGAAGAGCGATCCAGTCTCGTTGTGGCGCGGCTCACCTTCCGTCAGCACGGCGTCGAGGTGGATGTGTGGCTCGACGAGCGCCGGCGTCACCAGGGCCCCGCCCAGGTCGATCTCGTGACGCGACTCAGCCTCGGGCTCGCTGATCATGCCGTCCT
Organism: Candidatus Dormiibacterota bacterium; assembly: GCA_046727235.1. Lineage (GTDB taxonomy): Bacteria > Chloroflexota > Dormibacteria > Dormibacterales > Dormibacteraceae > 40CM-4-65-16. The sequence continues at coordinate 2,271 of JBKPCF010000115.1, forward strand.
TGATGCCGATGTCGCGGGTTTCCAGCTCGCCGGGCAGCCTCGCGCCCCGCAGCAGCAAATCGAGCATTCGACGGAACTCTAATTGTTCCTTAAACTTCGGGCGTACTCGTCCGGTTTGTAGTGCGTTTGGGGGAGGCGCCTATGCAAACGGTCCAGGAAGTCGAGAAGCACGTACCTGTCCGAGAGGGCGACTACGGGGAGAGGGTGGCCACCGTCGAGCCCGGCGGGGTCGAGTACATCTCTCTCAAGGAGCGTCACGGCAAGCCGATCGACCTGTTCTGGACGTGGCTGTCGCCCAACCTCGAGTTCGCGACGGTCTACGTCGGAGTCCTCGGCATCGCGGTGTTCGGGCTCAGCTTCTGGCAGACCGCGGTGGCCATCGTCGTCGGCAGCGCGCTCGGTTCGCTGACGCACTGGGTTCTCTCGTCCTGGGGTCCGAAGTTCGGGGTTCCCATGATGGTCGAGAGCCGCGGTGCGTTCGGCTTTCTCGGCAACATCCTGCCCGCGGGCCTGAACGCGTTCACGGGCACGATCGGCTGGTTCATCGTCAACAGCGTCAGCGGCGCATTCGCGCTGCAGGCGCTGGCGCTGCTCATCAACGTCAACCTTCCGTTCGCGGTCACGTTCTTGATCATCGTCGTGGCGCAGGTCGCGATCGCCACTCTGGGCCACAACTTCATCCACGTGTTCGAGCGCTGGGCGCTGCCGCTGCTAGGCATCGTCTTCGCCCTCGCGACCATCTTCATCTTCACGAAGGCGAACTTCGGCGCTCCCGTCAACACCAAGGCGCCGGTGTTCGTCGGCGAGTTCGGCAGCTTCACGCTGCTGTTCACGGCAACGTTCGGGTACGCCGCGGGCTGGAATCCGTACGCGGCGGACTACACACGCTACCTGCCGCCGACCACGAATCGGACCATGGTCGGGTTCTGGGCGGCAATGGGCGTCTTCGTGTCGTGCGTGGTGATCGAGCTCGCGGGCGCCGCGCTCGCCACCGTCGCCGGCACCAAGTGGGGGCCCACGGACATTCCAACGGTGCAGCTCCGGGTGGCGATGCCGGACGTGCTGTACTACCTCACGCTGCTGTGCATCGCGATCGGCGCGGTCGCGGCGAACGCGATCAACATTTACAGCGGCACGATGTCCCTGGTCGCGGTCGGCATCCGCGAGATGGGTCTCACGCTCCGTCAGCGCCGGGCGCTCCTCGCGGTCTCCGCCGGCGTGCTCGGCTACATCATCGGCATCGTCGGCCAGGCCAACGTCGGCCCCGGCAGCAAGTACGAGTTCTTCCTGCTGCTGATCAGCTACTGGATCGGGCCGTGGCTTGCCGTGGTGCTCACCGACTACTGGCTGCGCAAAGGCGACTACGGTGACGAGTCGATCTTCTACGACACCAAGCACCAACGCTGGCAGGGTGTGACCGCCATGGCGATAGGGCTGGTCGTCTCTGTCTGGCTGTTCGCGAACAACATCATCTACACCGGCGTCGTCCCGTCGGCCAACCCGGGCATAGGCGACATCACGTTCATCGTCGGATTCGTCCTGACCGGGGTTCTCTACTACGCGTTCAACATGATGAGCCGCCGGGCGCCGAGCCCTGCGGGAATGGCCGGGTCCCGGGCGTAACCCAGATATGAGAGGGAACCCAGATGGTTCCCTCTCATCGGCCCGTCGCTTCGCGACGGGCCAGCTCTCCTTGCGGTATACGGTTGTAGCTTGTCTAAAAAGTCGCGCATCGCGACGATTGGCATGCGTTTCGGACAAAGCGCGGCCGGCGTGAAGCCGGCCGCCAGAGCAACGTCGGTATGAAAGAACGCGGATGAACGTCGAGATCAGGGTCGGAGACATGCTTTTTCTCGCCCGACTGGAGACCGAAGCCGCCCCGCGCACCTGCCACGCCTTCGAGTCCATGCTGCCGCTCGAGACGCAGCTCATCCAGGCCCGCTGGAGCGGCGAGGCCGCGTGGATTCCTTTCGGTGATCTCCACCTCGGCCTCGGCTACGAGAACCACACCAGTCATCCCGCCCCGGGCCACCTGCTCCTCTACCCCGGCGGGATCAGCGAGACCGAGATCCTCTTTCCCTACGGCGCGACGCTCTTCGCGAGCCGGATGGGACAGCTCGCGGGCAATCACTTCGCCACGATCTTCGAAGGCAATCACCGACTCAAAGAGCTCGGCGACCTTGTGCTGTGGAAGGGGGCGCAGGAGATCAGGTTTACCCCTCAGCCGTGACCGACGGAGCGGCCGCGGTCGAGCGATGCGAGATCCTTGCCGCCTGCACGGACGAGCCCGGCCGGATCACCCGGCCCTTCGCGTCGGACGCGATGCGCCGCGCTCACGAGCACGTCGCGGGGTGGATGCACGAGGCCGGGATGACCGTGACCCGCGACAACCTCGGCAACCTGCGCGCCCGGTACGAAGGGGCCGGACCCGAGACGCTGCTTCTCGGCTCGCACCTCGACTCGGTCCGCGACGCGGGCAAGTACGATGGACCGCTCGGCGTCGTGGTCGCGATCGCGGCCGTGCAGCGACTGCACGACGCGAACCGGCGGCTGCCGTTTGGCCTCGAAGTGCTCGCGTTCGCCGACGAGGAAGGCCTCCGCTTCGGCTCGACGTATCTCGGCAGCCGCGCTCTGGCCGGCCGCCTCGACGAGGCGGAGCTGCAGCGTAGGGATGCGGGCGGCCTGACGATGGCGGAGGCGATCCGCAGGTTCGGCGGCGACCCCACCAGGATCGCCGGCGACCGCTGGAGCGGAGCGAGGCCGCTCGGCTACGTCGAGGTGCACATCGAGCAGGGTCCCGTCCTCGAGGGCCTCGGCCTGCCGGTCGGAGCCGTGACCGCCATCGCGGGCCAGGACCGGTTCGAGCTCACGTTCACCGGTGAGGCGGGACACGCCGGCACGGTGCCGATGAAGCTTCGGCGCGACGCGCTGGTCGCCGGGGCAGAGTTTGTGGGGGCAGCGTTCCACTACGCCGCGAGCCACGAAGGCCTCGTGGCGACGGTGGGCCGCCTAACGGTGCAGCCGGGCGCTGCCAACGTCATCCCGGGAGAGGTGACCATGAGCCTCGACGTGCGCCACGCAACTGACGGCGAGCGCGAGGCCGCCGGGGCGACGCTTCTCGACCTCGCGCGACACATCGGCGAACGCTGGAACGTCCGGGTGAGCGCCTCGCCGACGAGCTCCCGCGCGGCCGTCCGCTGCTCTCCGCGATTGGTTGCGCTGTGGCGCAAGGCGATCGGAGAAGACGCCGTGGAGATCGCGAGCGGAGCTGGGCACGACGGCGTCTACATGTCGGAGATCACCGACGTGGGGATGCTGTTCGTCCGCTGCAAGGGCGGGATCAGCCACAACCCGGCGGAGTCTGTCGACGTGGCCGACGTCCAGGTGGCCATCGACGTGCTGAGCCGCTTCATCGAGCTGCTGTGATCGTCCGGGGCGGCACCGTTGTGACGGCCCGAGGGGTCGAGGTGGCCGACATCGCCATCCGCGACGGGGTGGTCGCCGAGGTCGGCCCTACCCTCGACGCGGACACCGAGGAGATCGACGCCACCGGCCTGCACGTGTTTCCCGGCGGCATCGACTCCCACGTCCACTTCAACGAGCCAGGCCGCACGGAGTGGGAGGACATCGCCCACGGCACCGCCGCGCTGGCTGCAGGAGGCTACACGGCCTTCGTCGACATGCCGCTCAACAACCTGCCGGTCACGACGACGGTCGAGGCGTTCGACCTGAAGCTCGCCGCGATGCGACGCTCATCAAGGCTTGACTACGGCCTCTGGGGCGGGCTCGTTCCCGGCAATCTCGACCAGCTCGGGCCGCTGGTCGAGCGCGGAGTCATGGGGTTCAAAGCCTTCATGTGCCCCAGTGGCATCGACGAGTTCCCGGCCGCCGACGAGCGGACGCTGCGCGAGGGAATGAAGCGAATCGCCGAGCTCGACTCGATCCTGCTCGTCCACGCCGAAGACCCCGCGGAGCTGCGCGACCCACGAGGGCCGTCGGCCGCCGACTTCATCGCATCGCGTCCGGTCGAGGCCGAGGTTTCGGCGATCGGCAAGGCGATCGAGTGGGCGGCGGAAGCGGACTGCAGGCTGCACGTCGTGCATGTGAGCTCGCTGGCCGGCGCCGAGCTGATCCTCCGCTCGACCCACGACGTGAGCGGAGAGACATGCCCTCACTACATGCTGTATGTCGACCGAGACATGGTCCGCATCGGCGGCACGGCCAAGTGCGCGCCGCCCCTTCGCGAGGAATCGATGCCGATCCTGCCGATCGTCGTGTCCGACCACTCGCCCAGCACCCTCGACCTCAAGCAAGGCGTTGACTTCCGGAAGATCTGGGGAGGGATCTCAGGCTGCCAGTCGACACGGCAGCTCATGCTCGCGGTGGACGGGCTCGACATGCGGGCCGTCGCGGTCGCGACCTCGACCAACATCGCGCGCCGATTCCGGATCGACGGCAAGGGCGACATCGCCCCGGGCTATGACGCCGACCTGTGGCTCGTCGATCTGAATCATGAAGCCGTCGTGCGGCGCGAAGACCTTCTCTACAAGAACGCTTTCAGCGCCCACGAAGGGCGGAAGATCCGCGGCCGCACGGTGCGCACGATCCACGGCGAGCCTAAGCTCATCCGGCCAGGCGAGCGCTTGTAGCGGCGATGTCGCGCGCGATCTCGTCCTCGTCCGCGGTGAGCAGCCTGCCCTCACGCACCACGACGTTGCCGTTGACAACGACCGTCTGAGCGCGGGCCGGCGGCGCCAGCGCCAGGCCGGCGACGAGGTCTTTGATCCCGGCGTGGGCGAGGTCGTCGACCCGAAAGCAGGCGACGTCAGCACACTTGCCCAGCTCGAGCGATCCGCAGTCATCCCGGCCGAGACAGTCCGCCCCGCCTTGCGTCGCCAGCCGCAACGCGACGCGCGCGTCGAGCGCGCGCGGCGATTGGTTGCTGACCCGCGCCAGGAGCAAGGCCTGGTGCGCCTCCACCGCGAGGTTGGCGTCCTCGTTGCTTGCCGATCCGTCCACACCGAGGCCGACCCTCGCACCCGCGCGCACCAGGTCGGCGACCCTGCAGACGCCCGCCCCGAGTCGCATGTTGCTGGACGGGCAGTGCGCGATGCCGGCCTTGACCTCCGCGACCCTGCCGACTTCGGCGTCGCTCAGGTGGATGCCGTGTGCGTACCAGACGTCGTCCGCGGTCCAGCCGAGGTCCTCCATGAGCTCGTACGGCCGCCTGCCGAACTTTTCAATGCAGAACCTCTCCTCATCCAGGGTTTCGGCAAGGTGCGTGTGAAGCCGGACGCCGTGCCTGCGCGCGAGCTCCGCCGAATCGCGCATCAGCTGCGGCGTCACCGAGAAGGGCGAGCACGGTGCGACCACGACCCTGCACATCGATGCCGGTCCAGCGTCATGGTGGCGGGCGATCAGCTCTTCGGTGTGGGCGAGGATCGCGTCCTCGTCCTCGACCACCGAGTCGGGCGGAAGGCCGCCTTTCGATTCCCCCAGCGACATCGAACCGCGACAGGGATGGAATCGGAGTCCCAGCTCGCCGGCAGTTTCCACCAGCGCTTCGAAGATCCCAGCTCGGCCGCTCGGAAAAACGTAGTGGTGGTCGGTCGAGAGCGTGCATCCTGAAAGCAGAAGGCGCGCCATGGCCGCGCGAGCTGCCGCGCGCACCGTGCCGGCGTCGATGCGCGCCCACACCGGGTACAGGGCTCGCAGCCACTCGAAGAGTGTGCCGTCCGGCGCGTAGCCACGCGTCGCCCACTGGTACATGTGGTCGTGCGCGTTGACGAATCCGGGCATGGCCACGCAGTTGGGCTCGCTGACCCAGTCGTCCGCTTGCGGCGCCGGCCCTGAGCCGATGCCGGCGATCCTGCCGTCGCGCACGAACAGCCAGCCGTTCTCGATCTCGCGACTGCCCGTGAACAGCAGCCCCGCGCGCAAGAGAAGCGTCACAGGTGATGTCCTGCGGCCGACCTCACAAAGTGAGGTCACCCGGCCGGACGGGCACCCGGTCGATCTCGCGCCCGGTCGCAGCTCGGACCGCGGCCACGATGGCCGGACCCGACGAGATGGTGGGCGGCTCCCCCACCCCCTTCAAGCCGTAAGGCGAGTTGGGGTCGCCCAGCTCCAGGATGTCCATCCGCACCGGTGGCATGTCGAGAATGGTCGGCAGCAAGTAATCCGTGAACGACGGGTTCCGGATCACCCCGTCCTTGACCTGGATCTCCTCCATGACGGCCAGGCCGAGTCCTTGCGCCGCGCCGCCTTCGAGCTGACCCTGCACCGCTTGCGGATTGATCGCCTTGCCCACGTCCTGCGCCGTTGCGAGCTCCACCACCTTGAGCAGGCCAAGCTCCGTGTCGACGTCGACCACCGCGCGGTGCGCGGCAAAGGCGAACTGCATGTGCGCGTCGGCCTGGCCGGTTTCGGCATCCAGGCGGTGGGTCTGGCGCGGGCGGAAGACGCGGGTCTCTTCGATCACGGCGTCGCCGAGCAGCGTGGCCAAAGACACGATCTGCTTGCCGCTTGCGTCCACCACCGCGTCGTTCTCGAGCCGAAGTTCGCCGGCCGGGTGAAGCTCCGATTCCGCAAGCTCCAGCACACGCTTCCGCACGGCCTCGGACGCTGCCTTGACGGCGCCGCCGGTGATGTATGTCTGGCGCGAGGCTGAGGACGAGCCTGCGGAGCCAACGTTCGTATCGGCGTGCAGGACCAAGACGTCGTCGACGCCAAGCTCCGTGCCGGCCACCTGGGCCTGCACCGTGACGATGCCCTGCCCCACCTCCGCGGCGGCGCTGTGGACTTCGACCCGAGGCCGGCCCTCGACGACCGACAGGCGCACCCTCGCGGCCGAGTAATCGTCGAAGCCCTCGGAGTAGCCGATGTTCTTGAAGCCCGCCGCGAAGCCGACCCCTCTTTTCACGCCTTCACCATGCGTCGTGTTCGACACCCCACCCGGCATCGACGTCAGGTGCTTGTCGGACGCGGGTGGCATCGGCATCGCCCGCACACGCCGCAGCAGCTCAGCCACGGGAACCGGGCCGTCGATGACCTGGCCGGTGATCATCTCGCTGCCAGTCTCCATCGCGTTGCGGAGCCGCAGCTCCACCGGGTCCATGCCCATCGCGGCCGCGAGCTTGTCCATCTGCGCCTCGTGCGCGTAGCAGTTCTGCACCGAGCCGAAGCCGCGCATCGCGCCGCACGGCGGATTGTTGCTGTAGACGACGATGCCGTCGATCGTCGCGTTGGGGCACCGGTACGGCCCGACCGAGAAGCACGTGGCGTTGGCGATCACCGCGGTCGAGCTTGACGCGTACGCGCCGCCGTCGAGAAGGATCCGAGCCCGGACGTAGACAAGCTTGCCGTCTCGGTTGGCGCCGTGCTCGTAGTTCAGCCTGCCGGGGTGGCGGTGCACATGGCCGACGAAAGACTCCGGTCGCGAGTAGGAGATTTTCACCGGCCATCCGGTCCTCAGCGCGAGCATGCACGCGTGGGCCTGTATCGATAGGTCCTCGCGCGCGCCAAACGCGCCGCCGATGCCGGCCATGGTGAGCCGCACCTTCTCAGTGGGCAGAGCGAGCACGCTCGCCAGCTGCTCCTGGTCGACGTGCAGCCACTGCGTGGCGATATGGAGGTCGACGCCACCCTCGCCGTCTGGGATCGCGAGGCCTGACTCGGGGCCGAGCGGCGCCTGGTCCTGCATTCCGATCTCGTACTCACCCTTCACCACGACGTCGGCGCGCGCCATTTGGTCGCCGTGACGGATCTTCACGTGGCGCGTGACGTTGCCGTCGGGATGGAGCCGCGGAGCCTCGGGAGACAGCGCCTGCTCTGGGTCCGTCACGGGTCGCAGCACCTCATATTCGACGTCGACCTTCTCGGCGGCCCGCCTCGCCTGCTCGGGATGGTCGGCGGCCACCAGGGCAACCGCCTCGCCCCAGTAGCGCACGACGTCGAACGCGAGGACGGGCTGGTCCTGGATCTCGAGTCCGTACAGGTTCCGGCCTGGCACGTCCATGTGGGTGAGAACCGCCCGCACGCCCGGCATGGCGCGCGCCTCGTCGGTGTCGATGGAGATGATCCGCGCGTAGGGGTGCGGGCTGCGCACGGTGGCGCCCCACAGCATTCCGTCGACGTGCAGGTCCGAGGAGTAGACGAAGCCCCCGCGCACCTTCGGCATGCCGTCCGGCCGGCGGACGCTCTCACCGACTTTCATCGGGCCGCCATGCGCACCGCGTCGAGGATCTTCGCGTAGCCGGTGCAGCGGCAGATGTTGCCGGCGAGCGCCTCGCGAATCTGCGCGTCGTCGGGTTGCGGTATGCGCCGCAGCAGGTCGTGGGTGGCGACGACCAGGCCCGGCGTGCAGAAGCCGCACTGCACGGCGCCGGCTTCGACGAACGCCTGCTGAACCCTCGCGCCGTCGAGCCCTTCGATGGTCACGACCTCGCGGCCGTTCGCCTGCCCTCCCAGCACCAGGCACGCGCAGACCAGCGTTCCGTCGAGGTAGACCGAGCACGATCCGCACTCGCCCTGCTCGCATGCGTTTTTCGAGCCGAACAGGCCGAATCTCTCGCGCAGCACATAGAGGAGGCTCTCACCCTCCCACACCCCCTCGGCCACGCGATGCTCGCCGTTGACCACGCACCTGACGTTCACCTCGCGGCCCAGGCCCACTCGAGACAGCGGCGCGCCAGCACGGCCAGCGCGTGGCGGCGATAGGCGGCCGTCCCGCGAACGTCGTCGATCGGCCTGGCCGCTGACGCGACGAGCTCCCCGAAGCGACTCAACGTGGCGGGGCTCAACGGCCGGCGGCGCCCCCAGTCGAGCTCGCCCTGGATGAACCTCTCTGCCGCGGCCGCCCGCAGCGGGGTCGGACCCGCGGAGCCGATGCCGGTGCCGACCCTCATGTGAGCGGGATCGATCGACAGGGCAAACGAGCAGACGGCGATGACCATGGCGTTGCGAGTCCCGACCTTGGAGAACTGCTGCGGCCCGCGCGCGGGCTGCACGATGAACGCGGCGATGAGCTCGTCGCTTCGCATCGCATTGCGCTTGGGACCCGTGAAGAACTCGCCTATCTGCACGTGGCGGGTAGCGGATCTAGAAGCCAGCTCGACCCACGCGTCTGACGCGAGGAGGGGCGGATGGGCATCACCAGCGGGAGATGCCGTGCCGAGGTTGCCGCCGACCGTGCCTCGGTTGCGGATCTGCGGCGAGCCGACCGTCCGTGACGCCATCGCCAGGCCCGGCAGCCGGTCGCCAAGCTCCTCGATGAGCCGCGTGTAGGTCACGCCGGCGCCGATTCGCAAGGTGCCGTCGGACGGGCCCCACTCCTTGAGCTCGCGAATCCGGGTCAGGTCGAGGATGGTCGCCGGGCGCCGGTGGTCGAGGTTGACTTCGACCATCACGTCGGTTCCGCCGGCGATCGGGGTCGCCTCCGGGTGGGCGGCCTTCATGTCGAGCGCCTCGGACCAGGTGGCCGGCTGAAGGAATTCCATCACCAGGCCAGGCCGGGCTCGGGCGCGTCGTCACGCGTCACCGTGCCCTCGATCAGGCCGTACGGGCGGTCGGCCGCGTAGAAGACCTCGTTGTCGTTGGCCATTCCGAAAGGCGAGAGGTCGACCACGAAGTGGTGCTTGTTCGGCATCGAGAGCCGGATCTCCGCGACCTCTGGGCGCGCGCGCAGCACGGCCTCGCCCATGGCGTAGAGAGTCTGCTGCAGTGACAGGCTGTGTTTGGCCGCGAACGTCTCGAGCATCAGCCGGCGTGTCTCTCCAAACGACTGGCGCCAGTCGACGTCGGTGCTCGCGTAGCGCCAGCTCGCGGCCAGTGACGTCGCCATGATCCGTTCGTGCGTCTCGGCGAGGGTCGTGAAGCGGTCCTTGATGTAGCCGTGAAACTCGGACCCGGTCGACTTGAGGATGACGAGGTCGGCGATTCCGCCGACCACCCACGTGCTGTCGTCCGTGCACGTCACCGTCGCCACGCGCTTCTCAGCGCCTGCGCGAACGAAAGCGTGGTCGTGGATTCGATTCCAGCCGAACTCCTCGATCGAGACCCGAGCCCGATAAACGGACGCGAACTCACCGACGAAATGGCGGGCAAGACGGATTGCAAAGTCTTCGATCTCGCCGATCGGATCGCGGGCGAACGCAAAGACCGTGTTCTTCTGCGTGTCGGTCGGAACGACCTTGCTGTTGTCTCCGGTCAGGTGGGCATCGGTGAAGTCCCCGGCAAGCGCGACGCTGACGTTGAGGTCCTTGATCTCGTGCTTCTCGCCGTTCTTCGTGATGCGCACGACGTGCGTTTCCGCCTTCCCGTACTGGTTGTCACCGAGGAGGATCGTCATGTCCCCTTATAGGTCGTGTAGCCGAACGCACTGAGCAGCACGGGCACGTGAAGGTGGCCGCCCTCGAAGTTGAAGACCACCGACACCGACGGGTAGAAGACGCTGAGACCTGACCGCTCGAAGTAGGGGCGCGTGTCGAGCTCGATGCGGTACTCCGCCGGCTCGAGCTCCTCGTCTGTCAGCTCGCGGATCCGGCCGTCGGCGTCGGTTTCCGCCTGCGCGACCTCCTTCCAGTCGCCGTCCGGCTCGCGGCGATGGAGGGCGACCGCCAGCCCCGCTGCCGGGGCTCCCCGCATCGTGTCGAGGACGTGGGTCGAGATGCTCACCGGCCGAGCATGTCCAGCAGACGCATGCGCGTGATCTTGCGCTGCTCGGCGGCGGCGACCTCGACCTCGGTGTAAGGGTCGTTGGTCATGCGGCGACGCAGGTCGTGGAGGATCTCGTCGGCGCTCCGCCCCCGGGCGGCGATGAGAAAGACGTGTCCGAAGCGCGCCTCATAGGTCCGATTCTCGGCCGCCAGCGCAGCGAGCGTCCGAGCCGACGCCGTTCGCACGCCGCTCTGCTCTCGCTCGGAGGTCGCCGGCGCGCTGCCGCCCCCCTCTCCGATCCGCGGGTGGGCCCGGAACGCCTGCAGCCAGTCTCCCGGCTTGAGGTCGGCCCACGCCGACTCGGCGACCTCCAGGAGGGCGTCGACGTTGCGGTAGGGTCGGCCGTTTGCCATCCGGGCCGCCCAGGGCCGGTTCGCAAACGTCGCGTACAGCCGCTCTTCGGCCTCGGCGCCCAGGAGCTCGTTGAACCGGTCCAGGCCTTCACTCAACTCCCAGCGGCACCAGCTCGAAACGGTTGACGTCGACAAGGCCGCGGTCGGTGATCTTCAGCTCGGGGATCACCGACAGCGCAAGGAAGCTGAGCGTCATGAAGGGTGAAGCCATCGCCACACCCATCGTCTTCAAACGCTCCTCCATCGAGCGCAGCCGCTCGTGCACGGCAGCAAGCGGGCTGTCGCTCATCAGCCCGGCGACCGGCAGGGGCAGCTCTTCCACCACGCGGCCGCCCTCGGCGATCACGATTCCTCCCCCGATCTCCGCCATGCGCATCGCGCAGGCGGCCATGTCGGCATCGTCAACCCCGAGGGCCACGATGTTGTGCGCATCGTGCGCCACGGTCGAGGCAAACGCACCGCGCTGGAGGCCGACGTTGGTCGCAAAGCCGAGACCCACTCGCCCGCTGGCGTGGTGGCGTTCGACGACAGCGATCTTGACCAGGTCGCGCGCCGCGTCGGCAACGATGCTGCCGTCCCGCACGGTGGGCTCGACGATCTCGACGCCTGTGACGAGCTGCTCGGGGACGACGCGCATGACGCGGATCCTCTTCGGACCCGCCGAGATGGCAAACGAGCTCGCCTCGACCGGCGCCATGCTCACCGTCTGCCTCACCCATTCGGGAACCTCGAGCTTGACGAAGCGAGGTGAAGCTCCGCGCTTCAGAACCCGGCGGGGATTGAAGCTCTTGAGGTCGTCGAGGACGAGGATGTCGGCCTGGTAGCCTGGCGCGATCGCGCCCAGGTGCCACAAGCGGTGACAGCTTGCAGGGTTGATCGTGGCCATGACCAGCGCGTCTTCGGGACTGACGCCCTCGGCCACGGCGACGCGAACCATCTGGTTGATGTGCCCTTGCTCGACGATGAAGTCAGGCTCACGGTCGTCTGTGCAGAACGCGCACCGCTCGGTTCCATAGCGCTTGACCAGCGGAAGCAGGTCTCGCAAGTTGCGCGCGATCGATGCCTCCCGCAGCAGCACCCACATCCCGAGCCTGCGCTTTTCGAGCGCCTCGTCGAACGTCATCGCCTCATGATCCGAGCTGATGCCCGCGCTGATATAGGCGTTGAGCGCCGGCCCACGGACCCCCGGCGCGTGACCATCGACGTGGTCGGTGAGGCCCGTCTCCAGCTTGGCGAGCTCCCCCGCGCTCCCGCTGATGACGCCGGGGAAGTTCATCATCTCCGCGATCCCGATGGTCCGGCTGCGTCGGAGCAGGCTCTCGATGTCTCCGACGGTGAATGGCCGGCGAGGTGACTCGAAGCGCGACGCCGGCACGCACGACGAGGCCATCACGAAGACGTCGAGCGGGATGTCTTCGCAGCAGTCGAGCAGCCAGTGGATGCCGTCGGTGCCGAGCACGTTGGCGATCTCGTGCGGGTCTGCCACCACCGCGGTCGTGCCGTGACCGACCACCGCGCGGGCGAACTCGTCGACGGTGAGCTTCGACGACTCGATGTGCATGTGCGCGTCGATGAAGCCAGGCACCAGGTAAGCGCCGGCGACGTCCATGCTCTCCCGGCCGTCGTACCGGCCGAGGCCGACGACGTGACCGTCCTTCACGGCCACGTCCACGTCAAGCCACTCCTTGGTGAACACCGACAGGACGTGGCCTCCGGACAGCACGAGGTCGGCCGGCTCATCACCTCGCGCGACCGCCATCCAGTGTGCGTCGATGACGGAGACTTTAGCGACATGGGGGGACCGATTGGCCAGAGCCTGAGGCGGTTCGAGGACCCCCGTCTGCTGCGCGGCGAGGGCAGGTTCGCGGACGACCTGGAGACGCAGCTCTACGTGGGTCTTGTGCGAAGCCAGACGGCGAGCGGACTCCTCACAGGCGTGGACACTTCGTCCGCCCGCAAGCTGCCGGAAGTGCTCGAGATTTTCACTGCGACGGACCTTGCCGGGTCGTGCCGGCCGCTCGAGGTTCACCTCACCACGCCTGGCGCCATCTGCCCGGCGCGGCCGATCGTGGCCGCCGATCGAGTCAGGTTTGCCGGCGAGATGATCGCCGCGGTCGTGGCGGGAAGCCGTTACGTGGCGGCGGACGCGGTCGAGCTCGTTCAGCCCGACATCGATCCCCTGGCGACGGTGGTGACGTTCGCGGACGCGCTGGCCGAAGGCGCGCCGCTCGTCCACGACGTGGTGCCGGGCAATGTCTACTTCCTGGGCCGCCGCACCTACGGCGACCCGTCTGCTGCCTTCAAGCGCGCCGACCTGGTCGTGGAGGCGGAGGTCACTCATCCGCGCGTAGCCGCGGCGCCCATCGAACCGAGGGGCGTGGTCGCCGCGCCGGAAGGCCGCGGCGTGACGGTCTGGACGTCCACGCAGGTCCCACACCTGGTCGCCGACGCGATCGCGGAGTGCCTCGGAATCGAACGCCGGAGCGTGCGCGTGGTGGCCACCGACGTCGGCGGCGGGTTCGGCGTCAAAGCCCAGGTCTATTCGGAGGAGATCCTGCTCGCCTGGATCGCGCGCCGAATGAACGCTCGCGTGAAATGGATCGAGACCCGCACGGAGCACATGCTGTCCGCGAGCCACGCGCGCGACCAGCGCGTCCATTTCTCCGCGGCGGTGCGGAAGGACGGCCGCGTCCTCGCCATCAAGGCGACGATTCACTCGAACATCGGCGCCTACGGCGTCCGGCCATTCGGCCCGCTGCTCGACCCCCTCGGAACGGCGAGCCTCATCCCGGGCCCGTATGACATACGCGACTATGAGTACGCGACCTATGCGGTCGCCACCAACAAGTCGCCGGAGGGCCCCTATCGCGGAGTCGGCATGGTGACGGCGGTCCTGGTGCACGAGCGCCTGATGGACCTGATCGCCGGCCGGCTGGCGCTGGATCCGGCCGACGTGCGCCGCGTCAACTTCGTGAAAGCAGAGCAGATGCCGTACACGACGGTGACCAAACACCCCTATGAGTCGGGTGACTACGAATCAGCGCTCAACCGCGCGGGGTACGAAACGCTTCGCGCCGAGAGGGCGAGCGCGCGTGCCGAGGGCCGCCTCGTCGGCCTCGGATTGAGCTCCTACGTGGAATACACGGCCGCGGGGTCATCGACGTTCGAGCGCCGCGGCATGCGCGACATACCCGGCAGTGACTCGGCGCGCGCCTGGCTCGCCGAGGACGGACGCGTGCACCTCCAGACAAGCTGTCCGGCGGTCGGCCAGGGCTCGCACACAACGCTCGCCCAGGTCGCGGCGGCGAACCTTGGGGTCGAGGCCGAGACGATCGTCGTCGAACAGACCGACACCGGCCGCGTCGGCGGCGGCACCGGTTCGTTCATGAGCCGGGGCTCGGTGACCGGCGCCACCACCGCTTTTCGGGCAGCCGGACTTCTCCGTGAAGCAATCCTGGAGGCAGCCTCCGACCGGCTGCGCCAGCCCATCGACCGCCTGTCGATCGATGCCGGGACTGTCATCGTCGACGGCGCCCCGGCGCGGCTGACACTTTTGCAGCTTGCGGCAGACAACGCAGACCTCGATGTGTCGGTGACGTACGACCCAGCCCAGGCGTCGCACCCATACGCCACTCACGCCTGCCTGGTCGAGCTCGATCGCGAAACCGGCGCGGTGGAGGTCCTGCGCTACGTGGTGGCCGAAGACTGCGGCGTGCTCATCAATCCGCTGGTCGTCGAAGGCCAGGTCACGGGCGGCGTGGCCCAGGCCGCCGGTGCGGCGCTCCTGGAAGAGGTCGCCTACGGACCTGACGGCGAGCCCCGCACGGCCACGTTCCTCGACTACATGATCCCGAGCATCAGCGAGGCCGTGCCGGTCTCGATCCAGCACCTTGTGACCCCCTCGACCGTGCACGAGCTGGGCACCAAGGGCGCCGGGGAGGGCGGCACGATCGGAGGCACCGCTGCGATCGCCAACGCCGTCGCCGACGCGCTCTCCCTCTCCGACGTGGTGCTCCCGCTCACGCCGGACCGCGTCGTCGCGTTGATGCGGTGACCGAGCCGACGCCCTACCGGCCGGTCAGCTACCTGGAGTGGAACGCCGCCCGCCGGGGCTCGAGCCCCGCGATCTGGGAGGCAGGCGATGAGATCACCTTCGAGCAGCTGCTCGAGCACGTCCGCCGGCTGCGGAAGCTGCTCGCGGCCAGCGGTGTTCGCGGGGGCGAGGTCGTCGGCGTGCAGCTGCCCAACGTCTGGCAGTACGTCGCTCTCGAGCTGGCGATTCCAGACCTCGGCGCAGTGATCCTACCCGTGCCGCTCAGCCTCGGCGAGCACGAGCTGCGCTGGGTGGGGGAGAAGGCGCGGCCCGTGGTAATGATCCGCGAGCCGCTGCCCGAGTCGGCCGAGGGTCTGCCGGAGCCGACCCCCGCCGAGCCGGATCCGGGCCGAATCGTCGAGATCGCGCTCACCTCCGGCACGACAGGCATGCCCAAGCTGGCGTCGCTTTCGGCGCGCTTGAAGCAGGTCACCTTCGAGGGGTTCACGGGCCGCCTCGGCATCACCGAGAACGACCGCATCCTCCCCATGACGCCGCTGACCCAGGGCATAGGGGGTATGTGCCTTTACTGCCTGCGTCTCGGCGCGTCTTTGGTGATGCTCCGCGAGCCTCACTGGACCCCCGATCACTGCCTCGCCACCGCGCGGGATGCCCGGGCCGCCGTCCTGGTGGGAGTGCCCACCAACGTGATCCGCATGCTCGACCACGAGATCGACCTGCCGAGCGCGCGAGCAGTCTCCGTCGCGGGTGCGCCTCTGCCGCCGGAGGTCGCCGAGCGCTGGGAGACCACGACCGGAATCGCCATCTCGAGCTTCTACGGTTCGATGGACGCGGGACAGCTCGCGGTCGCCAGCCCGTCCGACCCTCGAGACAAGCGCTGGACGACAGTCGGCATGCCACACGACCGAGCCCACTGGAAGATCCTCGATCCGGCCGGCCGGCCGGTCGATACCGGTGAAGTCGGCGAGATCTGCATGCGGGGCGAGCTGGTCCAGGACCAGTTCTGGGGCGAGGCCTTCGGTCCGTACGCCGCCGACGGCTGGGCGCACATGGGCGACCTCGGCCTGGTCGACGACGACGGATACCTGCACGTCGTCGGCAGGGTCAAGGACATCATCATTCGCGGAGGAACCAACATCAATCCGTACGAGGTCGAGTCGATGCTCAGGACCCATCGCGGGGTGCGTGACGTGTGCGTCGTCGGACGGCCGCATCCCGAGCTGGGCGAGGTGCCTGTCGCCTTCATCGTCGGCGCCGTCGACGGGGATGAGGTGAAGCGGTTCCTCAAGGAGCGTGGACTGGCTCATTACAAGTGGCCGGAGGCGGTTTACATCGTGGAGGAGCTTCCACTTTCCGGCCCCGGCAAGGTGGACCGCAAGGCGCTTCGAGAGCATGCTGGCGCGCTGTAACGACATCGACGTCGCGTGGTTCGAAGCCGGCCGCGGGGACCCGCTCATCCTGATCCACGGCCTGGCCGACGACCATCGCGCGTGGCGGCGTGCGCTGCCAGACCTGGTGCTACGCCATCGCGTGGTCCTTTACGACCTGCGGGGCCACGGCCAGACCGGCCTGGGCAAACCCGACTGCTCGCTGCGCCAGCTCGGTGAAGACCTGGTCGCGTTGATGGACGTGCTCGACCTCGCACGCGCCGACGTGGCCGGCTTTTCGCTCGGTGGCACCATCGCCATGCGCGTGGGGATAGATCAACCGGAGCGCGTCCGCGGGCTCGCCCTGGTCGCGACCTCCAGCCGGGTCGGGCGCGCCGCCGCCGACTGGTATCGCGAACGTATGACGCTGGTCGAAACGTCAGATCCCCGGCTGAGGGAGACCCTCGACCGCGACACCGCGGACGTCTACGCGCAGTCGCCGGCCGAGCTGGTGGAGGGGTTGCTGATCCGCCGCCAGTCGACCGCCGACCCGCGTGGTTACGGCAACGCCTGTGCGGCGATGGCCGCGCTGAACGCGGCGCCACTCGATCCGGAGCTGCCGAAGATCAGCGCTCCGGCCCTGATCGTTGCATCCGACCTCGACCGCCACTGCCCTCCGAAGGCGGCGGAGATCATCGCCGCCGGGATCAAGGGGAGCCGGCTCGAGGTCATCGAGGGCGCAGGTCATCCGATCCCGGTCGAGAAACCGCGCGAGCTGGCCGCCTTGATCAACACCTTCCTGGACGAAATTGCCTGAGACGCTGCTCCACGAGTGGGGCGAGCACGACGTTCTGACGCTCACTCTGAACCGACCCCAACGACGCAACGCCGTCGATCCCGAGCTGCTTACCGCCCTGGCCGAGGCGCTTCAGACCGATGGCGACCGCGCGGGGGCGGTGATCCTGCGTGGCGCCGGCGACGAGGCATTTTCGGCCGGATACGACCTCGCGCGGCTGACCGGCACCGCCCGAGACCTCGACGCCGACGGCGTGATCGGCCGGGCCGCTGACGCGCTGCGGGCGTGCCCCGCCCCGGTGATCGCACGCATGCGCGGCCACTGTCACGGCGCCGGGGTCGAGCTGGCGATGAACTGCGACCTCCGAATCGCGTCGCCCGACCTGCGCATGTCGGTGCCCGCAGTCGGCCTCGGGGTGGTCTACCGATATCCGTTCCTCGCCCGCCTCGTCCAGACCTGCGGTCTCGCCCGCACCGCCGACCTGCTCCTTGCGATGCCGGAGCTCGACGGCGAGCGAGCGCACGGGTGGGGCCTGGTGACCGAGGTCGTGCCCGCGCCGGAGATCGACGCCAGGATCGAGAAGCTGGCCCGGCGCCTCGCCACCTCGCCCCGCGCCGCGGTGCGTGGGACCAAGGCGAGCCTGAACCTCCTTGCTTCGCGAGGACTGTTCGCGGGCGACCTCGAGCTCGCGCAGCGGCTGCGCGCGGAGGCTGCAGCCAGCCCCGAGCGCCAGGAGGCGCTCAGGCGCCGCCAGAAGAAGGTCGTCGAATGACCGGATACGACGTCAGCATCGGCATCAGCCCACGTCAGTCCTTCGACAGCTGGGCATCGTTCATGGCGGGCCTCGAGGCGGAGGGCGTGCGCCGGGCATGGGTGATCGATTCGCAGCTGGCGATGAAGGACGTCTACGCGGGCCTTGTCGTCGCGGCCCTCAACACGACGCGAATCGGCCTCGGCACCGGAGTCACCAACGCGGTGACGCGGCATCCGACGGTCACGGCCAACGCGATCGCGGCCGTGGCTGAGATTTCCCATGGGCGCGCGATCCTCGGCCTGGGCGCGGGCGATTCGGCCCTGTACGGCATCGGCCTGCAGCCGCAAAAGCTGGCCGAGGTCGAGCAGGCGATCGCATTCTTCCGTTCGCACCTGGACCGGAGCATCCCCATCTATCTGGCGGTGACCCAGGAGCGAATGTGCCGGCTGGCCGGCCGCGGCGCGGACGGCGCGATCCTGATGGGACCCGCCCAGCCGGACATGGTGCGGCGCCAGGTGGAGTGGATAAAGTCAAGCGCTCCCAGGGGCGACTTCGAGATCGCTTTCATCGCACCCACATCTACCGACGTCGAGGACGTGCGCTCATGGGCTTCGACGCAGGCGAGGCTGATGTCGCACCACAAGGAGCTGCCCGAGAGCCTGGTCCCGTTTCGGGACGAGATCACGCGGAGCGCGGAGTCGTACGACTACTCTGAGCACCTTTCGGCCAGAGCCGATCACAGCGCCGCGGTCTCGGACGCTCTGGTGCGCAAGCTGGGGGTCGTCGGAACGTTTGGCGAATGCGCGGCCCGATTGAGCGAGCTGCGCGCATGCGGCGTCGACACGTTCATCTTTCCACTTGTCGGGCGCGGGCGCATCGAACGCTGGAAACGGATCCGTGACGAGATCCTCGATCAGATCATCGTGTAGCCGCCGCTGACCGACAGAGTCTGGCCCGTGATGTACGAAGCCCGGTCAGAAGCCAGCAGCAGCACGGCCGGCACCACGTCTTCGGGCGTGCCGAGCCTGCGAAGCGGATAGGAGCGGGCCGCCTTCGCGCGGACCTCGGAGGTGAACATCTTCGCCTGGTCGCTCGACCACATCGACTCGCTGCCCGAAGTCTCGGGGTCGCCAGGGATCAGGCCGGGAGACACGACGTTCACGGTGATGCCGTGCTTGCCGACCTCGCGCGCAATCGCCTTCGACATCGCGATGACGGCGGCCTTGGTGCCGCTGTAGACGGCCTCGCGCCACTCCCCCATCCGTCCGGCGTCGGATCCGATCGAGACGATGCGACCGTAGCGTCGCTCGATCATGTGGTCGAGCACCGCGCGCACGCAATTGATGAAGCCCCAGATGTCGATCGCGATCTCGCGCTCCCACTCCTCGCGGGGCTTTTCCGTGAACAATCGGTCGATCGTCCATCCGGCGCAGTTGACCAGGACGTCGACACCGCCCATCGAGCTCCTGACGAACTGCGCCATCGACGACACCGACTCCCAGTCGGTGACGTCGGTGTGCCGCGCCACGATCGTTCCCGACGGTGCTTCGGCCTCGACTTTCCTGGCCTGACGGTCGTCCACGTCGGCGATCACCACCCGCGCGCCCTCGGCCGCAAATCCGAGCGTGATCGCCCGTCCGAGGTTCGATGCGCCGCCGGTGACGATGACCACACGACCGCTGAGTCCGAGGTCCATCAGGCCGCGGGCACCGCGGTGACGATGAATCGCTCGGTGTAGGTGGCCCGGCTGCGGTCCCATACACCCGCGCATGTGATCAGCGAAAGGCGCGGGGGGCCGGTCTGCGCAAAGACGCCAGGTGGATGGGCGTCGAGCGGCAGCGACTCGGAAGCCGCGACCTGAAACTCGACCCTTCGCCCGTCGGGCCAGATCACGATGATCGCGTCGCCTGGGCGCAGGAGGCGAAGGTCTTTGAACACCCCCGGTTGTCGCGGCACACCGAGGTGACCCGCGATCACCGCATCTCCCGGCTGCCCTGGTGACGGGCCTTGCTTGAACCAGCCCACTGAATCGAGGTTGCCCGGCGACGCCATGGCCCCGCGCTCGTCCAGACCCACCCTTTCGATCGGTGCCTCGAGCCCGATGCGGGGTATCACCAGGCGCCACCCCGCCGCCTTCGGCTGCAGCGACGGCACCCGCGGCGCCTGCGCGCCAGTCTGCCGCACCGCGCCCGCCTGGGATGCTCCTTCTGCATGGGCCTGGTCGACCAGCACCTGGGCCATCGCCGGCGGCGAACGCATCTGGTCGACGGCCGGACCGGACCCAGCCACCACACCGGCGACCAGGAGCACCGCCACCGTCCTGGTGCGCCGCCACGCCAGGGAGAGCGCTAGAGCCGCCACTGGGAGAAGCGGCCCGGGCGGCGCCGGCCGGTCCAGCGGCGGCTTCGGGAATGCGCCCGTGTTGGGCAAGCCGGGCGGGGCCAGGATGACGAAGCACTCGGTGGTTGCGTTCGTGTGGCTCGCCGGCGCGTAGACCCCGGTGCTGGCGGCGTCGGGGGCGTAGGCGGTCCTCCAGCAGTACTTCCCCGCGGTGGTGGTCGCCATCGTGGGGTCGGACGTGGCGGCGCCTGCGACGAGCGGCTTTGCAGCGCCGACCTGCGCCCCGCCGGCCGGGCATCCCGCCGGAGTCACGAGGGCCGGACCGCACAGGAAGAACGTGATGCTCCCGGTCGGCGCGAGGCCGGCACCCCCATTACCGGCGGTGACGGTGTCTGTCGCCGAAGCGCCGATGGGAACCGAAGCCCCGGAGGGGACGCTCGTGCTGGAGAGGGCAGGTGTTCTGCAGGAGTGAAAGTCGACCGGTCCCGCAAAGTCCTTGAGGATCGAGGTGAACGACTGCGCGGTTCGCGTGTGCGGCAGGAAAGTGTTGAAGCAGCCGGCAAAAGGAATTCCCTGCAGGTCGACTCCACCTTCGAGCAGGTCGTTGGTGGAAACGGTTGTCGAGTTGCCGGCGATCTGGTCGCGGCAGACCCAGCCTCCGCACGGAATGTCTGCCGAGTTGACCGTCAGCATTGCAAAAGCCGGAGCCGGATTGAGCTCGTAGTGCTCAGGCCCGCCGGCCGGGTCGCAGATCGTCCCATCCGGCGGTTGCGGGCCAGGGTCCGCGGCGCAGTGCCACTGATAGATGGAGAAACCGGCCAGGCTTCCGCCATTGGTGAAGTCGACGGCGACCAGCAGGTCGCCCTCGGTCCGATGCCCTGCGAAGGTGCCGCTGCAACCTGCGGTGAGCAAGACCGTGCTTTGGAGGAACTCGAAATCCATGTGGCTGTCGCCGTTGTTGACCAGCCGCTCGGCGCCGAAGTACAGCTCCGGATGTCCATCGACCCGGGTGTGGCTCACGGCGTAGACGTTGCTCAGGTCGGTCTTGGCGGGAACGGGACCCGGGCTGAAGCTGTAGGAAGAGATTGCGTCGCCGTTCTTCCCGCCGTTCAGGGTGGTGGGATCGTTCGCGCCGCACGGCGTCGTGTCTCCCGAGATTGGATCGGCGATGAAAACCGCGGAGATGATGCTCGCGTCGGCCGCCGCCGCGGGCGTCAGCGTCGGTGCGATTGGCGGAGCGGAGCCCGCGGCCGGCCGGCCGCAGTTGAAGATTCCACCCGTTCCTCCAATGTCTACCGCGCCGGCGGGGCAGGTGCCGGTCGGTCCGGCGAGCCCGGAGTTGGCCCAATCGTGAGTTGCTCCACTGGCCGGATTGAAACGGATCAGCCCATCGACGGCGAGCCATCCCGAAGGTGCGCCCAGCGCCTGGATGGCTGTTGCCGCTATGCCAAGAAAGGCAATGGTCGCCGACAGCGCCACTCTAACCCGGTGACCGGTCTTGGGCTGGTGTGGGGTGACCAAAAAAGCGTGCCCAGCTTAATGGTGGAGACCCCGATACGGATGGCCAGGTGCCGGCCGGCCTCAGGTCATCGCGCGGCGGTCACCCACTCTCCTGCGCACTTCCGCGCGCCGCTCGAGCCACCGACGCGGTCCACTGCGCCGCTCGACCGACACCGCCACGATTCGCTCGCGCCGGTCAGCCCCGGCCCGTCTGTCTGCGGCGCGGCGGTCGCCCTCGCCGCGCCTGGACCCCTGACGTTTCTCGTCCACCGACTCCTCGACCGCTTGCATCTGACTTCCCCTCCTCCTCAGGCTCAACTTCTTTGCACAACTCGAACCGGCTCGGGAAACAGCTCGACGATCTCGGCCGGCATCGCGAGTCCGAGCTCGTCCAGCTTGTCGAGCACGCGGGGGCGGAGCCCGGTTGGCGAGAAGCGCCCCATCACCCGACCGTTGGCATCCATCCCGGTGCGAATGAACTTGAAGACCTCCTGCATCGTGATCACATCCTCTTCCATCCCGGTCAGCTCGCTGATCTGCGCCACCTTGCGCGTGCCGTCACGCAGGCGCTCGAGATGGACCACGACGTTGATCGCGCTGGTGACCTGGGCCCGGATGGCGCGCACTGGAAGGTCGTAGCCGGCCATCAAGACCAGCGTCTCGATCCTGGACAGGGCGTCCCGAGGCTTGTTCGCGTGCAGCGTGGTCATCGAGCCGTCGTGACCGGTGTTCATCGCCTGGAGCATGTCAAGCGCCTCAGGACCTCTCACCTCGCCGACCACCAGCCGGTCCGGCCGCATGCGTAACGACGAGATCACCAGGTCGCGGATCGTGATCTCCTTGCCTTCCGGGCCCCCAGGCCGCGACTCGAGTCGCGCCACGTGCCGCTGGCGCAGCTGAAGCTCGGCGGCGTCCTCGATCGTCACGATTCGCTCGTCAGACGGGATGTAGCCCGACAGCACGTTCAGCAGCGTGGTCTTGCCGCTGCCCGTGCCGCCGCTGACCACGATGTTGGCCCTCGCCATGACGCACGCCTTGAGGAAGCCGAAGGCCGAGTCGCTGCAGCTGCCGAGGCGGATCAGGTCCGCCATCTCGAGGGGCCCGCGCTGGAAGCGGCGGATGTTGAGCATCGGACCATCGACCGCTACAGGGGGTATGGCGACGTGCACGCGCGAGCCGTCGCTCAAGCGCGCGTCGCAGAGCGGCGTTGCGGCGTCGACGTGGCGGCCCACCGATTCGACGATGTGGTGGATCACCGCCATCAGCTCTTCTGCGCTGGAGAAGCTGATCGGAGTCAGCAGGATCTTGCCGTCGACCTCGACGTAGATGTCACGCGGGCCGACCACCATGATCTCGGTGACCTGCGGGCTGTGCAGCAGCGGGGCGAGCGGCCCAAGCATGGAGTAGTCGGACGGCAGGACAGGCTGCGCTGGTGCTGTGCTCATTGGATCAACCTCACAGCGGACGGAAACGCCCGCAAAGTAGGATCGGCGGTGATTGCCACGGCGCCGTTGCCGGTGATGGTCGCGGTCCACGCGATGACGCCTCCAGCGATCGTCGCCTGGTACGAGTTGCTGCCATTGACCTGGACGTTCGCCGCCGGGGCGTAGACGATCCCGATCAGGCTCGTGAAGCCGTTGCCGTTGATCGTGTTGGAGCACGTGTTCGGCGTGGCGGACTGAATCGGCCCGGGCTCGAAGATCAGCGTCCGGCCGTACTGGTAGCCGCTGAACAGGTAGCTGTCCGCCCCACCGTGAAGGTCGATGCATCCACCGCTCGGCACGTAGAAGACCACCGCCCCTGGCGTCCAGGGGGACGGGCACGCGGTGTTGTTGCCGAGAGTCGTGGTCACGCAGTGGCCCTCGTTGGCCAGGTCTCCCCGCGGAGGGACCCCGGCCGCCGGGTTGGTGTTCGGCAGGGTTCCCGCGAGAGGCAAACGCTGCGTGTCCGGCGGCGACTGGCCGGACAGACAGCTGTTTATGGTCACGCTCGAGCTTCCCCCGCTTCCAACGTTCGTGCAGTAGGTCAGGCCCGTGCATGTGCTGTTCTGGGCCAGGTAGACGAAGTAGTCCTGCGCGCCGGGGACGCTAGTCACCGATACGCGGATGTTTCCACTGCTCGCGAGCGTCACGGTCCGGCACATCGAGGGCGCGCTCTCACGCAGGTAGCACGTCGATGAGGCGGGACCGCTGCAGCTGGAAACGCCGTTGGGCTCCCAGCGCACGGCTGTCACCTCGGCCGAATACGTGCCCGAGGCGAGCCCACTCGAACCAAGGGCGGTGAGGCTGAACGAGCTGCCGCACCCCACCCCGTTCATGTCCCAGAACTGGTGAAGCGCGCGCGCCATCGTGACGACGATCGTGCCGCTGGCGAGCGTGCCGGTCACGGCCTGGGCGGCGACGGGAATCGAGGTCGCGGCCACGGCAGCGCCGGCCGAAGTCACCGTGAACGCCTGGTCGTTGAGGCGCACGATCGAGTTGGCAGGCACCGCAACCGCGAGCGCGGCCACCGGAATCGACGTGATCGTGCCCGTCAGCGCCGCGCTGGTCGCGGTCAGGTTGGGTTCGTCCGGCGGTCGGAGCTCGTTGCTGGTGAACCCGCCCAGCTGCGTGTACCCGGCGGTGAAGTTGTAGACGCCGCCGCCCAGGAAGTAGCAGCCGGCGCCGCCGCCCAGGTGTGGGTCGGAGTTGTAGGTGCCGGCCAGCTCGACGCTGCCACTCGACGACGCCCACGAACGAGACGTCGCGTCGATCGGCGGTACCGCGTATCCCGGATCGGGGGTGTTGATGCCGTTGACCTGGGCGCCCGTGATCGACCACTTCGGCGTGGTGAGCGGGTTGGGCGGGGGCGGGCAGACGTCGATGACGTTGCCGTTGACGGTGCCGCCGGCCGAGCCGCTCTGCTCGAAGATGTTGCCGTTTGACCAGATGTCGCCGATGACCGTGGTCGTCGAGTTGCCCTGGAAGGTGAGAGAGTTGCCACCGCCCGGGCAGCCGAGGGGGGCCAGCGTCTGAATCGCCGCGCCGTTCGAGCCGGCCCTCCGCGCGACCGCGGTTGCGGTGGCGCCGACGGTCATGGCGCCCGCTCCCAGCACCCGCATGATCGTGACCGGGATCTGATGGACGGCGGTGGCCGTGAACGTGGTCCCGGCAATCGAACGGTCGGCGACGGTCTGCGTCAGCACCTGGTTGCTCGGGTCACCGAAGGTGCAGGTCACGTTCGCGGTTCCATAGCCTGAGCAGGTGGGCGCGGTGTAGAGGCGCTGGTTGTTCGCGAACTGGGTGGTGGCCGCTTGCTCCGCCAGGATGTAGCTCGTGTTGTTCATGTAGTTGTAGGCGGCGGCGAGCGCCGCGGCGTCAACCGCCCCCTGCATCCCGCGCCGGTCGAGGTATCCGCGCCCACCGTCCATGGCCAGGCCCAGGAAGCCGAACAGCGCCACCAGAATCAAGGCGACGAGAACGATCGCCTGGCCTTTCTGAGCGCGAGAACCGGTGGGCATCAGTACTCCACCGCGTAGGTGGCCGCGGCAGTGATGATGATGTTGTTCGCCGTTAGCTGGCGGATCAGAGGGGTGAAGGGGACGAAGTTGTAGCGGATCGTCACCTGTAGGGGCGCGTGGTTCCTGGCCGGGTTGGTGGCGCTGCATGAGCCCGTTGCGTTTCCCCACATCTGGCCGCCGGGCGCGTTCTCGAGCGTTGGCGAAAGCACCTCCACCGTCGAGGGCGGGTTTGGCTCGGTGATGTAGATCCAACCCGTGTTCGAAGGAGGCGTCGTGGCTGTGATCGGCCCGTTCGGGCACGGGTTGGCGAGGACCATGTCCACCGCGTGCTGCCGGACCGCGGTCTCGACGTCGCCGTTCGTCGGGAGCAGCGCCGAGGAGCGGATGGCCGTCCGCGCGCCTTCGTTGACCGCCTGGTTCAGCGTCACGTAGTAGTAGATGACGCGGCCGAAGTCGACGATCCCGAACAGCAGGAGCAGAAGGATCGGCGCGATGATCGCGAACTCGACGATCGCCTGCGACCGCTGCGCAGCTTCCCGCTGACGGATGAAGCCGCGCACGTCAGTAGCCCCCGACCGTCATATGCGTGTTGGACACCATGTGGATGGAGCTGCCCAGCGCGTCGGCGAGAAAGCCGGATGTGAACCCAAAGCTCATGACGAGGATCACGTTCACGTCCGTGCCCCTGTAGGCATTGTCGACGGGCGCTGATGAGAAGTCGGCGCCCGGCGTGTTCGCGTAGCAGATGAAGAGCAGCGGCTGGTTGAGGCTCGATGGATACGTCGAGGGGTCGTACGGAGGGTTGTAGAGCGAGTTCCCATCAGTCGGTGACGGGCACGTCGTGCCGGGGTTCTGCAGGATCGAGGCGGGCAGCCCGGACTTGACGAGCATCTGGTCGACCGACGCCTGGATGGCCGAGTCGGCCAGGAATGGATTGGTCGATGAGCCGGGGTCGAACCAGGTCGCCTGGCGGGCGCCCTCTCGCGTCGCTCCTGCAAGGGCGACCGCGAAGTAGAAGGCGCGGCCGAGGTCGACGAGCCCGAAGACGAGCAGGATGAGCACGATCGCGGAGACACCGAACTCGACGGTCGACTGGCCGCTCATGCGGTCGTGTCGTCCCCGCATGTCTATCCAGCCGCCAGGTACTTGAGCGCAAGTAGGAGGGCGGGGCCGAGGATGATCACCCACAGGGTCGGGAAGATGCATCCGAGCATCGGGATGAGCATCTTCAGGGAGGCGCGCGCACCCTTTTCCTGCGCCGTCAGCAGGTGCTTGGTGCGGATCTCGTCTGACTGGGCGCGCAGGATTCGAGCCACGCCGGAGCCCAGTTGCTCGGACTGGATGATTGCCTGGACGAAGTTGTTCAGCTCCTCGACGCCAAGGCGCTGTCCCATGTCGTTCAGCGCGTCGAGGCGCGGTCGGCCGAGACGCATCTCCTGGATCATTCGGCCGAATTCCTCCGCCAGCGCGTGATCGAACTTCTCGGCCACCTTCTCGATCGCAGCCTCGAAAGTGAGGCCCGCCTCCACGCACACGATCAGGACGTCGATCACATCGGGGAGGTCGCTCTGAATGTCGGTCTTGCGGCGCTTGATCCGCCGGCTCAGCCAGAACATCGGTCCGTAAAGGCCGAGGGCGGCGCCGATCGCCGCCGCGACAGCAAGGACGATTGGGCTGCCCTTGAGCAAGCCGATCAGGATTCCCAGCGAGCACAGGAATGCGGTCAACACGTAGCGGAACGCGACGAAATCAGTCGTCCCCATGCCCCCAGGGCGCCCGGCGAGCTGCAGCTTCAGGAAGAGCTGCTGACGCGCATTCGCCGGAATGCTCTGCTCGATGAATCTCCCGAGCCGCTTCAGCGCAGGGCGGATGACGCGCTCGCCGAAGGGCATCTGGAGCTCTTCCTCGGCGGTCGAAAGCGCCATGCCCGTCTCGTAGACGCGAAGGCGTCCCTCGACCACGTCCGCGTTGCTCGGCGCAGCCGGCATCAGGCTCCAGACGATTGCAAACATGCCGAACGCGGCCACTGAACCGAGCAGGGTCGCGACGTAGAGGGCTGTCATCGCTACACCCTCAAAGACGTGATCCGTCTGATGAAGAGGTTGCCGATGAAGATCGAGATGCCGACGAGAACCAGCATCACGCGGCCCAACGGCTCGTCGAACATGATTCGGAAATAGCTCGGAGTGATCAGGTCGAGGATGCCCGCGACGGCAAACGGAAGCAGGGTGATGATCCAGCCGGACGCGCGCATCTGCGCTGTCATGGCCGAGATCTGGGCCTTCATCTGGACCCGCTGCCGAATGGTGTGCGAGATGCCGTCGAGGATTCGGGCGAGATTTCCTCCCACCGTCGACTGGATCGAGATCGCGGTCACGATCAGGTCCAGGTCCTCGCTTCCGACCCGTCTCACCATGTTCGCCATCGCCTGCGGGGTCGGGCTGCCCAGGTTCATCTCCCGGATCGCCCTGTTGAGCTCGTCAGAGACCGGCGGCGACGCGTTGCGGGCGACCGCCTCGACGGCCTGAGGCAAGGAGAGCCCCGCCTTCAAAGCGTTGGACAGGAGGCTGAGCGTGTCGGGGAGGCGGCCGTTGAAGGCCTTCAGGCGCCGGCCCTGGCGGAACTTGACGTAGCGCATCGGCAGCAGGTAGGCGCCGACTCCCGCGATCACAAACTGCGGCGCGAAGCCAAATCGCCACAGCCCCAACAGGACCGCGACGACGAGGAATCCAATCTGGATCATCACGAACTCGGAGGTCCGCAGCTTGATGTCGGCGCGGCCAAGGTGCTCCGCGAGCGTGAGGCCGCCGTTGAG
>JBKPCF010000116.1:0-8507 GCA_046727235.1 Candidatus Dormiibacterota bacterium
CGGCAGCATGTTGCCGGTGGCGATCGAGTGCAGCATCGTCGAAAGCATCAATGCGAGCCGCACGCCGCGCAGCGCGGCCCGCATGCGCCGCTGGGCTTCGACCATCTCGGTGATCACGTCGGGAAGCGGCCCGTCGTCGCGCACCGAGCCGGCGAGGACGATCTCGACGTCGTGGTCGATCGCGGATTTCATCACGCCTGACTTGAGCTGGCCGCTTTCGACCATCTGTCGCAGCCCGCCCGCCGCGCGCACGCGGTTGATGGCGCGCATGTGGTGCTCGTGTCCGTGCTCGATCGCGAGCCCGCTCTCGATGTTGACGCCGAGCGCCGTCCCGAACAGCGCCGACTCGACGTCATGCACGGCCAGAGCGTTGCCAGCGAACAGGACCTGGACGAAACCGAGCTCGATCAGGCGCGAAAGATAGATGCCCGCTCCCGTGTGGACGACCGCCGGTCCGGCCACGACGAGGATCCGACCACCCGCCTCTCGGACCTGGCGCATCTCAGCCGCGATGCCGGCGATCAACACCTTCTTCGGTTTCTCCGCTGAGACCTCGCTGCCCATGAAGCTGAAGATCTCGGTCTGGCGGGAGCGCTCGAGCGGCGTGACGCGAACGCCCTGGTGTCCGATCACCACCTCCATCCCCGGCCTGGCGTCCTGGAACACGATGCACCATGCCCGGCCCCGCGTCCGGTCGACCGCGATCGCCGCATCCATCTCGATGTTCTCGACGGCGACCCACCGCCCGTCGATGAGCACTTCGGTCGGCAGGTTGCTGGTCGAATAAAAGCCTTCGGGAAACACACCTTCGCGAGCGACCTTGTCGACCCGCACCGGCTGCTCGTGTTCCGCCGTCGCGCCAAGGGCGCGGGCGCGCTGGACGATCCGGTCGAGCAGCTCGGCGGAGTCGGCGTAGACCTCCATGCGGCAGGTCGACGGATCCGTTTTGTGCTGACCGACCTTCAGCTCTTCGATCGTGAAGTTGCCACCCAGGTCCATGATCAGGTCCATCACCTGGGGCAGCATCATCGAGTCGATGATGTGACCCTGGAGCACAAGGCGCGCGCTGTGCCTTCCCTCGCTCACGCGCGCGCTCCGGCTGCGGCGTTGATCTGAGTCCTCAGGTTGGCGGCCTCTCGCGCCGGGCTCTCGGCGAAGAGCACGCTGCGGCTCGCCGAGATCAGGCAGGACGCCGGGTCCCCATTCCAGGCCGCGCGCACCGAAGCGTCGACGTCGCCTCCCTGGGCGCCCACTCCGGGCAGGAGGAAGGGAAGTGCGGTGCCGCGGCGGAGCTCCGAGATCTCCTCCGGGGCGGTCGCACCGACCACGAGGCCCACATTGCCCGCTCGGTTCAAGCGCTCGGCCAGCCGCGCCACATGCTCGTAGAGAGGCTTCCCGTCCGACTCGAGATGCTGCAGATCCCTCGCGCCGGGGTTTGACGTGCGGCACAGCACGTAGACGCCGCGGTCCTCGTAGCGCGTGAACTCCCGCAGCGAATCCGACCCGAGATACGGGCTCGCAGTCGCGGCGTCCATCCCGAGCGTATCGAACACGGCGCGCGCGTAAGCACGCATGGTGTTGTCCATGTCGCCGCGCTTGGCGTCAAAGAGGAACGGCGTGTTGGGTGCCTCGTCGCGAAGCTCGAGGAGAACCGACCAGCCGTCAGGGCCGTACTGCTCCCAGAACGCGCTGTTGGGTTTGAAGCAGCAAACGTATTCCTCGGTCTGTCTGACGACCTCGCGGCAGTGGCGCAGCGCCCCCGCCGCGCCGCCGTCGATGCGGTCGGGGTCGGGGTCGAGCCCGACACAGAGCATGGTTTGCCGTTCCCGGGCAAGCGCGCGGAGACGCTCGAAGTAGCTCAACACCCAAATGGTAAAGACGCTCAAAAAGCGACAATTGACATATGAGGATTGCGCTGGCGCAGGTCAACCCGACGGTCGGCGATCTGACCGGCAATTCACGCCTGGTCATCGAATGGATCGATCGCGCGCGGCAGGCCGGCGCCGACATCGTGTGCTTCCCCGAGCTGGTGATCACGGGCTATCCACCCGAAGACCTGGTCCTCAAACCCTCGTTTGTCCGCGACAACCTCGCGCAGCTGGACCAGATCGCGCAGGCGACGAAGGGAATCGCGGCCGTGGTCGGATTCGTCGACCAGGACGGCGACATCTTCAACGCCGCCGCGTTTCTCTGCGACGGCGAGATCAAGGCCGTCTATCACAAGGTCTTCCTGCCCAACTACGGCGTCTTCGACGAGAAGCGCTACTTCCAGCCCGGGCACCGCTCCCCAATGGTCGACCTGAAAGGGCTGCGCATCGGGCTGTCCGTGTGTGAGGACTGCTGGTTCCCGTCAGGGCCTATGGCGTGGCAGGCCCATCACGGCGCGAAGCTGCTGATCAACATCAACGGCTCGCCGTATCACTACGGAAAGCGCGCGCCACGCGAAGCGATGGTCGGCGGCCGGGCTACCGACTACGGAGCGTTCGTGGCCTGGGTCAACACGG
Source organism: Candidatus Dormiibacterota bacterium (assembly GCA_046727235.1). Taxonomy (GTDB): domain Bacteria; phylum Chloroflexota; class Dormibacteria; order Dormibacterales; family Dormibacteraceae; genus 40CM-4-65-16. The sequence goes on from JBKPCF010000116.1 coordinate 2,505, forward strand.
TGGGCGGCCAGGACGAGCTCGTCTTCGACGGCAACAGCGTGGTCTTCGACCCCACGGGAAAGCCGGTTGGGCACGCGGAATCGCTCGTCGAAGACCTGCTGGTCACCGACATCGACACCGAACGGCCAGTCCACCTGTTCCCGGAGAAGCTGCGCTACGAGGCGGAAGGCGCCGCGAGGCTGGAGCTGGAGGTGACCGAGGTCCCGGTCGAGCTGCCGCCATCTGGGCCAAAGCCGCCAAACAAGAACAGGCTGTCAGAGCCGCTCGCAGGCGCGGCCGAGATCTACGCCGCGGTGGTGCTCGGCACGCACGACTACATGCACAAGCAGGGCTTCCAGAAGGTGGTCATCGGAATGTCCGGCGGAATCGACTCGGCCCTCACCGCGGCGATCGCCTGCGACGCGCTCGGCCCGCAGAATGTGATCGGCGTCCGGATGCCCTCGCGGCACACCTCCGCGGAAAGCCTGGAGGACGCGGCCATGGTCGCCGAGGACCTCGGCATGCAGCTGATGGACTTCTCGATCGAGCCGCCGCACGAGGGATTCGAAGAGATCCTCAACCCGGTCTTCCAGGGCACCACGCCGGGCGTCGCCGAGGAGAACGTCCAGCCGCGCATCCGCTCGACCATCCTCCACGCGCTGTCCAACAAGTTCGGCTACATCGTGCTCAGCACGGGCAACAAGTCGGAGCTCGCGACGGGCTACGGCACCCTCTACGGCGACATCGCGGGCGGATACGCGGTCCTCAAGGACATCACCAAGACGACCGTCTACGAGCTGTGCCGCTACCGCAACACCCTCGGCCCGGCGATCCCAGAGCGCGTCATGACCAAGGCGCCCTCGGCCGAGCTGAAGCCGAACCAGAGAGACACCGACAGCCTGCCGCCGTACGACGAGCTCGACCCGATCCTCAAGGGCTACATCGAGGATGACCTCAGCCCCGAGGAGATGGTAGCGGCAGGCCACAAGCAGGAGACGGTAGCCCGCGTGATCCAGCTTGTCGACCGCAGCGAGTACAAGCGCCGTCAGGCGCCCCCCGGCGTCAAGATCACGCCGCGAGCGTTCGGGCGGGACCGCAGGATGCCGATCGTCAACCGCTACAACCCGAACGGAAGCCGTCCGCAGTAAACCTCGCGGCATAATTGCGGTCGATAGCAGATATAGATGGGAGCTATGGGCGGGTCCTTTGACGTAGTCGTGATCGGAGGCGGGCCGGGGGGCTACGTAGCCGCATTGCGCGCCGCGCAGCTCGGGGCCAGGACGGCGATCGTCGAGAAGGACCGTATGGGCGGAACCTGCCTGGTCCGCGGGTGCATCCCCACCAAGGCGCTGCTGCAATCGTCTGAGCTCTACACCCAGGCGCGAGACGGTGCCGTGTTCGGCCTCGTGGCGGACAAAGTGGGCTTCGACTGGGCCGCCGCCCAGAAGCGCAAGACCGTCGTCGTCGACCAGCTGGTCAAGGGCGTCGAGGGCCTGCTCAAGGCCGGCGGCGTGACCTCCTACAAAGGCGCGGCTCGGCTCGCGGGCAAGGGCGTCGTGGACGTGTCGGGTGAGCAGGTGGAGGCCAAGGACATCGTCATCGCCACCGGATCCGCGATCGCCCGCATCCCCGTGAAAGGGGCCGAGCTGACCATCGACTCAGACCAGATTCTCGAGCTCAAAGAGGTGCCTCGACGCCTCGCCGTGATCGGCGGAGGCGTGGTCGGCATGGAGTTCGCGGCGATGTTCGCGGCCCTGGGCAGCAAGGTGACGGTGCTGGAGATGCTCCCGCAGGTCCTGGCGATGGTCGACGCCGACCTCGTCTCCGTCTACGTCAAGCACCTGGGCAAACTTGGTGGCGAGATCCACACGGACAGCAAGGTGTCCGAGGTCGTCAAGCTGAACGATGGGCTGCAGGTCCGGTTCTCGAGCGGCGCCGAGGGTGGCGCCGTCGACGCCGACCAGGTCCTGCTTGCGGTCGGCCGGCTGCCATACACGCAGGGCCTGGACGCGGAGAAGGCTGGAGTCAAGCTGGAGCGTGGTCGGGTGGTGGTCGACGACCACCTCCACACGTCGGCGGACGGAGTCTGGGCGATCGGCGACGTGATCGGCGGGATCATGCTCGCCCACGTCGCGTCCTACGAGGGCGTGTGCGCGGTGGAGAACATCGCCGGGCACGGTGACCGGGTCCCGGACTATCACGCCGCACCCAACTGCATCTACACGGATCCCGAGATCGCCCACGTCGGCCTCGGCGAGAAAGAGGCGAGGGAGAAAGGGATCGAGGTCAAGGTCGGCAAGTTCCCGTTCGTGGCCGCCGCTCGCGCCCTGACGCTCGGCCAAACGGAGGGTTTCGTCAAGGTCCTTGCCGACGCCGCATCCGGGAAGCTGCTGGGCGCCCACATCATCGGACCGCGCGCGACCGACCTGATCGCGGAAGCGACGCTCGCCATCCAGAACGGCCTGACGCTGGAGCAGGTTGACCTCACGATCCACGCCCACCCGACCCTGCCCGAGTCCTTCATGGAGGCGGCCCTGGCGGCGCAGGGCCGCGCGATCCAGATCACCAACCGTCGCGCGCCCGCGCCGGCTCCGGCTCCGACCCAGACCGCCGAGTTACACCAAAATCAGGAGAAGCAGATGGCTGCCCCGGTCAAGCCCTCCCCCACACCGCCTCCTACGCCCGTCGCGATCACTCCCAAGGCCGTCGAGCTGACGAAGGGGAATCGCGACTTCCTGCTCGGCATGCACCGCCAGATGCAGCTGATCCGGCGCTTCGAGGAACGCGCGCAGGAGCAGTACACGAAGGCCAAGATCGGCGGCTACTGCCACCTCAACATCGGCGAGGAGGCGACCGTGGTCGGCGGCATTCTCGCTCTGAAACCCAACGACTGGATCTTCACCAGCTACCGCGAGCACGGTCACGCCATCGCCCGCGGCGTCGATCCGAAAGCGGTGATGGCGGAGCTGTTCGGCAAGGAGACCGGGACGTCGCACGGCCGCGGCGGCTCGATGCACCTGGTCGACTACAGCAAGCGGTTCATGGGCGGCTATGGGATCGTCGGCGGCCACCTTCCGCTGGCCGTCGGGGGCGCGTGGGCCGTCAAGTACAAGAAGCAGAACGACGTCGTGTTCTGCATGTTCGGCGACGGCGCGACGAACATCGGCGCCTTCCACGAGTCGCTGAACATGGCCAAGGTCTTTGACCTGCCGGTGGTCTGGTTCTGCGTCAACAACCGCTACGGCATGGGCACTCCGGTCGAGAAGGCCTCGGCGGTCGCGGATATCTACAAGAAGGCCTGCGCCTACGACATGGAGTCGATCCAGATCGACGGCATGAACGTCCGCGAAGTCCTCCTCAAGACCAGCGAGATCCTCGAGAAGACGCGCAACGACTCCGTGCCGCGGTTCATCGAGGCGCTCTGCTATCGCTTCCGCGGCCACTCGGTCGTCGACCCCGACAAGTACCGGTCGGCCGAGGACAAGGAGAAGTGGCGCAAGGCCGACCCGATCGTCGCCTTCGAGCACGAGCTCGAAAAGAGCGGCCTCGCCGAAGAGGAGTACTTCAAGAACGTGCGCCAGGAGGTCGACGCTCAGGTCCGCGAGGTCATCGACTTCGCCGACGAGAGCCCCGACCCCAACGTCAGCGACCTCTACAAGTACACGTACGCCGGGCAGTGGGACAACCGGCCCGAGCTGCGCGCGGAGCGAGTGTGATGGCGACTGCGGTCAAGGCCGACGAGAAGCTGTACCGCGTCGCGCTGCGCGAGGCGCTCAACGAGGAGATGGAGCGCGACGAGACCATCTACCTCATCGGAGAGGACATCGGAAAGTTCGGCGGCGCCTACCGCGTGACCGAAGGGCTGCTGGACAAGTTCGGGCCGCAGCGCGTGGTGGACGCGCCGATCGCGGAAGAGGTGATCGTCGGAACGGCGATCGGCTCTGCGATGCTCGGCCTCCGGCCGGTGGTCGAGATGATGACGATCAACTTCTCCCTGATCGCCTATGACCAGATCGTCAACAACGCGGCGAAGATCCGCTACATGTTCGGCGGCGAGGTCAAGGTGCCGATGGTGATCCGAATGCCCGGAGGCGCCGGCCACCAGCTGTCGGCGCAGCACTCGCACAGCTTCGAGGTCCTGTACGGGTTGATCCCCGGCCTGCTGGTGGTCGCACCGACGACGCCGGCTGACGCGAAAGGGATGCTCAAGTCGGCCATCCGCTCGGACAACCCGGTCATGTTCCTCGAGTCGATGAGCCTCTACAACGTGAAAGGCGAGGTGCCGACGGGCGATTACACGACGCCGCTCGGGACCGCCGCGCTGCGCCGCTCGGGGTCCGATGTGACGGTCGTCGGCGTCTCGCGGATGGCGGTGCTCGCCAACGAGGCCGCCAAGCAGCTCGAGGAGGAAGACATCGACGCGGAAGTGATCGACCTGCGTTCGATCCGCCCCATCGACTGGCCGCCGATCATCGACTCGGTGCGCAAGACGAGCCGGTGCGTGGTGGTCGAGGAGGGCTGGTCCACGTACGGAGTGACGGCGGAGATCGCAGCCGGCGTGCAGGAGCGCTGCTTCGACTACCTCGATGCGCCGGTCCGCAGGCTCGGTGGCGCGCAGGTGCCGATGCCTTACAGCATGCCGCTCGAGAAGGCGTCCATCCCCACGAGCGAGGACATCAAGCGACTGGTGCGGGCGACCGTGGGCCGAAAGGTCGACGTCTGATGTCGAACATAAACATGCCGAAGCTCTCCGACACCATGGAGGAGGGCACCATCGTCGAGTGGAAGAAGAAGAGCGGCGACGAGGTCAAGTCCGGCGACGTCCTCGCCGAGGTCGAGTCCGACAAGGCCACCTTCGACCTGGAGGCCGACGCCGACGGCGTGCTGCAGATCCTGGTCGAGCAGGGCGTGCCGGCGAAGATCGGAGCTCCCATCGCAACCATCGGCGAGGCCGGCGCGCCGGCGCAAGCCGAACCCGCGCCGAAGCCGAGGGCGCAGGCGGCCAGGGCTCCCGAGCCGCCGGTCGCCAAGGCCGAGGAGCCCCCGCCGCCCGAGCCCGAGCCCGCACCGCCTCCGGCTGCGGAGCCACCTTCCCCGGAGCGCGGAGGTGAAAACGGCACCGGCATCAAGGCCTCGCCTCTCGCCCGCCGGCTGGCCGCGGAGATGGGCGTAGACCTGGCCTCGTTGAAGGGCAGCGGCCCCGAGGGCCGGATCGTCAAGGAAGACGTGATGGCCGCCGGAACGACCCGGCCGAAGACCGACCGCCGGCGCCCCCAACTCGAATCCGACCGGCGCGCCGGCAGCGACGTCGAGATCGTCGAGCCGACCCGGATGCAGTCGACCATCGCGCGCCGAATGGCCGAGGCCAAGGCGACCATCCCTGAGTTTCACGTCACGGTCGAAGCGCGCGTCGACCTCGCCGTCAGCCTTCGCCAGCAGCTGAAGGATTCGGTCGCCGGCGCGGAGAAGGTGACGATGACGGACTTCCTGGTTCGTGCTTGCGCGCTGGCCCTTCGCAAGTTCCCTGAGGTGAACTCGTCTTGGGTCGACGGCAAGTTCCAGCGCAAGCGCTCGATCAACATCGGCCTCGCCGTCGCGCCGAGCCAGGGCATGGGCTTGCTGGTGCCGGTCGTGCACGACGCCGACGTCAAGGACCTGATCCAGATCTCGATCGAGTCACGTCAGGTCATCGAGCGCGCCCGGTCCGGTCGCCCCAACGAAGGCGACCTGTCGGGTGCGACGTTTTCGATCTCGAACCTGGGCATGTTTGGTGTCGACGAGTTCACAGCGATCATCAACCCGCCCGAGGCCGCGATCCTCGCCGTCGGCGCGATCAAGGACGTCGCGGTCGTCCAGGGCGGCAGCGTCCTGCCGGGCAAGGTAATGCGCATGACTCTGTCGGTCGACCACCGGGTGTTCTACGGCGCGACGGCGGCCCAGTTCATGGCCGAGGTCAAGCGACTGCTGGAAAACCCTGTAACCCTGCTGGTTCCGCAGGCCTAAGCGACGGCGGCCGCCGCCGAC
>JBKPCF010000117.1:0-32980 GCA_046727235.1 Candidatus Dormiibacterota bacterium
TCGTTTGGTGGCGAATGTCTCGACCGGACCGGCCGGCTTGTGGCGCGTCTTGATGAACGTCGTCAGGTCCGCCATCACGCCGGCGATTCGCCGTCCGGTCAGAAATGTCATCAGGTCCATCCAGTGGGAGCCGATGTCGGACACGGCGCGGAGCTCGCCACCGAGCTCAGGCTCGAGGCGCCAGTTCCAGTCCGTGTCGAGCAGAAGCCAGTCCTGCAGGTAGTGGCCGGACACCAGACGCACGTCCCCGAGCTCACCCGCGGCGATCATCCCGTGGACGTGCTGGTTGGTCGGATAGAAGCGGATGTTGAAGTTCACCGCATGCACCAGCCCTCTGCGCTCGGCCAGCTCCAGGAGCTCGGCCGACTCCGCCGAGGTCATGGCCAGCGGCTTCTCGCACACGACATGCTTGCCGGCTTCAACCGCGGCCTTCGCCTGCTCGTGGTGGAGGTGGTTCGGTGAGGTGATGTGCACGACCTCGACCCGCGGGTCGTCGAGCATCGCCTGAAAGCTCGCGTACGCAGGTGGCAGACCCAGCTCCTGCGACCGCGCGGCCGCGCGCTCCCGACTCGAGCCCACGACGCCGTGGACCTGGACCCCCAATCGCCTCAACGCTTCAACGTGGACGACGCCGATGAATCCTGTGCCCACCACGGCGGCCCCGATCTCGCTTATGGGCTTCACGACCTGTCTTATTCTTGCCGAAACCGTGGGACCGCTTCGGCTGCTGCAGGTCGGGCTCGGCGGATGGGGACGCGATTGGGCCTGGCGTGTCATGCCGGAGGTGCCCGAGGTCCAGGTGGTCGGCTACGTCGACTCCGATCCGCGCTCCCTCGATCAGCTCGCGGCCGAAGTCCCCGCGTCGAAGAACATCCGCTTCGAATCGCTGAAGGAGGCGGTGGCTGCGACCCGGCCGGAGGCGGTCCTGGTCACGACCACGCTGCCGGGTCACGCTCCCGTAACGCGCGCCGCCGTCGACGCGGGGCTCCACGTGCTGGTGGAGAAGCCGTTTGCGGAGAGCCTGGTGAGGGCCGAGGAGCTGGTCGGCCTCGCCGCCGCCAGGGGCGTGGTCTTGATGGTGAGTCAGAACTACCGTTTCTTTCCGGCGAGTCGCACGGTGGCGCGGCTGTTCCGGGAGAAGGCGCTGGGCGACCTGTACGCGGTGTCGATCGACTTTCGCCGGTACTCCGCCGCGAGCGCAAGCGGACGCGCCCGACACCACCACGACGAGCAGCCCCTGCTGGTCGACATGTCGATCCACCATTTCGACCTGCTGCGATACATCCTCCATCGAGAGCCGGACCGAATCTTCTGCGAAGCCTGGAATCCGAAGTGGAGCGCGTTCACAGGTCCTTCGGCCGCGATCGCGAACATCGACTTCGGCGAGGTCGTCGTCAGCTATCGAGGAAGCTGGGTCAGCGCAGGCCCGATCACACCATGGGCGGGCGAGTGGCGAATGGAGTTCGAGCGCGGCGAGATTTTCTGGACCAGCCGCGATGACAACGGGGCCCTGGCCGACCGCGTGATCGTCCGGCCTCGCGGTGGGCGGGCCCGGGCGCCGCGGCTGCCCGAGATGCGAGTTGACCGAGCGGGCACGCTGACCGAGTTCGCGAGCGCGATCCACGAGCGGCGGGTGCCCGAGTGCTCCGGCAAGGAAAATCTCGGCACCATGGCCTTCATGGAAGCCGCTGTCGAGTCGGCCGCGCGCCGGGAGCCCGTGACCCTGGAACGCAAGCTGGCCGCGCTGTGACCTCTGGCGCGCTGCGTGACGACCCCGAGGCGGTTTATCGCCAGACCACGCCCTCATCGCGTTCGATGCACGAGAAGGCGGTCGCGGTCATGCCCGGAGGCACCACCCGCACCACCACGTACTTCGAGCCGTATCCCCTCTACATCGAGCGCGGCGACGGCTGCCGCGTCTGGGACGTCGACGGGACCGAGCGGATCGACATGCTCGGCAACTACACCGCGATGATCCTGGGCCACGCCCATCCGAAAGTCGTGGAGGCCATCCGCCAACAAGCCGTCCGAGGCACCGGCTTCGCGGCCGCGAACCCGATCGAGGTTCAGCTCGCGACCCTGCTTTGCGAGCGGGTGCCAAGCCTGGAAGCGGTCCGGTTCTGCAACTCGGGCACCGAGGCCACGATGTTCGCGATGCGGTTGGCGCGCGCCTTCACGGGCCGGCCCAAGATCGCGCGCATGGAGGGCGGCTACCACGGCACGCATGACTACGCCGAGGTCAGCACGCACCCGGTGGTGGCGGACGCCGGCCCGCCTGACGCCCCGATCGCGCAGCCCGATTCCATCGGCACCCCGGGCTGGGTCGTCGAGAACACGGTCGTGCTGCCGTTCAACCACCCGGACGCAGCCGAGGCGAGCATCAGGCGCGAGGCCGTACAGCTCGCCGCCGTGATCCTCGAGCCGATCATCGGCGCTGGGGGTGTGATCGCCGCCACCGACGAGTTCCTGCAGCGGCTGCGAGCAGTCACCCGCGAGCTCGGCATCCTCCTCATCTTCGACGAGGTGATCTCGTTTCGGGTCGCTCCCGGCGGCGCCCAAGCCATTTACGGTGTGACGCCGGACCTCACCACGCTGGGCAAGATCATCGGCGGCGGGTTGCCGGTCGCCGCGTTCGGCGGCCGGGCCGACATCATGGAGATGCTCGACCCGCGGCGGGAGAGGAACATCGCGCAGGGTGGGACCTACAACGGCAACCCGCTCGGAATGGCGGCCGGCCTGGCGACGATGAAAGAGCTGACCCCCGACGTGTACGAGGAGCTCAACCGCAAGGGTGCGCGCGTGTGCGAGCAGCTCAGCGAAGTGTTCGCGTCGCATGAGATCCCGGTGCAGGTGAACAGCGCCGGGTCGATGCTCGCGCTCCACTTCACGGACAGGCCGGTCGTGGATTACCGAACGATGGCGGCTGCCGACAAGAAGCGTTCGCGCGAGTTCTTCCTGGGCTTGGTCAACAACGGCGTCCTGATGTCGCCGCGTGGGATGGGGGCGCTGTCGACGCCGATGCGCGAGGACGACATCCAGCAGTTCGTGGATGCCGTCGACGCGGTCGCCGCCGACCTGCGCCCCCGATGGGAGCCGGCGGGCTAGACGGTCGCCGGCACCCCCACCTCGTTGAGCCGTCCGGTGCGCACGTCGTAGACGAAACCGCGGACGCTTGATTTGTCGGGAATGAAAGGGCTGGCCTTGATCCGCGCGACCGACTGCTTGACGTCGCTCTCCAGATCGCTGAACGCCTCGAAGGCGAAGGCCGGCCGGATTCCGACCTCGGACTCGATCTTTCGCTTCAGGTCGTCGTCCGTGAAGGTGAGCATGCCGCAGTCCGTGTGGTGGATCAGGATGACCTCCTTGGTCCCGAGCAGGCGCTGCGAGATCGCGATCGAGCGGATCGCGTCGTCGGTCGCCACGCCGCCGGCGTTGCGGATGATGTGCGCGTCGCCCTCCTGCAGTCCCAGGATCTTGTGGACGTCGAGACGGGCGTCCATGCAGGCGAGCACGGCGACTTGCCTGGCCGGCGGCAGCGGCAGGTCGCCCTTCTTGAACGAGCGGGCGTATGTCTCGTTGTTGCGGACGAGTTCGTCGGTGACGCTCATGCATGCCTCCATGCGCAGTAACTTGGTCGGACTTGAGACGGGAGTCCGGCTAAGTACAGAGGCAGCTGGCGCAACGGCCGTGATCGATTGCGCGTCTCCACGTGAGAATGCGGGCGGCCATCGATCTCCGCATGCTCCTTCGAGTCTATCTGATGCCGTAGACGCCGGCCGCGGTGCCTCCGAAGACCGATTCGTCATCGCCGATCAGCGCGCGCATCGTCGTCACGACGCGCTCGTACGAGGCGGCGAGCAGGCACACCGGCCAGTCGGTGCCGAACATGCACCGCTCGGAGCCAAACCAGCCGAGGACGCGCCGGACATAAGGCTCGAGGTCCTCTTCGGTCCACCGCTTCCAGTCGGCCTCGGTGATGAGGCCCGAGATCTTGCAGGCAACGTTGGGCAGGTCGGCCAGGGGCGCCATCGCCTCCTCCCAGCCGAGATCCATCAAGCCGCCCGCGATGCGCGGCTTGGCTGAATGATCGATCACGAACCGCATCTCGCGGTGGCGCCGGGCCGTGTCCACTGCTGCCGGCAGCTCTCGGGTGCGCACGAGAAGGTCGTAGACGAGCCCCGCCTCACCGACCGCCTCGATGCCGCGCTGAACGTCGTCGCGGAGCAGCCACCGTGGATCCGGCTCGTCGTGGACCTGGTGCCGGATGCCGGCGAGGTGGCTGCCGCCGGCGCCCTCGCGCAGCCCGGCGATCTGCGTCCCGACCTCCGGGTCGGTGAGGTCCACCCAACCGACCACTCCGGCGACGAAGTCGTTGCTCGCGGCGATCTGCAGAAACTCGCGAGTCTCGTCGAGGCTGGAAACGGTCTGGACGAGGACGGTCCTGTCGACGCCGTTGGCATCGAGCAGCGGCCTCAGGTCGTCAGGGCCGAAGGGTCGCCGGATCTCTGCGATCTCCTCGCCCATCCAGGGATACTCGCGGCGCGCAGGGTCCCAGAAGTGATGGTGCGAATCGACGATCACGCGTCGAGCTCGTCCCAGAGTGTGTCCGGAATCGGCGTCTCGAACATCCGGACGTTTTCTTCCACCTCGGCCACCGAGCGACAGCCGGTCAGCACGGAAGCGACGGCGGGATGACGCAGCGGAAACTGAATCGCGGCGGCCTTCAGGTCGACTCCGCGGCGATTGCAGACGGCCTCGAGCTCGAGGGCTCGTTCCACTAGTGCGGGCGGCGCGGCCTGGTAGTTGTACGTCGCCCCCGGCCGAGGGTCGGCCAGGATCCCACTGTTGAACACGCCGCCGGCGATGATCGCAATGCCTTTCTCGACACAGAGCGGAAGCAACTCCTTGAGGCCGATCCGGTCCAGCAGCGTGTACCGGCCCGCGAGGAGAAAGCAGTCGAAATCGGCCTCGCGCGCAAATCGAGCCAGCATCTCCGCCTGGTTCATGCCGGCTCCGACCGCTTTGATCGTGCCCTCCGACCTCATGCGGTCGAGTGCGCGGTAGGCGCCACTGAGCGCTTCTTCGTAGTGGTCGTCGGGATCGTGGATGTGCAGCACATCGATGCGATCCAACCCGAGCCGAACAAGGCTCTCCTCGGCCGACCGCATCACCCCGTCGTACGAGAAGTCGAAGACCGGGTTGACCGGGGGCGCTCCCTTGTACGCCTGCCCTGGCTCGGGTGGCGCGTCCTTTCGCAGCAGCCGGCCGACCTTGGTTGCAATCACGAACTCGTCGCGCGGCTTGGTCCGCAGCACCGCCCCAAAGCGCTGCTCCGCCAGGCCGTGGCCGTATAGCGGCGCGGTGTCGAAGAAGCGAATGCCGGCCTTCCATGCTGCTTCGACGACACGATGCGCTTCGTCGTCAGAGACGGCCTCGAACAGGCCACCGAGTGGCGCCGAGCCGAGGCCCAGCTGCGTCACCTGTAGACCGGTGCGGCCAAGAGGGCCCTGTTTCAATGCTCGAGCATCTTCTTCATCACGAGGAGATTCCCGCCGCGAGCTGGCCTCGCAGCCACCGCTCGCTGCTTGCAATGTGCGCTGTGGCCGCCGCGCGCGCCAGCTCCGGGTCGCTGGCCATGATCGCTTCGTAGATCCGGCGGTGCTCGGCGCGCGTCTCGTCCAGCGCGCGGTCGGCGGTGCGTCCGTGCCAGAGGCGGGCTCGCATGGTCCTGGTGGCCAGGCTCGTGAGAAGCGACGCGAGCACGGGGTTGCCGGCCGCTCTGGCGACCACGGCGTGGAACGCGACATCAGCCTCGACGAGCTCCTCCACCGTGGTTGCTTCGCCCATCCGATCCATGCTCTCGGTCAGCTCGACCTTCTCGCCGCCGTCGATGCGAGAGGCCGCGAGCGAGGCCGCGGCCGCCTCCAGGATCCGGCGCACCTCGTACAGCTCCAGCTCGGTCTCCCCGAGCAGCAGGTGACTGACGAACCCGGTGCTCTCCAGGAGCAGCCCCGGCTCGAGGCTGCTGACGTAGGTGCCGTCGCCCTGGCGGACCTCGAGGACTCGCAGCTGGGACAGCGCGCGGACGGCCTCGCGGAGGGAGTTGCGCGACAGCCCGAGCTCCGCCGCCAGCTCGCTCTCTTTGGGGAGCCGGTCGCCGGGGCCCCACGCGCCGGAGACGATGCGCTCCCGGATCTTGTCGATCGCGTCGTCGGTGACGCTGGGGGCTCGATCGCCCTTACGCCCTCGCCGAGCCCCGTTCCCCGCCAGAGGTCGGACGTTCATTGCCATATGGCTGAAAACGTGACGGTCTGCGAATACGGTGGGTTGACAAACATCGGAGCTTCAGCATATTAAGCCTGGCATGGGCAGGCTTGAAGGCAAGGTTTGCATGATCACGGGCGCGGGCTCGGGCATCGGGCAGGCCAGCGCGCGGCTCTTCGCGCGCGAGGGTGCGCGGGTGGTGGTGGCCGACATCGACCTGGACGCGGCGCGGGCGACGGTCGAAGAAATCGGCGTTTCCGGCGGCCAGTCTGTGGCGGAGCAGGTCGACGTCACCGACCAGGCGCAGGGCGAAGCCCTGGCCGGCCGCGTCGTCGAGCGATTCGGGCAAGTCGACGTGCTCTTCAACAACGCCGGGATCGGCGGCGTCGGCGATGTCCTGGAGACCGAACCCGACCTGTTCGACCGCGTGATGCGTGTCAACGTGAGAGGCGTGTACCTGATGGCCCGCGCGGTCGTGCCCCAGATGATCAAGCAGCGCTCGGGCTCGATCATCAACATGTCGTCGTGCATCGCCGAGATCGGTCTGGCTCGCCGCGTGTCCTACGCCGCGTCGAAGGGCGCGGTGCTCTCGATGACGAAGTCGATGCAGGTCGACCTGGCGCCGCACGGCATCCGCGTGAACGCGCTGCTGCCGGGTACGATCCTCACCCCCTTCGTGGAGCGATATCTCAAGGAGTCTTACGCCGACCCTGAGGAGGGCATGGCCGCGATTCGCAAGCGCCAGCTCACCAACGAGCTCGGCCGCCCCGAGGACGTGGCGCATGCGGCGCTGTACCTCGCGTCCGACGAGTCGCGATTCGTGATGGCATCGGGCCTGGTGGTGGACGGCGGCGTGAGCGGAACGAAATAGCCCAACCCGAGCCGGTGGTCGCGTGACGCTGACCCGTCGCGACCGGTTGTTCCTCTTTGCTCCCCTCGCGATCCTGCTGACCGGATGGCTGCTGCTGCCGGCGCTGCTCGGATTCATCGCGACGTTCTCGACCTACTCGCCCTTCAGCACGACCGTGAAGTTCGCCGGGCTCGACAACTACGCGAACGTCGTGGGCGATCCACAGTTCGCCGCCGCAGCGCGCAACACCGCGATCTTCACCGGCGTCGCGGTGCCCCTGGAGCTCGTGGTCGGTTTCGGCGTGGCCTACGTCCTGCGCCTTCCCATGCGCGGCCGCGCGCTGTGGCGAATCCTCCTCCTGGTCCCGTGGCTGGTCAGCCCGATCGCAAGTGGCGTGATGTGGCACTTCCTTCTCGGCGGGGCGACGGGCATCCTGAACTTCGCCCTCGGCTGGCTCGGCCGGCCCGAGGTGCCGTCGCCGCTGGGTGACCCGCGATTCGCCCTCTCGACCGCGATTGCGGTCGAGGTGTGGCGCGTCTCGCCGTTTGTGACGTTTCTGCTGCTGCCGGGCCTCGCCTCGATCCCGAGGGAGCGATGGGAGGAGGCGACGCTCAGCGGGGCGACATGGTTCGGGCGACTCATGAACGTTGCCATCCCGTCCGTGCGACCGCTCCTGCTCACGATCACCATGCTCCTCGTCGGCCTCGCGTTCGGCACCTTCGACAGCGTGCTGATCCTGACCGGAGGCGGCCCCGGGACCGCGACCCTGACGCCGGCGCTGTACAGCTACAGCCGGGCCTTCGTCACCAACGACTGGCCGCCAGGCGCGACGGCGGGTTGGCTCATCGCCGCCGGGGTGCTCGCCGCCGGTGTCGTGTACCTCAGGCTCGCGAGGCAGCGCGCGACCGAATGAGAACGCGGCGCGGTGCGGCGCCTCGAAACATACTGCTGGCGGCCGCGCTCATCGCGTTCCTGACGCCGCTCGCGTGGACGGCGCTCGCCTCCCTCGGACTTCAGCCCGACAACAACACGCACCCACCGTCGTGGACCGGGCCGCTGACGCTCCAGCACTTTCTCGAGATCGGTGTGGCCGAGCCGGCGTTCATTCAGGAGCTCGTCACGAGCACGCTTTCCGCGGCGTGCGCCGCGTTGCTCGCCGTGGCCGCCGCTTACCTTGCCGCCTACGCGCTTGCGCGTTCGGCGTCTGGTGCCGGTCGCGCGGTGGGGCAGGGATTTCTCGTCCTCGCGAGCCTGCCTGTGATGGCTTACGTGATCCCGCTCAGCGACTTGATGCGCCGTACGCACCTGCTCGACACGTTCGCCGGCGTCGTGCTGAGCGAAGCGGCGGTGACAGCGCCCCTTGCGGTGTTCGTCCTGCACGGAGCCATCGCCCAGCTGCCGACCGAATGGGAGGAGGCGGCGGTTCTCGACGGTGCCGGCCTGCTTGCCATCGTCGGGCGCGTCGTGCTGCCGCTGGTCGCGCCGAGCGTCGCCGCCACCGTGATCGTGCTGTTCGTAATCGACTGGAACATGCTGCTGGTCCCGCTCATCCTGACCTCCGGCGATATCAAGACGATCCCGGTCGCCATGAGCGACTTCTTCACCTTCGAGCGCGAGCTCGAGTGGCCGACCGCAGCCGCGGCGCTCATCGTCTCGCTGGCGCCCGTGGCGCTGCTCGTGAGCATGTTCCACGGGGTGCTTGACCGCTTCAGCGTGGATGTCGCGACCGCCGCCTGAGCGGGTAGACATCCGATGACTAGGCAGTTCCAGCCTTGACAAATGGCCCAGAAGGGTCTAAACATCCCATATTCATCGGATTATGCCGGCGGTCTGGCAGCCTGGCCAGGCGCGGCGTTGCGCAAATTCACGAGGGGAAAGCGAGATGAACCGACTCCTGGCGAGAGCCCTGGTCCTGATGGTTGGGGTGGGGTTGATTGCGGCCTGTACCAGCGGGTCGAACAACACCTCATCCAACAACACGTTCAGCGGTACGACGATCCGGGTGGTGACCTTCACCGGTCCTCAGATCGCGGAACCCCTGCAGCGGCGCGCGCCGGATTTCGAGAAGGCGACCGGCGCCAAGGTGCAGGTCATCACGGTGCCGTTCTCGGACCTTTATCAGAAGGTCCTCACGGACATGGCGACCAAGACGAACTCTTATGACGCATTCGTGTTCGACCCGCAGTGGATGGCGGACTACGCCACGCCCGGATACCTGGAAGACCTCAGCGACCGGGTGAAGAACGACTCAGCCCTCCAGTGGAACGACATCGCTCCGTTCTTCCGCGACTTCAGTGCGACGTACAAGGGCAAGGTCTACACGATCCCCCTCGACGGCGACTTCCAGATGGTCTACTACCGCACCGACCTTCTTCAGAAGGACGGACTGAAGCCGCCCGAGACGTGGGACGACTACATCAGCATCGCGAAGCACTTCCAGGGCAAAGACCTCAACGGTGATGGCAAGCCCGACTTCGGCTCCTGCATAGCCAACAAGCGCAGCGCGCAGTCCTACTGGATGTTTTTCTCGGTCGCCGCCTCCTTCCTGCAGAGCCAGGGAACCAAGCAGGGCACCTTCTTCAACCTCGACAACATGCAGCCCCTGACGAACACAGCGGGTGCGGCAGCCGCCGCCGACGCCTACAAGCAGATCTCCAAGCTTGGTCCTCCGGACCAGATTAACGACGACGTCGGCGACACCCGCGGCCTCTTCGTGACCGGTCGTTGCGCGCTGTCAATGGACTGGGGTGACATCGGCCCGCTGGCTGTAGACAAGACTCAATCCACGGTGCAGGACAAAGTCGGCGCCGTGATCCTGCCCGGCTCCAAGCGTGTCCTCGACCGCGCCAGCGGACAGCTGGTGGACTGCAACTCGACCACGTGCCCCTACGCGATCAACGGGGTGAACCACGCGCCGTATGCCGCATTCGGCGGCTGGTCAGGCGCGATCAACAAGGCGGCCCCGGCCAAGACCAAGGATGCCGCCTTCGCCTTCCTGTCCTACATGTCGCAACCCGCGCAGTCGGGCGTCGACGTGACGATCGGCAAGACCGGCTTCAACCCGTACAGGCTGTCTCATTTCAACAATCTCAAGCCGTGGTTGGACTCGGGCATGAGCGAGAAGGCGGCCAAGGACTACCTCGGGGCGATCCAGTCCAGCCTGCAAAGCCCGAACATGGTTCTGGACCTCCGGATCCCACAGACTGCGTACTACCAAGGCATCGCTCTTGACCAGGCCCTCGCACAATTCCTGGCAAACGAGATAAGTCAAAGCAAATTCATGGCCCAGGTGACCGATCAGTGGAACACGAAGACGGACGAAATCGGCCGCCAGAAGCAAGTGGACGCCTACAAGGCGAGCCTGAGCGTCACGAAGTAGAGATCGCGGCGGCGAGGTGACTCAAGCCTCGCCGCCACACGCCCCTGAACCACGAACGGATGAGAAGGATGCCGTCCGCATGAGCAGCGTCACGTCGTCACGCGTGTTTCGAGTCGCCGCCGCGGGATGGCGCCCGATCGTCGCAAGGCTGGATCAGAACGCCGCGCTGGTCTTCATCCTGCCCGCGGTGATCGTCATCCTCGCGTTCTCGATCTTTCCGCTGCTGGCGTCGCTTTACGTTTCCCTTTCGCGCCTCGGTTTCTCTGAGGGCGGCGTGGAGCTCAAGTGGGTCGGCTTCGACAACTACCGGAAGCTCGTCGTCGGCATCGATCGCCCGCACTTCCTCGGGGATGCCGCGCCGCTCACGCCGCTGAGCGTTGGCATCCTGGTCGCCATCTACGGACTCTTCGCTTTCCTGCTTGTCCGCTACATGCGCGGGCCGGATCGCAGCCTGGGCGGCCTGATCGGCAGGGTTATCACGGCGGTCATTGCGGGGGGCCTCGTGTGGTTGGTCGTCGACACCATCGTCACGGGCGGTCGGCCCGGCACGCTTGTGGTGACGATCGTCTACGTCGGTGTCGACGTCTCGCTTCAGTACCTACTCGGCCTGGGCCTCGCGCTGCTTGTGGTGCAGCAGCTGCCGGCGCGCCGGTTCTTCCGGGTCGTCTTCCTGCTCCCGATGATGATCACGCCGGTCGGGGTCGCCTACCTGTTTCGGATGCTCACCGACACGAGCAAGGGTCCGCTGTATCCGCTGTGGGCGCACTTCGGGCTGACCGACGTGTCCTGGGTGACCAACCCGTGGGGCGCACGCATCGCGGTGATGATCGGCGACGTCTGGCAGTGGACGCCCTTCATCTTCATCGTGATGCTGGCGGCGCTCGAGAGCCTCCCGCACGAGCTGGTCGAGGCCGCGGTTGTCGACGGCGCCAACCCCTTCCAGGTCTTCTGGAGGATCACGCTGCCGCAGATCCTGCCGGCAACCACCACTGTGGTGCTGATCAGAATTATCGAGGGCTTCAAGATCGTCGACCTGCCCAACGTGCTGACCAATGGTGGGCCAGGCACCGCCACGGAGTCGTTAACCCTCCACGCCTACACCATCTGGCGAGCCCTCGACATCGGGGGCTCGGCCGCTGTCGCCTACATGCTGCTGATCACGGTCACCTTCGTTGGCGTCGCGTACGTGAACCTGTTTCGCCGTCGCGTGACGGCGATGGCCTGAGCGACATGGGCATTCTCCGCAAGCGACAGTCGGTCTCAATCACCTCGATGTCGTTCACCGGGATGTTCGTCTCGTACCTGGTGCTTCTCGCCTGGGCGTTCGTCGTGCTCTTCCCGCTGTACTGGATTGTGATCACCGCGTTCAAGACACCACTCGCCGTGAATGCTGGGCCCTTCTACATCCCGTTTCGGGATTTCCAACCGACGCTCGAGTCCTGGCGCTACATCTTTGTCGACCTCGGCGCGGACACGGCTCGGCCGTACATCAACACTGTGGTCGTCGGTCTGACCAGCACCGCGATTACGGTGCTCTTTGGCTCGATGGCCGCCTATGCCCTTGTCCGCATGCGCTACCAGGTGCGGTTGGGCGCGGTCGCGTCGTTCGTCGCAGCGGTCGCGCTCGCGGTCGTCGTGGTCGTGACCGTGCACTGGCCATGGCCGCTGGCGGCGCTGGCCGGGTTCGCGCTGTTCTTGCTGCTGCTGCAGACCGTCGCCCGCCGGTTCAAGCGAGCGGTCGGCAACGACGACATCGCCTTCTGGATGATCTCCCAGCGCATGCTGCCGCCGGTCGCGGTGGTGATCCCGATCTACATCTTCTTCCAGCAGCTCCAGCTGCTGGACACCTGGGCTGCGCTCATCATCGCTTACGTCGCCTCCCACCTTCCAATCGTGGTCTGGCTGATGCGCGACTACTTCCAGAGCGTGCCGCTCGAGCTGGAGGAGAGCGCCGCCATCGACGGCGCGTCGCCGTACCGGATCTTCAGGTCGATCGTCCTGCCGCTCGCCGTGCCCGGCCTCGTCGCGACGTTCCTGTTCGTGCTCGTGTTCGCCTGGAACGAGTACCTGATCGCGCTGTTCCTGACCAGCGCGAACGCGCAGACGCTGCCCCTGACGGTCGCGGCGCAGAACGCGACCCGTGGACCGCAGTGGTGGTACATGTCCGTCCTGATCCTGATCATGATCGGGCCGGTGATCGCGATGGCGATCGCGCTGGAGCGATTCATCGCGCGCGGCCTGCTCGTCGGTGCGGTCAAGGGCTAGGCCGTGCACCGCATCGTCAGCGTCACCGCGCACGACGTCCGCTTCCCCACATCGCGCACGCTCGCAGGCTCCGACGCCATGCACACGTCGCCTGACTATTCGGCCGCCTACGTGATCCTGAAGACCGATGCCGGAGACGGGCTCGAGGGCCACGGCCTCACGTTCACCCTCGGCCGCGGCACGGAAGTGTGCGTCGCGGCGATCAACGCGCTCGCGCCGATCGTGGTGGGACGCACGCTCGGGGCGATCACGTCCGACATGCGCGGCTTCTGGCGCGCGATCACGGGCGAGCAGCAGCTGCGATGGATCGGCCCCGAGAAAGGAGTGATCCACCTCGCCTCGGCCGCGCTCATCAACGCCGTGTGGGACCTGTACGCGAAGGTCGAGCGCAAGCCGTTGTGGAAGCTGCTCGTGGACATGAGCCCGGAGCAGCTCGTCTCGTGCATCGACTTTCGCTACATCAGCGACGCGCTCACGCCCGAAGAGGCGCTCGGGATGCTCGAGCGGATGGCGCCGACGCGCGCCCGGCGCGAGGCCGAGATGCTCGAGTCGGGCTACCCCGCCTACACGACGTCGGCCGGCTGGCTCGGCTACTCGGACGAGAAGGTGCGCGCCCTCTCGCGCGAGGCGGTCGCCGCCGGCTGGACGCACGTGAAGATGAAGGTCGGGCAGAGGATCGAAGACGACGTCCGGCGCGCCCGGATCGTGCGCGAGGTGATCGGGCCGGACCGCCGGCTGATGATGGACGCCAACCAGGTCTGGGAGGTGAGCGACGCGATCGCCAACGTCAGGATGCTCGCCGAGTTCGAGCCGTACTGGATCGAGGAGCCGACCAGCCCTGACGACGTGCTGGGCCACGCCACCATCGCTCGCGCCATCGCCCCGATCAAGGTGGCCACGGGCGAGCACTGCCAGAACCGGGTGATCTTCAAGCAGCTCTTCCAGGCCGAGGCGATCGGATTCTGCCAGCTCGACGCCTGCAGGCTCGGCGGGCTGAACGAGGTCCTCGCCGTCCTCATCCTCGCGGCGAAATTTGGCGTCCCGATCTGTCCGCACGCGGGAGGCGTGGGACTGTGCGAGTACGTGCAGCACATCTCGCTTTTCGACTACATCGCGGTGAGCGGCTCGCTCGAGAACCGCGTCCTGGAGTACGTGGAGCACCTGCACGAGCACTTCGTCGACCCGGTCGTGATCCGCAACGGCTGCTACGTTCCGCCGCAGGCACCCGGATACAGCGTCACGATGCGCCCGGAGTCGATCCGCGAGTTCGAGTACCCCACCGGCTCGGTGTGGCGCAGGGACTGAGCCTCGAGGCCGTGCCGCGTGCGGGCGCCCACCTCGTCAGGGTGGACGGCGACACATATATAAAGAAGGACGGGACGTGGCGCCTTCTCGAAGGACGCTCGATCGATTCCCTGCTCCAGCTGTCCGGCCGAGAGCTCCGCGAGCTGGTCGAAGAGCCCGCTCGCGAGTCGCGAGCGCCGGACGGCGCGCCGGAGGCGCCGATCGAGAGCCAGGAGGTCTGGGCGGCGGGTGTGACGTACCGGCGCAGCCTCGAGGCCCGCGCGGACGAGGCTGTGAGCTCCGACCCGTACGACCGCGTCTACGCTGCGGCCCGGCCGGAGCTCTTCTTCAAGGCCACACCCGGCAGGGTGCGAGGTCCGGGGCAGCCGATCTTCATCCGCTCGGATTCGACCTGGGACGTCCCCGAGCCAGAGCTCGCCGTCATCTGCAACAGCAGGCTCGAGGTCGTCGGCTACACGGTGGGGAACGACGTCAGCTCGCGCAGCATCGAGGGCGAGAACCCGCTATACCTGCCCCAGGCAAAAGTGTTCGACGGATGCTGCGCGCTTGGACCCGCGATCGCGCTGGCGTGGGACTTCTCCCCCTCAGATCGGTCGATCGCGCTTCAGATCCTTCGCGAAGGCTCGACCGTCTTCGAGTCAAGCACGACGACCTCCGCGATGCGGCGTCCCATCGCCGAGCTGGTCGGCTACCTCGGCCGCGACCAGAGCTTCGCCGCGGGCTGCGTCCTGCTCACCGGCACCGGAATCGTCCCTCCCGCGGACTTCACGCTGTTGCCCGGCGACGTCGTCTCGATTCAGATCGAGGGGATCGGCGTGCTCGAGAATCCGGTCCGCCGTCACGCGGGCGGCTGATCCCTAGCCTTTCTTCTTCCTGTGGCCGCCGGTGGTTCCGGTGTCGGCTGACGGCGGGCTCGACGGCGTCGTGCCTGGCAGGTAGTAGTTGCCGTACGCGGAGATCAGCCCGTCGGGAGGCGAGTACCAGGTCGCGGACCCGAGCACCGGAAGGGCCTGCTCGAGGAACGCGTGCCAGGCAGGCACGGCGACGTAGTAGCTGTCCGAACCCGCGGTCATCTTGACCCGCCAGTCGGGGTTCCCCATCCAGACCGCGACGGCGATGCGCGGCGTGAACCCGACCGCCCAGGCGTCCGCGAAGCTGTCCGAGGTCCCGGTCTTGACCGCCACCTGAAATCCGGGAATCGTGAGCTTCGAGTTCGCCCCGAAGATCATCGTTCGGTTGGCATCCCTCGACAGCATCGTGGCCATGATGAAGGCGACCTTGGGGTCGATCACCTGCTGGGCCTTTTCCGAGTGCTGATAGATCGTCTTGCCCTGGCTTTCGACACGCGCGATCGCAAACGGCGGGTGGAGCACGCCCTGAGCGGCGAGGACTGAGGCGCCCGTCGCCATCTGCAGCGGCGTCTCGCCGTAACCACCCAGCGTCAGGGACGGTCCGAAGCTGTTCAGCGCGTCGTTGTTGGTGAAGTTGCTCTCCGAGTGCTGCTGCCACGGCGGCGCGCCCATCAAGCGGGCCATCTCAACCACGTCACTGACTCCGACTCCGAGCTCGACTTTGACCGCCGGAATGTTGAGCGAGTTGCCGATGCACTGCTGGACCTGGCACGTGCCGTGGTATCTGCCGTCATAGTTCTGCGGCTGGTACACGGTCGCCGAACCCGGGTCCATGTACCTGAAGGGCTCATCCGTGATCGGCGTGGTCATCGTGAAGCGGCCGCTGTTGATCGCCGCCGTGTAGGTGAAGATCTTCATCGACGACCCCGGATTACGCGGAGGCCATACCGCGAGGTTGTACTGTCCGCCGTTCGCGCTCGGGTCGGCTGAGGACACCATGGCGAGGATGGCTCCCGACATCGGGTCCAACGCGACCAGCGCCCCCTGCTGCACGTTCCGCCACGCCAGGCTCTGCTGCGTTTCGCGGATCACCGCCTGGCCCAGGTTCTGGAGGGTGACGTTCATCGTCGTGTAGACGCGCAGGCCTCCGGCGTAGGTCACGTCCGGTCCAAACGTCTGGCGCAGCTGCTGCGTCACGTAGCTGATGAAACCCGGCGCGCCAACAACGTCGGACGGCTTGAACATGTGCGACGGCGGGCTGATGTCCTCTCTGGCCGCTCTGTCAGCGTCGGCCTGGTTGATCCTGCCCGTTTCCACCATCGCGTCCAGCACCTCGCGCTGCCGCTGTTTCGCCGCGCTCCAGTTTCGGAACGGGCTGTACAACGTAGGCCCGCGCACCAGGCCGGCGAGCAACGAGGCCTGAGCCAGGTCGAGCTCCTTCGTCGTCTTGTGGAAGTAGATCTTCGACGCCGCCGCCGTGCCCACAGCGCTGTTGCCGAACGAAACGCCGTTGAGATACATCTCGAGAATCTCGGACTTGGAGTAGCGGCGCTCGGCCGCAACCGAGAGCACCGCCTCGGTCGCCTTGCGCTGCCACGTCGGCTCATCACCGAGAAGGCGGACCTTGACCAGCTGCTGCGTGATCGTCGACGCGCCTTCGACCGTGCTGCGCGCTTTCAGGTCGACCAGCGCCGCGCGCACGATGCCGGCGGGATCGACGCCCGGTTCCGAGTAGAAGTTGCGGTCCTCGATCGCCAGGATGGCGTCGGGAATCGTGTTGCCCATCGCCGACAGGGGTTCGTAGTAGTGCTGATACCCCGGCGGATGAAGGTCCGCGAGCACCGTCTTGTTGTCGTTCGCGTAGATCGTGGTGTCGGTTGCCATCGGGGCCGTCAGCTGCGACAGATCCGGCAGCGACGCCGCGTACGCGGCGGACAGCGGCAGCGCAAACGCGATCAGCGCGATCACGAGCACGATCGCGATGCGCGGCGCGGTCAGCAACCGCAGCGCCTTCCTGAGCTGAGCCACCGTCGCCTCACGAAGAGGCGCGGGCCTACGTTCGATTTCGCCCACGGTGACCGGCCGAGTAGAGGGGCCCGTGCACGTTCCCCATGGAGGTTACAACGCCTGAAACCTGCGGATTATTGATTCAGCTACGCGGCGTTGCCTGGCGACCTTTCGCCCTCTTGCGGGATCTTCCAGCGCGTGAAATGATCCGAAGTGGCCAGCGGTTCGAAGGGCGCAAGCCGGACGGATCGCTGGTCACTCGTTTTTCAGGCTTAGACGCAGGTGATCTGTGTCGAGGCCGGCCAGCATGACGCAAGTCGCTCGATGCGCTCCGCGGTCTCATTCGTCATCAACCCACGCACCGAAAGCGTGGTGCGCCTGCGGGCGACGTCTTCGACGGTGCAGGCCCATTCCGACTCGAACGCGTAGTCGACCTGGGCCCAGATGTCCGGACCAGCGGGATGGATCCGCTCGAGTCCGTCGGGCAGGATGGCCGCGAGGTCCAGCACGCGCCCCGCCTCGTCGCCGTAAAGACGCTCCAGGTGATCCGCGACGTCGGGCGCGAGAGCGACGCGCTCTTCGGTCTCGACGCTCCAACCCGTGCCGGGCAACCGCCTCGCGTCGGCCGCAAACCCCCCGAGGTCGGGGAAGGAGAGATGGCGTAGCGCATCGCACGCGATGAGGCGGTGCGTGGTCAGCTTGCCGCCGGCAACCGAGACCAGGCCGTTGTGACTGACTTCGATCATGTGCCCGCGCCGCGCCGCGGCGGTGTCACCCTCGGCGATCGGCAGCGCGCGCAGGCCCGCCATCTCGAAGCGCACGCGCTCCGGGCGAACCAGCTCGTGGGGCAGATATTGGGACGCCTCGTCCAGCACACACCTCACGTCCTCGCGCGTGACCGTGACGTCCGCTGGGTCGCCGGCGTGGAGCGTGTCGGTGGTGCCGAGCATGAGCATGCCCTGCCAGGGAGTGCCGAGGGCCACGCGCCCGCCCTCCAGTGGCAGCGCGACGCCGGCCATCCAATCGCCGTCGAGCGGGAGCATCAGGTGAACGCCCTTGCTCAGCCGGACGAGTGGCTCCGCATCCGGCTCGTCCAGGCGGCGCACGTGGTCGACCCACGGACCCGCCGCGTTGATGACGTGGCGCGCGCGCAGCTCGAGCATCCCGTCGCGACCCGTGTCGACCGCGACAACGCCGCCGCGGTTGTGTCGGAGCTCGACGCCCAGGACTTTCGCGTGGTTGAGGATCAGCGCGCCTGACCGCGCGGCGCCCTTGACCGTCGCCAGCACCAGGCGCGAGTCGATCGTCTCGGCCTCCTCGAACATGCCGCACATGCGGAGCCCGGCCGTGCGAAGCGGCGGCACCATGTGACGCGCCGCGCTGGAGTTGAGGAGCGAAACGTTGCCGCCGTGGCCCGCGAGAGCTCGGTACAGCAGCAGCCCGGTGGCCACCGTGCCTGGACCTTTCGACCCGCCTTTGTAGACCGGGAGCAGAAAAGGAATCGGCCTGACCAGGTTGGGGGCGATCCGGTCGACGAAGATCTGGCGCTCCTGCTGTGACTGCCGGATCAGCGCGACGTCGCCCATCGGCAGGTAACGAAAGCCGCCGTGCACCAGCTTGGACGACGCGCTCGATGCGCCGCCGCCAAAGTCGCCGGCCTCGACGAGCCCGACGTGCAGCCCGAGGCGCGCCGCCTCGTATGCGATGCGCGCGCCGACGATCCCGCCCCCGATTACGGCGACGTCGAGGCGCTCCGTGCTCAGCCGGTCGATCGTTTCAGCTCGAGGCGTAGGCATGGTTCTGATGACCCTCCACGGCGCTTGCCAGCGCCTCGAGCGAGCCCTCCGGCAGCTCGGGATACGCGGGCAGGAATACGAGTCGCGACATGAGGTCCTGCGCGCAACGGGCCTCCAGGTCGGGGCGGCCCGCCGGCGCCGGCACGGGCTTCACGCTGCTGGCCGACCGTGCCGCGTCGAAACCCGCGAGGCGCGCGGCGCGGATGAGCTCGTCCGGGCGGTCGCATGCGACCGGAAAGAGCCAGTGGGTGTGGTCTGGCGCCAGGCCTCCCACGTGGAGTCCAACCGGCAGCATCGAGGCGAGTCGCTCACCCGACGCGGCGCGGGCGAGGAGGCGCGATCGATCGAAGTTGCCGAGGCGATGCGCCATCAGCTTCAGGAGCGGCGCGCCGGGACGCTGCTCCAGGCGCTCCACCAGCTCCATAGTCGACGCGGCCGGAAACGCTCGCGCCGCCGAGTTGACGAAGTGGTCGAAGTCGGCGCCGAGCGACGGGATCACGCGCGCCAGGACCGTGTACGGCAGCGGCCGCGTCAGCGCGACGAAGGCGGCGGTCTGCACGGTCCGCTTCAAGTGCGATGAACGTCCCTGGAGCGGCCAGCCCTGGTGGCAGGCGCGCATGCGCGCGAGCAGCGCCGGATCGCGCACGGACAGCATCGCCCCGCCGAGCGCGGTGGCGGTTTTGAGGATGCCGAAGCTGAACATCGAGACGTCCGCGAGCGGGTCACCGACGTGCGGCAGTCCGCGGAACGCCTGCGCGCAGTCCTCGACGAGCAGGAGCCCGTTTCGGCGGCAGACGTCGACGATCGGGCGCAGGTCGACCCGGCCGCCGAAGAGGTGCGCCACGACCACCATCCGCGTGCCCGGGCTCACGGCGCGAAGCAGCTCCTCGGGATGGGGCGCGAGGGTCGCGACGTCGAGGTCGACCGGGATCGGGACCAGGCCGTGGTGGATCGCGATGCGGGGCATGTCCGGGTGCGTCACCGCCGAGAACATCACCTCGCTCCCCGCCGGCAGATCGAGCGAGGTCAGCAGGAGGTGGAAGGCGCTGCGCACCGAGTAGCAGGCCAGCCCCGTTGCGTCCGCCGACCAGAGGTGCTCGACGCCGGCGGCTGCGCGCTCGGGGTCGGACGCCGGCAGGGCCGCGAACGCCGCGGCCAGGCCCCGTGGGCCGATGTCGAGCCGGTGTCGTGCGTGAAAGCGCTTCATGGCGCCACCATCCCGCGGGGCCGATATCAGTGTCAGTCTCGACCCGGTTTCAATTTCGGTATCACCCGATGTCCAGGTCATGCCTGCGCCCCGGCGCACGCCGCCACGAGCAGCTCATTGAACTCGTGAGGGCGCTTGATGCAGGCGAAGTGGTCGCCCTCGAGCTCAAACACGAAGCCGCGCCCCAGCACCCTGGCCAGGTCCCGCTGAGCCTCGGGCGTGACCACCCGGTCGTCCTGGGTCACGATCACGGCGGCGCCGCAGGTGCTGTCACCGAGCCACGGCGTCGAGTCGAACCTGGCCGCCTCGGCGACGGCGTCGAGCAGCGCCACAGTGTCGTGGCGGCGCACCTCGCTCATCAGCCAGCGGCCGCGCTCGGTGCCGGCCGACCTGGGAGCGAGAAGGGTGAGCATGGCGGCGCGCCGAATCGGCTCGGGAAGCGTTCGGGCGGCGCGCGCGAGCAGCCGCCCCGCGCCGCCGGCCGTCGGGACGTCGAACTGGCTCGCGGTGGCGCACAGCACCAGCCCCGACACCAGCTCGGGATGGCGGCGAACGAAGACCTGGGCGACCAGGCCGCCCAGCGAGTAGCCGACCACGATCACGCGGCCCAGCTGGAGGACGTTCACGAGCGCGGCCACGTCGTCGGCGCACTCGTCGGCGCTGAAGCGCTGGGTGCGAAGGCCGCGGCCGTGACCCCGCAGGTCCGGCGCGACGACGTTGAACCGCGCCGCCAGGGCGGGCATGGCCAGCGACCAGTTCAGGTCCGCGGTGGCCATCAGGCCGTGAAGCAGCAGGACGGTCGGCGCCCCGGCGGGGCCCTCCGCCAGGCGCACGAAGGCCGTGCCCCTTCCGGGAAGTTCGATGTGCCGCCCCTCGGGCAGCACGTCCGCAAAGTGGAGATCCGCAACATCGAGGCGCTCGACGGTGACTGCGGGACGACGGGTCTTGCCGAACATTTCGCTCCTCCTCCGACCCCGGGTTGGGGCCGTCGAGGGGGAGGGTTCGGGCAGACCTGTGCGGCCAGGGTCTGGACCGGGTCTTGACTAGGTCGGAGACGAAAGCGAGACCAGTCTCAGGCGGAGGAGGCGGACTCCTCGAGCTCGCGCAGCCGGTCCACGAGGCGTCGCACCCCGTACGACCGGCGGTTGAAATAAGCCGCTCGACTGAGGCCGACCCGCCTCTCGACGACGAAGTGGCCTCCGATCCGGCGCACGTAATAAAGGTCGAGGATCTGCCCGGCCTGGGCGTCCTGCTGGAAGGCTGAAGACCGCAGATGCTCGATGGCGGCCTCGATCGTCTTGCGAAGCTCGCCCGGCGTCCTGGTGGCGACGCAGCGCATGCCGATGAGCGGGTTGTCGGCCAGGTCGCGCGTGCTGTGCAGGACCTTCAGCGCGTGCTCGACCCGGTCCACCGTCACGTCCGGCGCTTCGGCCGACGATTCCTGGCTGAGGGCTGGCCACAGAACCGACGCTGCCCGCACGGCGTCCGCGCCCGGGAAAAGGACATAGCTGATCAGGCCGGCGACGATCGCGCACGCGAGGACGGTGCCGTACGTCATGTCCGGAGGCCACCAGGTGCCGGGACTCACGCCGATCCAGAGCAGGTAGACGCCGGCGATGAGGCCGCCCAGGGCCACGGCGAAGAGCTGGACACGCTGGACCCGGTCGCCGCGCGGCCCGGTCAACAGCAGCGCGAGGTCGGCCAGAACTCCCACGATGAGGCCGACCGGGACCATGTCGAAGTTCCCGAGCTGGGTGGCCGTCAGGAAGGCGGTGACCGTGATCATCAGGGTCAGGCTCCCCGCCGGCAGCCGGTTCTGGCGCAGCGTCCAGAGGACAACGCCGACCACCGTCGCCGTCTGCATCAGGAGCCCGAGGGCGCCAAGGATCTCCTCGCGGTGGTTGAACTGATCGAATGCGCTGGTCGCGGGTGGCAGCTTGACCTCGGTGGTGGCGTACCGGTCGATGTAGGGGTGGTCGAACTGGGTGAAGAATGTGACGGCCGCCAGCAGCAGCACCGCCGAGGCAAGCGCGGTCGGCCCCAGCACCAGCTCGCCGCGCGCCGCGGATGCGCGCATCGGTCCGACCACGATCAACACGGCGCCCGCGATCTCGAGCAGGTTCGGGAACCTGAAGATCGCGGGGACTCCGAAATCAGTTCCGAATGCCGCCTGCCACCAACCGTTGATGACGATGCCCGCCAGGAAGGTGAAAAGGCCGACCACACTCAGGCCGTAACCCTCCGGAACCGCCGTCTGGGCGTTGCCGTCGCGCCGCCACGCCGCGACGCTGACGGCTCCCAGGAACAATGCCAGCGCCAACCACGCCGCCTGGACGGGCACGGCCGCCCAGCTGGGAACGTTCGGAAAAGTTTGTCGCGTGAGCCACGCCTGGTAGTAGCCGGTTCCGATCAGTCCGGCGCTGAGCGCGGCGAAGCCCCAGTCGAACGGCGTCCCCGCCAACCACCATTCACGCCAGGCCGCCCAGCGCCTGGATCGATTGGCCGCCGGACCACCTTCGCCTGCCGCATCCAACGTTGCCACGCCGCCCGTAGCATGCGCGCCGTCGGGAGCATCGACAAGGGCTGCAGCGCCGGCGTCAGAACAGGCCCGTGAGCCAGCGGCGCAGCGGCTTGCGACCGTGGGGTTCGTGATACTCCGGCAGCGCGGCGGCCACCCCGCGCTCGCCCAGCGCCACCAGCTCGTCGACCGTCCTGCCCTCGGCCGCGATCGGCTCACCGACCCTGACGTACAGGCGCTTGCCGAGCCAGACCTCTTTCATCCCGGCCAGCCCGACGGGCAGGACCGCCACGCCGGCGTCGATCGCAAAATGCGCGAACCCTTTCTTGAAAGGCAGGAGCTCACCCTCGCGCGGACCGAAATCTCCCTCTGGAAACAGAGCCACCACGCCTCCTGCCTTGAGGCACCGGTCGACCTGGTGGAACAGCAGCGGGTTGCCGTGCTGCGCCCTGTCCACAGGGACGATGCCGCCGGTGGCGCGCACCAGGGCCCACAGCGGGCGGTTGCGCATCATCGACGTCGGGTCCGCGAGGTAGTGGAGGCGCGGCTCAGGCGGAAACAGGATCAGCAGGCTGATCGCGTCCATCCAGCCGAGGTGGTTGGCGATCAGCACGTAGGCGGTGTTCGGGATCCGCTCGCGGCCCTGGACGTCGAAGCGAAACACGAGGTGGAAGATCGGTGAGGCGACTGCGCGAATCACTCGGAACGCGGCGCCCGCGCGGCGCCCGACGGGCAGCATGTCGGCGGCGGGGATGGCGCCGGATGGCGTCTCCGACGTGGGCGCGAACCGCATCGCCTCCCATGTGTCGTCGAGGCTTGTGTCCTCGGCGGCGGTGAGGCTCGCGCCCTGGAGCACGCCCCATCCGTGGTTGCGGCTGAGGTCCTCCCCATCCGCCGGGTAGCTGACCCAGAAGGCCCCGCCCGGCTTCAGGGCTTGGAGCGCCGCGGGGAACTCCTGTTGCAGCTCGGCCCGGTTGTGCGCGAAGAGGTACACGACGTCGACCTGGTTGTCGCTTTCATCCGCAGTGCTGCCGGCATAGCCGGTTGGGGCGTTGAAGACCCGGTAGCTATGACCCTTTGGGATCTTGAGCTTGCGCGAGACCTCGGTAGGTGGCACGAGCCAGTTCTCGGCCTCCTTACTGCGTTGGAAAAGGCGCCTGCCACCAGTAAGGCAGGTCGTCGACGTGAACCGCAACCACCCATTTGACCCACCAGAAGCCGCGCCGGTCGGGAGCGACTATCCGGGCCGGAAATCCGTGCTCGGCGTCGAGCGTGCCGCCGCCGAACCGGGTGGCGAGGAGAAGGCGAGGCGCGTCCTCGAGGGGAAAGCGGCGGTCGTACCCGGTGCTCGAGACGACGCGGATGCTCGTCCCCATCACATCGCCCAGGAGGCGGTCGAGCCGTACACCGGACCACTCCTGCGTCGAATAAAAGCCGCCGGTGCAGTCGAGCGTCGCCGTCACGCGGTCGTCAAATGCCGATAGCTCGTCAAAGCCCAGGTCGCGTCCGCCGACGCGCAGCTTCCACGAATCGCGGTCGATCTGAGGTATGGCATCGAACATCCACGAGCTCACCGGCATCAGCGCCGGCTGGAACGAGCCCGCTTCGTAGGAGCCCGTGAAGCGACGCCCGCCGCCTGGGAGCGCTGCCCGAGCCACGAGCTCGCTCGCTCCGTACGTGGCGGCCGCGCTGCCGAGGACCACGCCGCCGCGGAGAAAATTTCTCCGCGACATGTCGGTGCCGCGCATCCGGATTCGCCGTGCGGCGACGTGCCAGAGGGCAAGCGGGATCGCGGCCAGCGCGGCGCCGACGTGGAACTCCATCGCCGTCAGCGGACCGATGACCACGAGCAAACCCGTCGAGTGCGCAAGCCCTGCGACCAGCGATACGACGACGAGGACGCCCAGCAGGATCGAGGCCCATCTGCCCGGCCGCGGTCTCGCCACGCCACGGCGCGCGATCATCGACTTCCACGGCAGCAGGAGGAGGATGGCGATCCCGCCGGTGGCGTGAACGACGAGTGACCAGCGGGCGGGCGCGGTTGCGAACGCAAACGCCAGCCAACCCGTGAGGAAAGCCACCGCGAGCAGAACCAGCAGGGCCAGGTTGGTGCGCGCGCCGAGCCTGGTCGGAACCGCTCTCATCGGCACCGTCACCTCCTTCCCGTCGGCGCCGGCCTCCTGTTTGCCTCGACCATCGCGTCGCGCAGGCGCGTCAGCTCCTTCGCCGGCAGGCGCAGGAAGGCATCGGGCGGCTCGAGCAGCCGGGCGATCAACTCGGTCCGGACCTTGCGTCCCCGGGGCGTGACCACCAGAACGTTGATCCTGCGGTCTGACGGCATGCCGCGGCGCTCGACGAGCCCGGCGCCCTCGAGCCGGTCCGTCGGGTCGACGACAGTTGACGGGTTGCAGTGCAGCCTGGCGGCCAACTCCTTCTGCGAGATTGGCTGCTCCGGGTCGAGCTGGACCAGCGCCCATGCCGACACCGGCGACAGCCCCGCCGCAGCGGAGGCCTGGTTGGCGCGCTCCTCCCACTGCGCGAAGGAGGCGATGACCAGCGCCCACACCTCCTGAGCCCTTGAGCTGTATCGGAGGCCGGGCACAAACTCGTCGCTCATGGCAGCCCGAGTCTAGCTGCCCGGATCGAAAACATCGGTTGCGCCTGAAATAAGTGGAGTCTCCACTCAGTTGTTAAGTCATCGATGACGGCGTCTGGCCGGTTCGGCCCAGATCACTTCCAGGTTAAACAAGGGGTTTCTTTCATGGCGCAGTGGAAGTTCGATCCGATGCACACACAGGTCGAGTTTTCGGCCAAGCACCTCGGCATGATGACCGTGCGCGGTCACTTTGCCGAGGTCATCGCGACGGGCGACATCGATCCCGACCGTCCCGAACGTTCGTCGGTTTCGGCAATCATCAACACCGCAAGCATCCGCACCCACAACGAGCAGCGCGACAACGACCTGCGCTCGTCCAACTTCCTCGAGATCGACAAGTACCCGACGATGACGTTCAAGAGCACGAAGGCGGAGCACGTAGGGGGCGACCGCTACCGAGTGACCGGCGAGCTCACGATCAAGGGCATCACCAGGCCGGTCACGCTGAACGTCGTCCGGTACGGCGAGTTCAACGACCCGAGGATGGGGCACCGCATCGGTTACGCCGCGGAGACCCAGATCAACCGCAAGGACTTCGGGATGCGCTTCGATGCGATGCTCGATGGCAAGTTCATCGTCAGCAACGAGATCCAGATCAACATCGAAGGCGAGATCCTCGAGGTCAAGGAGCCGGTCGCCGCAACGGGCGCCCAGCAGCCGGCCGACGGCGCGGCTCGCTGACCGGCGCTCAGGCCGCGCGGCAGCGGTCGAAGCGGGGGTGTGGCTAACCTCTATTCGAGTGGTGAGGCCGGAATTTGCGGTCGGTGCGCGAAACGCCGTGCGGACGTGTCTGGCCATCGGTCCGCGAGATCGCGTCTTCGTCATCAGCGACCGGCCGAGGCGGGGGATCGCCGAAGCCATCGAAGAGGAAGTTCTCAGCACGGGCGCCGAGCTCCGGAGCTGGACGATCGAGGACCACGTCCAGCGCCCGATCACGAGTCTCCCACGCCAGCTCGTCGACGAGATCCTCGGCTTCAAGCCCACCGCGTCTTTCTTCATCGGCATCGGACTGAAGGGCGAGCTGGGCTTCAGAAAACCGGTGCTGCTGCTGCTGGCCGACGAGCTGCGCTGCCGCCACGGGCACATGATCGGGATCGACGACCAGCTGATGGTCGATGGGATGGCCGCCGATTACAACGAGATCTATCGAGTGACCCGCAAGGTCTTCGAGATCACGCGCGAGGCGAGCTCGATCACGGTCGAGACGTCGCTCGGCACCGAGCTGCGCGCCACGTTCTCACCGAATCTGCGCTGGATTCCATGCGACGGGCGCTACTGGGAGCAGGGCCGCTGGGGCAACCTCCCCGAAGGTGAGACGTTCACCTGTCCGGCCTCGGTCGAGGGCGTGCTCGTGGCGGAGGAGCTCGGCGACTGGTTCGCCCAAAAATACGGGATGCTCACCCCGCCACTGCGGCTCGTGATCAAGGACAGCCGCGTCGTGTCTGTCGAGACGCCCGATGCGCAATTCGGGCGCGAGGTCCGCGAGTACTTCGCGCAGCACCCGAACTCCAACCGGGCAGGGGAGTTCGCCATCGGGACCAACGTCGGGCTCACGAGGATCGTCGGCAACTTCCTTCAGGACGAGAAGTTTCCCGGGGTCCACGTCGCGCTCGGCGATCCGTACGCCTTCGAGACCGGCGCCGATTGGGAGTGCCCGTCGCACGTGGACGCGCTCGCGTCCCACGCGACCGTCTCCGTGGACGGCCGGAAGATCATGGAGAACGGCCGCTTTCTCGTCTGACGGACGTCCCTAGATCTTCAAATTCCCAGGCTCGACCGGCTGATGGCGCCCAGCACCTGCTGCTGGTAGTAGAGCGTCGATCCATCGTCGGCCTTCACGTTCGACGGGTAGTGGGTCGAGACCGACAACGTGTAGATGTTGCCTTGCGACACCGCCAGCCCGAAATAATCGCCGAGGAACGAGCGCCGGCACGGATCGTTGTGGGACGCGCAGGCCATCTGGCCGAGCCCGCCCAGGGTCTGCAGGTCCGTCGTAGACCCGTCCGGGTTGATCAGCAAGCCCGGCTGCTGCGGGTCCCAGGTGAAGTTCGAGGCCCGGATGTTGGAACCGACCTGTACCGCGCCGCCTCCGGAATCCTTGTAGGCCTGCACCGACACGTCGACGCAGAAGTTGGACCGCCCGGCGTCCTGGGCGATGATGCTCGCGTCCGACGGGCACGCGGCCCGGCGGTCATAGAAGGCGACCGCCACCGCACCGCCCGGTCCGGCGGCCACGGCGGGCTGGAAGTGATCGGCGACGTGACCGAACGTGATGTCGTCGTTCACGGCCACAGGATTGCTCCAGTTCTGGCCCCCGTCGACCGACTGAATCAGATAGACGTTGTACTGCGTCCCGTTGAAGTCGTTGTAGGCCATGTACAGGTGCCCGGGAAAATCCTGCGAAACGGCGAACGCGAAGTTGATGCCGTCGCGGAACGTGGTGTTAGTCACGCGCACCGCGCTGCCACCCATCGTGTTGCCGGAAACCACCTTGACCGGCGTGCTGAACGTGTTGCCGTCGTCGGCGGACTTCGTCACGTACATGTCGGCCATGGTGCTTTTGACGCCGATGTTCGTGTAGGCGACGTAAAGGACTCCTGAAGGATCCACCGCCGGCTGGCTGAACTGGTCCCGCAGCTGACCCGCCGAGGCCGACACGATCGTCACAGCCTTCGAGAAGGTCAGGCCACGGTCGCGGGAGACGGCCGCGCGCAGCTTGACGGTGCTGCCGACGTTGCCGTCGACGATGTCCCACGTCGCGTAGACGTGGTCCTGGAACCTGCTGCCGGGGTAGTGGTTGACCGCAACCCACTGCTTGTCCTCGACGTGGCCGAGCTGCTTGGAGCTCGCGTTCGGCACCTGCTCGAGGGCCTGCCCACCGTTGCCGGTCACCCAGTGCGCGCCAAGGTCGTCGCTGTACGAGACGGTGATCTCTCCGTCCGGATGCAGGTTGGTCCAGAACGCGTTGAACGGCAGCATGGTCTGGTAGACGCGGCCCTGCGTATCGAAGCCGAGATTGGGGTCGGTGGTGTTCGTCCAGCTCGGAGGCATGTCCTGGTTGAGGACGCCAGGCGTGGTCTGGGTGGTCGAGCAGTCATAGCCCTGGATGATGTTGTTGCTGTGGTTCGAGCCGACGATGGTGTAGCTGCCGTCGTAGAAGTTGTAGTTGGTCGAGAACTTGTCGAAGAAGAACTTCGATGATCCGACGATCGTCTCGGTGCCTGGCATCACCGCGAGCTCCGACTCGGAGTGATTGGCGTTGAAGTTGTTGGGGCTGGGTCCGACGCAGCCGCCGGCCACGGGCGGCAGCTCGGCGTATCCGCCTCCACTGGTCGGAGAGCTGACGACCATGTTCTTCGCCGAGATCGACGATGACCAGAGGCCTGGGCCAGATGGAGACGCCATCCCGCTGGGTGCCATCGCGACGAGCGCGGTGAGCCCGAGAACCGTGGCCTTGACTCCGCTTCGTGTGCGATTCCATCCCATGGCTGCTGCCCTCCACAACCACCGCCATCCCCGGAACGCGCCCGAGGAATCCCCAAGCCAAACGTAGCACCGACGGTGCAGTCGTTGAGCCTAGACGCTGGTCAGGCCGATGGCGAAGCCGGCGTCGTAACCGCTGCCCGTGCGGGTCAAGGTTGCCAGCAGTTTTGAGCCGCTGTTGTCGTTCGACGTGAAGACCATGTCGCCCGCGTTGCGCGTGTCACGAGCGCCGCGCGAGCTGTAAGGCGCCTGCTTGTAAACCTCGTCCGAGATGGCGTCGGCAAAAAAGATCTGCGATGTGAACTCGAACGTCTTCTGCGAGCCGGAGAAGGTGCGGACCTTGAAATGGATGTGCGCAGTGCGTCCGCGATACCAGCCGGGATAGATCGTGGTGAACGTGACTTTTCCGTTTGCGTCCGTCAGCTGATAGCCGCGAAGGAACTGGCGGCCGGATGAATTTTCGGCGCCGACGTCGGAGTACACGCCCAGCGCGTCGCAGTGCCACACGTCGACCTGCGCGCCGGCCAGCGCCGCGCACGGCGATCCGTGCCTTGCGACTGTGAACGTGAGCATCAGGGGGAGTCCCGGTCGCGTCGATCCATCGGATGGGTCGGTCCTGATGTCAGATCGATGGAGCCGTTCGTCGACGAAGTACGGCCCTTCAGTTTCCTGGGGTGTGACGACGCATGCCGGCGTCGAGACCGGGACGGTCGAGGCCGTGGTCATGGCGGAAGGTGAGACCGGGTTCGACCCGGTTCGGCCCAGCCCGCAGGCCGTCAACAGTCCCGAATAGGCAAGGCCGACCCCAACCGCGAGCATCCGGCGGCGGGAAAGGGTTGCAGCCAAGGCTCGCTCGAGCGCGACCATGGGCTGACTATGGTTCTGCAACCTTGGATTCGGCTGAGAGGGATGGCGTTGCTGGACGCTCTACTTAACGCAGGCTGAGGATGGAGACCTCAACGGCCAATCTGGGACTGGGACAGCTGGACACCGCTGGGGCTTTTGATCGATCGCTGATAAGCAAAATTTACCCAGTCGATAAGTAAATTTACCCAACCGAGTAGGGGCCCGAACTCGGGACCTCACTACGATCCCCGTCACAAGGCAAGGGGGATTTGCGACACCGCGGCGCAACCTGTTCGCGAGAAGCGGACGGTCATCGGTGGACCGGCCACCCTTGGGTCGCCCGGGTCTCCGCGATTGGACTTGCCGGCTTGCTCCTGATCTTCACCGCCGTGAGC
This sequence comes from Candidatus Dormiibacterota bacterium, assembly GCA_046727235.1. Classification (GTDB taxonomy): domain Bacteria; phylum Chloroflexota; class Dormibacteria; order Dormibacterales; family Dormibacteraceae; genus 40CM-4-65-16. Next base: position 29,823 of record JBKPCF010000117.1, read on the forward strand.
GGCCTCGCCGCCAGTCGGGTGCAGCCGGAGCTCCCGCAGTTGACGCCGCTTCCCTCACCGTCGCTGCCCGTCGCCCTCCCGTCAGCGACCCTGCCTGTTTCGCTTCCCTCACCAAGCCTCCCCGTCACCCTTCCGTCACCGAGCCTGCCCGTCACGCTTCCGACCCCCTCCGTGCCGGTGGTCCTGGGCACCCCGACGCCAGGCTCCAGCCCGGCTGCGGGCGGAGGCGGATCGGGTGGTTCAGGCGGCACGTCCAGCCATGGCGGCGGCGGTGGAGATGGAGGCGGGCCGGGCAGGGGCATCACCATCCCCTTCACGGCGATCGTCGTCCCGTCCGCGCTCGACGCGGCGCTGCTCGCCGCGTTCGCCGTGCTTCCGCTTCTCTTCGGGATCTGGTTTCTCGTGTTCGGCCGCACGTGGACCGAAGCCCGCCGTTCCCGCGACGCCCAGGTCCGCCTGGCGATCGCGAACGAGCTCGGGCTCAGCCCCCGCGAGCTGACCTCGGTCACCACCAAGGGTCTCTTCAAGCTGCGCGAGGAGGCCGCCTTCGACGAGCTGACGGGAGTCCTACGCCGCGCCGCCGGCATCTCCGCGCTCGACCGCGAGATCCACCGCGCGCGCCGCCAGAAGAGTGCGCTGGCGGTGGCATTCCTCGACGTCGACGGATTGAAGAAGGCCAACGACAAGCGGGGCCACAAGGCGGGTGACGAAATGCTGCGGAACCTCGCGGGGCTGCTCAAGGCTGGGCTTCGCGGCCAGGACCTGATCATGCGCTACGGCGGCGACGAGTTCGTGTGCATCCTTCCCGACACCGTCGCCGACGCCGCGCGGGCCAAGCTCAGCTGGATCCAGACCGAGGCCGAAAAGTCGGGTCTCCATTTCAGCATTGGCGTTGCGCAGCTCGAACGCCCTGACGACGTCGTGAGCCTGCTGGGCCGCGCCGACACCGAGATGTACGCCGTCAAAGCCCGCCGCGTGGTCGTTCGAGACCTCCGTCTCGGGGTCGTGGCCCCCAAGCGCCGGGAGACCGCCTAAAAAGCTCGTCTAAGGCCTTGACAAACTCGCCTCATTAGGGTTTAGTGGGTTGCAACCCGACAAACCGGAGGTACAGAGATGTTAAGACCCGCCGCATCCGCCCTGGCCCTGGCCGCCGCCTCGATGGTGGTCTGGGCTGCGGGAGTGGCAGCCGCCGAGACGCCGAACCCCCCTCCAGGCTTCGCCGGCTTGCAGCCGACGACCGTGTCGGCCGGAGGCCCTTCGGGCCAGAACGCGACCGTGTCCACCGGCAGCGCGGGCGCAAAGTCGGACGGCCAGAACGGCGACGTCGGGCACTGCGGCGTGCAGACCTCCGCCGCCGGGGCGAACGAGACCGCGCCGCCGACCCAGATCGGCAGCTCGGGCGCGTCCACTCCGACCTGCAACACCGGCAGCGGCTCGGGTGCCGGAGCCGGGACCTCGACCCAGAACCGCACCGCCGGTGCGGGCGCCGGCACCGCAGGAACCGGACAATCCGGCACCGGGTCTGGCACCAGCGCGACCAAGAAGTCGATGGTCGCCGCGGCGTCGGTCAACGACGGCTCGCAGTGGCGAACGGCGATCTGGCTGGCCCTCGCCCTGCTCCTGGCCCTGTTCCTGGTCCTGCTCGGCTTCGTCGCCGGGCGGCGCAAGCCGGCCAAAACCGCCGCCTGAACGTGCCTTCCCTCCTCCCCAGCCCCGACCGGCGCACCCCCGCCGGTTCGGGGCACCCCTCCTCCGCCGGCGACCTGCTGGTGAGCATGGCCCCTGATATGGAACGAGCACTCGGAGCGCTGCGCGACTTCACCCGACGGGACATCCTGCTGCGCTTTTACGCCGACCGCAAGGCGCGGAGCGTCGACGACGTCGCCCACGCGGCCGGCATCCACCGCTCCGTCGCCTTCGACCACCTCGAGCGCCTGGTGGCGCTTGGCTACCTCGAGGTGGAACGACGCCGCGGGCTGCCCGGCAAGCCGGCCAAGATCTACCGCCTGACCGCAGGCCCGGTGCAGATCAGCCACCCGATGCGCCGGTACGACGTCCTCGCCGAGGCGCTGGCGCGCGCGTTCGAAAGCATCGGCAGCGACGGCGGGCGGACAGCGATCAAGGAGGCGGGGCGGCAGCTCGGACGCGGCCTGGCGCGCCCGCGTTTCATCGCTCTTCCCGACGCGCTCGAGCCGCTCGTCGAGATGGGCGCCGACTATGAGATCGGTCGAGGCGGACGCATCGAATGCCGCAACTGCCTGTTCGCCGAAGTGTGCCGGCGAGCTCCCATCGTCTGCTCGTTCCACGCGGGGGTCCTGGAAGGCCTCACCGCGCGAGACGGCCGGCAATCGCGTGTCGAGTCGCTCGGATTTCGCGAGCCCGGCGGCTGCGCATACACGGTGGGCGAGTGATGGTGATCGCCGGCACGCGCACGACCGAGGCGATCGCAGGGGTTCTCATATTCAACATCGCGCTCATGGCGTGGCCCGCGTGCATCGCCCTCCTCGCGCTGATCGGAGCGCTACAGTGAGCGTCCGCGAGGGCGGCAACATCGGCGCGTACCGGCTCCTCGAGAGAATCGGTCGCGGCGGAATGGCAACCGTATATCGGGCGTACCATCCGGCCCTCGACCGCAACGTCGCCATCAAGGTGCTGCCCGAGTTTTTCGCCGAGGACCCGGAGTACCGCGAGCGCTTTCAGCGCGAGGCCCGATCGATCGCGCGCCTCCGGCACCCCAACATCCTCGAGGTCTTCGATTTCGGGAGCGAGGAAGGGGTCGCCTACATCGTCATGGAGCTGGCCGAAGGTGGAACTCTTGCCGACCACCTCGGCAGTCCGATGCCCCTCGACCGAGCTCTTGCGTACCTCGAACCCCTGGGTGCCGCCCTCGACTACGCACACCACTGTGGAGTCCTTCACCGCGATATCAAGCCAGGCAACATCCTGCTGCGGAAGGACGGCACTCCAGTCCTGGCCGACTTCGGCCTTTCCAGGATCGCAGGCGCGGGGCGCAGGCTGACCGCCACCGGAACCGTGATGGGGACGCCCGAGTACATGTCCCCCGAGCAGGCGCAGGACGGGCAAGTGGGTCCTGGCTCGGACCTGTACTCGCTGGCGGTGGTCGCGTACGAGATGCTCACCGGCCGAGTCCCGTTTCG
>JBKPCF010000118.1:0-9214 GCA_046727235.1 Candidatus Dormiibacterota bacterium
GGAGTCTCGTCGGGCGCCCGTGAGGGCACGTGACGGATTCCTCCGCGGCTTCGAGGTCGGAAAGGAGGCGCCGCTGCTCCGCGATGTCGAGCACATCGCCAAACCGCACGGCCGAATGGCACGCCAGAGCGGCCGCCGCCTCCTCGATCGCGCCATCGCCCCTGTTCTCGGCCAGCGCCGCGAGCGTTTCTTGTATTGCGGCAGTCGCACGGCCCGACGGCAGCTCAGTCGGGACCGATGTGATCCGGAGGCTGCGCGGCCCGAATTCCTCGTACTCGAGGCCGAGGTTGGCGAGCTCGTGGCGATGGTCTGACGCGGCGGCCATCAGGGCCGGCTCGACATCGACAGCCTGCGGAATCAGCAAAGGCTGGCTCGCTCCGCTTCCCGTGCGCAACCGCTCGAGGAGCCGGTTGTAAAGGACGCGCTCGTGCGCTGCGTGCTGGTCGACCAGGACCAGGCCGTGCGGTCCTTCAGCCACGAGATAACCGGGACCGGCCTGGCCGACGGGCCGGAGCACGGCGTTGGTTGCGTGTCCGTTGGTGTCGGGCGCGGGAGCGATGGCGACGCCGGCATCGTGCATGGTGAGCTGAGGGCCGGCGATGACCGCCTCCAACGACGAGGCGTTGTCGATCGGGCGGTAGCGAAAGGGATCGCTTCCATCCAGGGCGGCCCGGACGGCTCGCTGCAGGGCGGCGAAGACGGCGCCCTCATCGCGAAAACGGACCTCCTTCTTGGCCGGGTGGACGTTGACGTCGACCAGCTCTGGATCGATGCCGACGTCGATCACGGCGACAGGATGCCGGCCGCGCTCCAGCCGGCCCTGGTAGCACTCCTCGAGCGCGTAGACGAGCGAGCGCGCGCTGATCGGCCGGCCGTTGACCGCGAGCACCATGCCGTCGCGGCTCCCTCTGCTGAGGCGCGGTTGGCTCACCACCCCCGAGACAATGGGCATGCCGATCAACTCGAGCATCTCTGCGGCGACCGCTTGCCCGTAGACGGCGCCGATCGCACGGCGCCGGTCGCCATCGCCGCTGCTGCTCAGGGCCGCACGACTGTCGATCGTCAGGTGGAAGCGGACGTGGGGATGCAGCAGCGCGAAGGCGCTGACGACCTCTTTGATCGCCGCGACCTCGGTGGCGTCGCTCTTCAGAAACTTGAGCCGGGCGGGGACGTTCGCGAAGAGGTCGCGCACCTCGATCACCACACCGGGCAGGAGCGGCGCGCCTCCCTGGTCGATGATCTCACCCGCGCGGATGCGAAGCTTCGCCCCTCCGCTCGCGCATTCCACGTCAGCGACCGCGGCGATGCTGGCCAGCGCCTCGCCGCGAAACCCGAACGACTGGATCGCCGCCAGGTCGGCGATGCTCGTCAGCTTGCTGGTGGTATGGCGCAGGAACGCGAGCTGCAGCTCGTCCGCAGGGATGCCGGTCCCGTCGTCGCTCGCGCGGATCGAGGTCTTTCCAGCGCCACGGACATCGATGGTCACGCGGCGCGCCCCCGCGTCGAGCGCGTTCTCCACCAGCTCCTTGACGACTGACGCGGGGCGCTCGATCACCTCTCCCGCGGCGATCGCGTCAGCGACCTCAGGCGCGAGCATCAGGATCATTGGGTCAGCTTCGCTCGCAGCTGATACAGCTTCTGGAGGGCCTCGAGCGGGCTGAGAGAGGCGGGGTCCATCTCCTCGAGCTCTATGCGCAGGGAATCCGGGGCCATATCGATGGGCAGGCCGAGCTGCAGCTCGGCGGGTTCGAGTGGCCGCTGCCTCTCGAGCTCGCTCAGGACGTCGCGCGCGCGGGCGATGACGCCCGATGGCAGGCCGGCCACGGCTGCGACGTGAATCCCGTAAGAGCGGTCTGCCCCACCAGGCACGACCCTGTGCAGGAAACGCACCGTGTCGCCGTCCTCGAGCACCTCGACACGCTGGTTGCGCACTCGCGGCAGCCTCTCGGCCAGCGCCGTCAGCTCGTGGTAGTGCGTCGCGAAGAGGGTGCGGCAGCCGAGCTTCGGCGCGTCGTGAAGGTGCTCGACGACAGCCTGTGCGATCGAGACACCGTCGTAGGTCGATGTCCCCCTTCCCACCTCGTCGAGGATCACCAGAGACGATCGAGTGGCGTGGTTGAGGATGTACGCGGTCTCGGTCATCTCGACCATGAACGTCGACATGCCCGCGCTTATGTCGTCGTGCGCCCCCACCCGTGTGAACACGCGGTCCGCGAGGCCGATCATCGCCCGCTCCGCGGGCACGAAGCTGCCGCACTGCGCCAGCAGCGCGATCACGGCAGCCTGGCGCAGGTAGGTCGACTTGCCGGCCATGTTGGGGCCGGTGAGGATGATGATCTGCGCCGACTCCGGGTCCAGCTCCAGGTCGTTGGCGACAAAGATCCCTGCGGGCAATCCGCGCTCGACCAAAGGATGCCGCCCGCCCTTGATGGAGAGCCGCAGTCCCGCGTTCACTTCGGGGCGCCGCCATGCATGCTCGGCAGCGGCCGCGGCCAGGCTCGCGATCGCGTCGCCCATGCCAATCGCCTGCGCGCTGCTCCGCATTGATGGCGCCGCGACCGCCACCGCCTCGGCAAGGTCGCGGAGGATCTCGAGCTCGCGCGCCGCAATCCTCTCCTGCGCGCTGAGGACGATGGCCTCCCTGTCCTTCAACTCCGGCGTGATGTAGCGCTCTCCGCCGGTCAATGTCTGCTTGCGGACGTAGTTGTCGGGGAGGTTCGCAGTGTTGGCGTGACTGACCTCGATGTAGTAGCCGAAGACTTTGTTGAAACCCACCTTGAGAGAGCGGATCCCGCTCCTTCTTCGCTCTGCTGCCTCGAGCTTGCCGATCCAGTCGCGGGCGGCACTCGAACCTTCGGAGATCGCGTCGAGGTCAGCGTCGTAACCGGCGCGAACGACGCCGCCTTCACGAGCGTTGACCGGCGGGTCGTCAACCAGGGCTCGGGAAAGCGTTTCCACCAGCTCGGGAACGGCGGTGACGTTGCCTGCCAGCTGGCGCGTCACGAGTGCCTCGCATCCGTCCAGCGCGTCGTGTATGGCCGGAATTGTTTCGAGCGAACGCCGCAGCGCGACCAGCTCGCGAGCTGACGCATGTCCCTGCGCGACTCTCGCCACCAGCCTTTCCAGGTCGCCGACGGGCTTGAGCACAGCCTGGATGCGGTCCCGGAGGTCGGGGGCTGACACCAGCTCGTCGACCGCAGCCAGGCGCAGCTCGATCGACTCCGCGTCGCGGAGAGGCGCGCCCAGCCAGGCCCGCAGCTGGCGCGCTCCGATCGGGGTGCTCGTTCGGTCCACCAGGCCGACCAGCGCGGGAAGCTCGAGGTTGCGCACCGTCGCGGCGTCGAGCGGCATGGTCGCCTCAGGCGAGTAAGTCCGGACGCTGAAGGAGCCGGGCGTCACGCGCGCCTGGTTCTGCTTCAAGTAATCGAGCACGACGCCCGCGGCGCCGACCGCAAGTGGCGCGTCCGCGGCGCCGATCGACGCCGGATATGCGATGCCCAACAGGTCGCGCAAGCGCTGCTGGCCGCGCACAGGGTCAAACCTGTATTCCTCGACGTCAGGCGGCGTCAGGAGCTCGGCAGGCGCAAGACGCTCGAGCTCCGCCTGCAGCCGTTCCTTCGGCAGCTGGCAGAGCAGCAGCTCTCCGGTTGAAACGTCGCACGCGGCGAGACCGGACTCCAGGCCTCGAGTCCAGGCGGCGACGAGGTAGTTCGGTTGCGAGGGCTCGAGGTACGCGTCTTCGACCACTGTTCCCGGCGTCAGCACGCGGGTCACGTCCCGTTTGACGATCCTGTTCTTGCTTGCCGCCTCTACCTGGTCGCAGATCACAACCTTGTGACCGGCACGCAGGAGCTTCCCAACGTAAGACTGCCAGGCGTGGTGAGGCACGCCGCACATGGGAGCGCGTCCGGACTTTCCGAGCGGTCGGGACGTGAGCTGCACGCCCATGATCGGGGCGGCGATCTTCGCGTCGTCGAAAAAGATCTCGTAGAAGTCGCCGAGCCTGAACAGGAGGATCCCGTCGGGGTGCTTCTCTTTCGCCTCCCGGTACTGCCTCATGACCGGAGTGGCGGGGATGGTCACGCGGCCGGTCCCAGGGGTCCCCGCGAACTCACGCCGCAGGCTCTGAGTTCGTGGGGATTTGCAATCCGGTGAGCTGGCCGGCGGTGGCCTGCAGCACCCGAATGTTCACGAGGTCCCCGGGCGCGATATCGCCCGCGCGCAGGACGTTCGCCCGCTTGCCCTGCCGGATCCGCCCATAAGGTCGGTTCAGCTCGTCCCGGCCTTCGATCAACACCTCGGCGTCGCGACCGATCCAGCGAGCGGTCTTGCGCCCCGCGATCTCGCGCGACAGCGCAAGCAGGTCGTTGAGCCGTCGCAACTTCTCGTCGTGCGGAACGTCATCATCCATCCGCGTCGCCGCGAAGGTTCCCGGTCTTGGCGAATACATCGCGATGTGCACCACGTCGAACTCGATCTCTTCCACAAGAGCCCGCGTGTTGAGATAAGCCTGCTCGGACTCACCCGGGAAACCAACGATGACGTCAGTGGCAAGGCCGATGTCCGGCATGAGGCGCCGCGCAGCTTCGACGATCGCACGGTAGTGGCGGGTCTGGTAGCCGCGAGCCATGCGCTTCAGCACCGTTTCGTCGCCGGACTGAACAGGCAGCTGGAGTTCGCGACAGACCACATTGCTGGCGGCCATGACCTCGAGGAGCTCGGGTTCGAGGTCCTGGGGATGGGAGGTCATGAAGCGAAGGCGCTTGAGCCCTGGGATCTTCTCCACCTCGCGCACAAGCGCAGCGAGACCTCCGCCGCCATCCGGGTCTTGGTAGTCGTCGACGTTCTGGCCGAGCAAGACGACCTCCATGGCTCCGTCGGCGACCGCGGCGCGGCACTCGGCGACGACGGCCTCCAGAGGCACATGCTTCTCGCGCCCGCGGACACGCGGCACGATGCAGAACGTGCAGTTGTGGTCGCAGCCCTGGATCACGCGAACGAAGTGGCTGACTCCCGTCCGGCCCGCGTGGGGCAGGACCTCTCCATGCGAGTAGTCGTACCGCGCCTCCAGGGCGGCAACGAACGGCTCGTACTCGCCGATCGGCACCACGGCGTCGAGATGCGGAAAGCGGCGGGTGAGGTTCTCGCCCTCCTTGGCGACGATGCAGCCCGTGACGGCGATCGTTCGCTCGGGGGTCTTCCACTCCTTGAGCTCGTGAAGCTTCGAGTAGACGCGGTCCTCGGAGGCCTGCCGAACGACGCAGCTGTTCAGAATCGCGACATCAGCCCGCTCTAGCGAATCCTCGACGTAGCCGGCGGCAAGCAATCGTCGCGCGAGGCTTTCTGAATCCGCCGAGTTCATCTGGCATCCGATCGTCCAGATGTGGAAGGACCTCATCCCCACGAAGTCAGAGCCTCCGGCGTGACTTCGCGGGGACCCCGCATTTGGTCTGTGATGCCGTCAGCGACTCTCCACCAGCAACCGAATTCCAGTCCGTTCCTCGCCGTCGATGGAGATGTCGATGAACGCCGGGATGCACACGAGGTCGAGGCCGCCGGGGGCAACGTAACCGCGCGAGATGGCGATTGCTTTCACCGCCTGGTTGATCGCGCCGGCTCCGATCGCCTGGACCTCGACGCGCCCTTTGCTGCGGATCACGCCCGCGATCGCTCCCGCGACTGCGACCGGCTTCGAGGTGGCCGAAACCTTGAGCACCTCTACTGGAGCGCGCTCCGCTGACATTGCTGGAACCCCTTCAAACATGTTCACGGTCGATTCGCTGGATGGATGTCGCCCGGCCGCTGGAAGAATCAATGGTAACCAGTACCGAATTGAAAGTCACGGGTCCCGACGCCACCACGAAGCGGTTCGGGACCCCGGTGAGGAACCGCTGGAGCACGACCTCCTTGTCCATCCCGATGCAACTGTCCCGTGGCCCGACCATGCCCACATCGGTCACGTAGGCGGTGCCCTGGGGCAGGATCCGGGCGTCCGCGGTCGGAATGTGCGTGTGAGTACCCACCACGGCGCTGACCCGGCCGTCCAGGTACCAGCCCATTGCCGTCTTCTCCGAGGTCGCCTCCGCATGCATGTCGCAGAAGGCAAGGCGCAGGTCCGGGTGTGCGGCCAGAATGGAGTCCGCCGCGCGAAACGGGTCGTCCAGCGAGTCGAGGAAGATGCGCCCGATCAGGTTGAACACCAGCACCTGATTGCCGCCCGCCTCGATCACACACCAGCCCTGTCCGGGCGCCGCCGGGGGGTAGTTCGCCGGCCGCAACACCCGGTCGAGGTTGGGCAGCTCGCCGACGAACTCTTTCTGGGCGAAGACGTGGTTGCCGCTTGTGATCACGTCGGCGCCCGTCGACTTGAGCTCGGCGGCGATCTTCGTCGTCAGGCCGAATCCGCCCGCAGCATTCTCGCCGTTGACGATGGTGAGGTGAGGCCGGAGCTCTTTTTTCAGGCTCGGGAGGATTGCCTTCACCGCGTCGCGGCCCGGATGGCCGACAACGTCCGCCACGAACAGAATGCGAAAGTCGCCGTCACTCACCGTTCAGATTCTCGTAGAAAAGGAAAAGGGAGCCCGTTTCCGAGCTCCCCTTTGCTCACTTTGCGTACTCGACAGCCCGGGTCTCGCGCACCACGGTGACGCGAATCTGACCGGGAAAGCTGAGCTCCGATTCGATCCGTTTTGCGATGTCCCGCGCCATCAGCTGAGCAGCCGTGTCGTCGATCTGCTCGGGCTTGACCAGGATCCGGACCTCACGGCCGGCCTGGATCGCGTAGGACTGCTGAACGCCCTGGAACGAGTTGGCGATCTCTTCCAGCTTCTCGAGCCGCTTGACGTAAGCCTCGAGCGACTCCCTGCGTGCTCCCGGGCGCGCCGCGGAGATCGCGTCGGCCGCGATCAGCAACAGCGCCTCGATCGTATGCGGCTCCTCGTCGTAGTGGTGCGCGCGCACTGCGTGCACCACGGGCGCGGGAACTCCGTGCCGCTGGAGCAGGTCTGCGCCGATCACGGCGTGCGAGCCCTCGACCTCGTGGTCGATGGCCTTGCCGATGTCGTGCAGCAGCCCTGAAAGCTTTGAGATCCGGACGTCAGCGCCGATCTCCGACGCCATCATGGCGGCGAGATAGGCGACCTCCTTGGAGTGGTTGAGCACCTGCTGCCCGTAGCTGGTGCGGAACCGAAGGATTCCCAGATGGCGGACGACCTCAGGGTGAAGGCCCTGCAGGCCGAGCTCCAGGACCGCCCCCTCCCCCTCTTCCTTGACCCTCTGCAGGACCTCCTGGCGGGACTTGGCGACGATCTCTTCGATACGGGCCGGATGGATCCGGCCGTCCACGATCAGCTTGTTCAGGGCGACCCTGGCCACCTCGCGGCGGACGGGATCGAACCCGCTGATGATCACTGCCTCGGGGGTGTCGTCGACGATCAGGTCGATCCCGGTGGCCTGCTGAAGAGCGCGAATGTTGCGCCCCTCCTTGCCGATGATCCGCCCCTTCAGCTCATCCGTCGGAAGCGGCAGCACTGACACCGAGACCTCGGCGGTCTGGTCGGCCGCGATGCGCTGAATCGACTCGGTGACGACTTCGCGCGCGCGGCGCTCGCTCTCGTCCCTGGCCGCGAGCTCGGCCTCGCGGACCTTGCGCGCGACTTCGTTGCGCAGGTCTTGCTCGACCTGGGCCATCAGAATGCCCTGGGCCTCTTGGCGCGTCATGTTGGCGACGCGCTGGAGCTCCCGGTCTTGCTGGCGAACGCTCTCCTCGAGCTGGGACTTGATGTCGTCCAGCGCCTTCTGCTGGTTGGATAGGTCGCGTTCGCGATGGTTGAGGTCCTCACCCTTGCGGTCGAGGTTTTCCTCTTTCTGGAGAAGGCGCTTTTCGATCTGCTGCGATTGGGCCCGGTACTCGCGGGCCTCCTGTTCGGCGGTGGTGCGGATCCTGACGGCCTCCTCCTTGGCTTCAAGGAGCTTTTCCTTGGCCTTGGTTTCAGCCTCGACGACGGACTGTTCGGCCTTGAGCTCGAGGACGTGACTCCCGTTGCTCTGCCGGCGCTGTAGGAGCAGGTAAGCCGCTCCGAAGCCACCGGCGAGGGCCACCGCTGCCACCACCAGCAATACGAAGACGTTGACAGGCATGTGACATGCACCTCGTTATTCGATTGTCAAAGTGCGTGACCATGGCAGGGCTTCGGGAGGCCCCACCGCGGGTTGGCTCTATGACTTGCGGGCCCCAAACCGGGGCCCGTGTGCATGAAAGTTTAGGCTTCTGCCTCCTCTGGCGTTCCCCGCCAGAGGTCCTTGCAGGCAGCCCTCGCCACGTCCATCGGGAACCCACGCCGCAGCAGCCTAGCGCCTACCGAGTGCAGCAACTCTCGGTAGCTACCGAACTCGGTGTTGCCCGCCAGACGGTGGGCAAGGCGGTGCGCCGCGAGCAGCTGGGCGTGGGGCTCGACACGTGCCAGCGCAGCTTCGGCCGTATCGCGGTCGACCCGCTTGGCCCCCAGCTCGGCGGAGATCGCCAGCAGCCCGTGGGTGCGTGACCTGCGGCGGACGTACTGGAATGCGAAGCCGCCGTCCCCAAGAAAGCCCATCTCGATCAGGCGCGCTTCCGCGCCAGCCACGTCAGCCTCGGGGTAGCCACGCTTGAGCAGCTTCTGACGGATCTCCCAGCTGGAGTGATCGCGCATTGCGATCATCCGCAGGCCCGCGTCGAATGCGCTTTCCTCGGGCGGCTTAGACCTCTTCCGCGGCACCTGCCGGCTCCCTCGCCGGAGCCATCCTGAGCGGGGCCGCAGCCCCCGCGGCCTTCTCGCGGACCCTGGCCTCGATCTCCGAGGACAGGCTTGGGTTCTCGCGGAGGTAGTTGCGGACGTTCTCGCGGCCCTGGCCGAGGCGCTGGTCCCCGTACGACATCCAGGTGCCGCTCTTCTCGAAGATCCCGTGCTCGATCGCGGCGTCGATGACGGAGCCCTCGCGCGAGATGCCTTCGTTGAACAGGATGTCGAACTCGGCGGAGCGGAAGGGCGGAGCGACTTTGTTCTTGACGACCTTGACCTTGACCCGGGCCCCGACCGAGTCGAGCCCGTTCTTGATCACCTCGACCTTGCGGATGTCCAGGCGCACCGAGGAGTAGAACTTCAGGGCCCGGCCGCCGGGCTGGGTCTCCGGGTTGCCGAACATGATCCCGACCTTCTCTCGCAGCTGGTTGAGG
>JBKPCF010000119.1:0-11269 GCA_046727235.1 Candidatus Dormiibacterota bacterium
GCTCTGGCCCTGCCACTCGCGATCGCGATCGCGATCTTGCGGTACCGGCTGTATGACATCGAGCTGATCATCAACCGGACGCTTGTCTATGGCGGTCTCACCGCCATCCTCGGGGCGGTTTATGCGGCGGTCGTGACCCTCCTCAACCGTCTTTTCATCTCCGCGTCAGGTCAGAGATCGGATGCAGCCTACGTGGTCACCGCTTTTGTCGTGGTCGTTGCCTCGAGCCCGGTCAAGGATTGGCTGCAGCGCCAGGTCGACCGCCGCGTCAGCCATCGGAGCCCGGCTGCCGTGCTTGATGAATTCAGGGCAGACGTCGAGTCCGTTGTCTCGGTGATCGATGTCAACAAGGTTGCCCGCCGGCTCCTCGACCAGGCCGTCATCGCGTTCGACGCTCGAGCCGCCGCGCTCTATCTGACCTCAGATCGAGGATCGGATCCCGTGTACAGTCACGGTCGCATGAACGGCGAGGACGCCATCGAGGTGCGTTTGCGACACGAAGGACAGGACCTCGGGCGCCTGGTCCTGGGAGGCAGGCGAGGTCAAATCGGATACTCGGCAGCCGACCTCAGCCTCCTCCAGCGATCCGCGGACTCAGTCAGCGAAGCGCTGGTGCTCGCCGCGCACCTCGGTCACCGGCCGCTCACGGACGCCCGATGACGCTTTACGCGTGGCTGAAGTTTTTCCACGTCTTTGGCCTGACGGTGTTTCTGTTCGCTCACGGCATATCCGGCGGGGCCTCGTTTGCATTGGGGAGCAGCGCGTCCTCGACCGCCAGGCAGCTTCTCGCCCTCTCCCAGCGCGCGTCCTTCATCTCGAATCCCGGCCTGTTGATCGTGATCATCACGGGCGTCTGGATGGCGTTTCTCGGCTCCTGGTGGGGTCACGGGTGGTTGTGGGCGGCGATCGTGATCCTGGTCGCGCTCCTCGTCGGGATGGGGCTCATCGCCCGGCCCTACTACATGGCCCGTGATGCGGCGAGGAAGTCGGAGGAGGACCTGGCTCAGACCTTGAGCAGGACCCGGCCGCAGGCTGCTGCCTGGATGGGGGGCGTCGGCCTTCTGTTGCTCGTGGGGTTGATGGTCCTCAAGCCTTTCTAGGACAAAAGAGATCGAGCGGCGGGCCCCTCGATCCCGCCGCTCGAAATGTTTGGTCTAAGCCTGTTCGGCTTTGGCGCCGGCGCCAACCTCCTGGCCGGCGGTCGGATCGCCCTCAAAAATGCCGAACACGTTGTCCTCAGTGTCCTTGCAGTAGGCGAAATACCCCTGTCCCGGAACTGGCGTCTTCTCCATGAGCACCTGACCGCCCGCGTTCTTGACTGCGTCGGCCCCTGCCTCCCACTTGTCGACCGTGATCGTGTTGATCACCGCCTGGCCGTGGTCGGTGCGATCCATGATCGCGCCGTCAATGCCGACCTCGTCCTTGTCACCGGTGGTGGCGAGGAGATAGGTGAAGGGCCCGCCCCAGTCCGTGAGCTTCCATCCGAACGCCTTCTCGTAAAACTCCGCCGCCCGTTTCGGATTGTCCGCAGTGATCTCAAAGTGGCTGACTCGACCCATGGCCTCCCTCCCGCGAACCAACCCGACTCGACTCCATCAGCATAGGCGCGCTATGGCAGGTCAATTGCGTCGATCAAGTCGAGGTCGCCCGGCGAGTGCCCGCAGTCGGTGAGGAAGCGAGCAAGCTCGCTGCGATGTTGCGTCCCGTGATTCGCGACGTGGGCGACGATCAGCCACCTGGGGAACGACCGCGAACCTAACTGTTCGGCCAGCACAGCCTCATCGAGGCCCGCGACATACGTTTGCAGCCTGGCGTCCTCCTCGCTGAAGAACGCGTGAATCGAGCGCAGGTCGTCGAGCACGAAGCCGTGATCCCAGACGTACGTCTCCCCGACGTCGCGCCCCAGGCAGAGCTCGCGCCAGCTCCAGTCAACGTCGGCGATGTGGCGGAGTGTCTGGAGCACGGTGCCGTGGTCCAGCGGCGCTGGGTCTCGAAGCTGCGGATCGGACAGGCCTTGCGCTGTGGTGAGGATGCGGTCGTTTGCCCACGCGTGGTATTTGACGACCCTGAGCAAGCTCTCGGGACCCATATCCGCGATCCTACGTGGATGGAGCAACGCATCAGTCTCGTGACTCTCGGCGTCGCCGACCTGGCCCGGGCGCGGTCGTTCTATGAGGCGCTCGGCTGGAGCGGTGCGCAGCAGCTCGACGACGAGGTGTGTTTTTTCCAGGCCGGGGGCATGGTCTTCGGCCTGTGGACCGCGCTCGGCGGTCACGGGGCCCCGGGGATCGAGCTGGCTCACAACGTCCGCTCTCCACAGGAGGTCGAATCCGTCCTTGCAGAGGCGAAGCGCGCTGGCGGCACGATCGTGCGGCCGGCCGCTCACGCCGACTGGGGCGGCACAACCGGGGCCTTTGCAGATCCGGAAGGCTACGTGTGGGAAGTTGCGCACAACCCGGAGTGGACGATCCAGGACGACGGGTCGATCACGATCTAGAGGCCGCGCCGAGTGACCTACTACGTGTCGCGGTTCGGTTACTGGGCCGTCCTCACGATCGTGGGGTTGGAGTCGATCGGCATTCCGTTGCCAGGAGAGACGACTCTGGTCAGCGCGGCCCTCTACGCAGGCGCGACCCACAATCTGGAGATCTTTTGGGTCATCGCGGCGGCAGCGACCGGCGCGATCATCGGCGACAACATCGGTTACCTGCTCGGCCACTGGGGCGGCTACCGGCTGTTGGTGAGGTACGGTCGATACGTCGGGTTCGGCCAGCGCAAGGTGAAGGTCGCCCACTACCTCTTCGCGCGCTACGGCGGCAGCGTCGTCTTCTTCGGCAGATTCGTGTCGATCCTCCGCGCGTACGCCGCCTTCATCGCCGGCACGGCCCGCATGCCCTGGCGGAGCTTCCTCATCTTCAATGCGGCCGGCGGCATCGTCTGGGCAACGATCTACGGCACCGCCGCCTACACGCTTGGAAAGCAGATCGACAGGGTCAGCACAGAGTTCGCGATCGGTTTCGGCGCTGCCGGAGTGATCGCGGTCATCGCCGGCATCTGGGTGATCCGCATCTACGAGCAACGCCTCGAGACCGTCGCCGAGAAGGCATACCCGGGCCCACTGCCTGGTTATCCCGGGGGACCTGAGCTCTAAACGCTCAGCACCCTCCGGCGTTTTGCATCAGATCGCTGCGTCTACCAGCCGTCGCGCGGCACCGCGCGAAGCGGCTTCCTCGCCGGATCGACACGTGACTTGGTGGGCAGAACGACAACGCGGATGTGGCGGCACGAGTCGTCCGCACGCAGGTCCTGTATGAACGGGATATTGCCGGCTCCCCTCGACAGGTGGACGAAGATCGCGTTGGGCAGGAGCTGCCTGGCGCGGGCCAGGCCTTCACTTGCGTCTCGAGCCAGCACGACGCTGAATCCGTCTTGCTCGAGGCGCTGCTGATGGGCCGGCTGAGAAACAGGGTCGTCGTCGACGAGGAGAGCCGTGGCAAATCGGTTTGTATTCAACTCGCTAACCTTCCGATCCTTCTCAGCTAAGTGATCGGCAGGTCCGCGGGAGGTAACGCCAGCCTGTCGCTGCTTACGAGTCTACCCCGCGTTACCAGATCAAGGTCGACTTTCTCCATGGTGGGTCGAGCGGCTCCGCATCGGCTTGAAGCGCCGGCGGCCATATGTCGCGGTTCGGCGCCGCTCCGGAGCCACCGCCGGCCATGGCGCGGAATCTTCGAGATAGTGCCACTCGCCTGCCCGCGCGAACGCCGACGCGTCCACAGGACGAAGCAAGGGAGCGCCCTGGCGGCGCAGCTTGGCCCATTTCTCGTGATCCTCGGCAGTGATGAACGTAAGCGCGCGACCGGAGTTTCCATTGCGGGCCGTGCGGCCGACGCGATGAGTCAAGGCTTCGGCGGTGTCTGGGAGCTCGTAGTTGATCACGAGGCCGACGTGGGTCAGGTCGAGGCCGCGAGCGGCGACGTTGGTCGCGACCAGCACATCGGCGCGCTGGTTGCGAAACGAATCCATGACCGTGTCTCGCGCGCTCTGGGCCATGTTCCCCTGCAGCTCGACGGAATTGTGGCCGAGCCGCCGCAGGTCCCGGTTCAGCTTGCGCACGCCGTGCTTTGTCCGCCCGAAAACGATTGCCGACCCATGCTGATGAAGGATGTCGCTGAGCACCCGCAGCTTCAGTCCGGCGTTCGTATGGACCGCTCCGTGCTCGAGGAGCGAGGGCCCTTCCGTCACGATCTTGACCCGAAGCGGATCCTGCAGGTGCTTGCCGATCATCTTCGAGACCCAATCCGGCATCGTTGCCGACGCCAGCACGGTCTGCGCTGAGTAAATGTGCCCGAGGATGCGTTCGACGTCAGGCGCAAAGCCGGCGTCCAGCATCTGGTCAGCCTCGTCGAGCACGAGGTATTCGACACGGCTGAGCGACACGAGCTTCCTGTTCATCATGTCGAGAATGCGTCCGGGCGTCCCGATCATCACGTCGACGCCGCGCTTCAGGGCCTCGATCTGCTGGCGGTAACCGACGCCTCCGTACAGCAGCGCGCTGCGCAGCCCGGAATCCAGCGACTTGAAAACGGCGTCGACCTGGATTGCGAGCTCGCGTGTCGGCGCGACCACCAGCGCCCGCGGGCCGGGCCTTCCGGGGTCAAACCGTTCCACGATCGGAATCAGGAAGGCGATGGTCTTGCCGCTTCCGGTGGGCGATTGGATGACGACGTCTCGCCCATCGAGGAGGGCGGGTATCGATTCGAGTTGAACGCGATTGGGTGTATTGATTTCTTGCCGGGCCAGCGCGACCAAAACGCGCGTGCTGACGCCGGCTTCGGCGAATGATTGCAACGAAGCTCCAGGGTGCCTCTCTCTTTCTTCTTATTTGCCGTGAGCTACAGGACTCTGTGTTCGAGACAGGAAGAGAGGACCCGAGCGGGCGACGCACCAATGCGTCCAGGTCAGTGTACCGGAAGTGCAAGCCGGGCTCGCTGGCTTGGTCTAAGTGCTCCTGGCGCGTTCAGGCTGGAGCCAGACGGGCAGAGTCCTAAGCTAGGGAGCGATGAGTAGGGGCTTCAGGAACGCCGACTCGACACAGGACCTCAGTGAGAAGGCGAACGCCGACCGGATCAATGAGATCCTCGAGCGCGATCGCGTCCAGGCCTCCCAGGCAGAGGTGCGACGCGCGCAAGGCGATTACGGAATCTGCGAGAACTGCGGCCGGCCGATCGGCGAGGAGAGGATGGCGGCTGTCCCGACGGCCACGCGCTGCGTGGCCTGCCAGTCGGAGTGGGAACAGGCCAGCCGGCTCTAGACGAATCCCTGAGAAAGTGGGTCGAGGGCCGACTGTACAGACTGCCGCCTGCTACATCCAGCGCTGACGGTTGCGATAGATCTCCACGACCGGGCCGCTTGGGTGTCGCTCACGATAGGCGCGAAACCTCGCGAGCAAGCGAAGGTAGCGGCGATTCGACGACCGCAGTCTGCGGTGCGGAATCTTGAGCAGAAACTTCTCGACCTTCCATATGTTTGTGCGGGCCAGGCGCCAGTCGTACTCGCCCAGGTCGCGCAGATCCACCAGTTGGTAGCCGGTAATGCGGCCGGTTAAGTCCACGTAGGGATCGAAATAGCTCCACACCAGATCGCGAATGCCGCGGAACACCGGTTTGCGGCCGTGCAGGCCCGCATCCCGGGACCGGGCCACCGAGCCCCACCGACCTTCGTGGCGAAACACGTAGATCACATGATCCACCCCATCCTTGGACTCGAAACTGACCACAAGCGGGGGGTAGCTGTGTTGCTCCAGGATCACGGCGGCGACAAGCGCCGCCTCCAAGCAGTGCGCGGTCTTGAGGCGGACGACCTGGCGGAAGGATCGGAGAGTGTCCCCGCGCAGCTCCCAGTTGTAGGGCAGCCTGCGCAGGAATTCCTGGACCTGTTCAGGGGTGCGGTGCCGCTGGATGATTCGCCGCTCTTCGGGCGTGAAGGCGTCCGGCGCCCGGGGCGGCTGGGTCATGGGCCGACTATTTTGCAACGATCGGTCGCGATGCTACGCAAGGACGAGCTCGTCCGACCGCCCCTCCGTGTCGCCGCGCTCACGCCCGGCCAGGTAGACGGCGAGGCCGTCCGGCGCGCGTCGAGATTGGCGGTACAGCCAAGCACGATTTACGGTGCTAGCAGCCCGCGTAACGGTCCGGTTCAGTGTGAGACTGGTCAGATCCGACCGATATCGCGCCGCTGAAGTCCGCCCAGCCCGAGCAGGGTGAAGCCAACGGCGAAGGCGCACATCGCGATCAGCGGCAAGAGCGTCAGGCTCGCGGCAGGTAGCTGAGGCACGCGCTCGAACGGAGAGAGGTTCTGGAGCCAACTCGGGATATTGAGGACCGGACCGAGGAATCCGACGACAACGCAGGCGGCGAGAATCCCCCAAGAGATGCCAACCCAACGTGGCACCAGCCCGTCGAGAGCGATGACGAGTCCGACCATGATCCACATGGGCGGCGCATAGACGAGGGCAGCGCCCACCAGACGCGCAACGTTCTCCATGCCGCCGCCTGCAACGCCATAAGCAAGGCCCGTGCCGAGACCGGCGACGGCGAGCAGCATGACACTGCCCGCGAAGGCCACCGTGAGGTGACTCGCAGCGAAGCGCCATCGCGAGACGGGCGTCGCAAGCACCGACTCGGCGCGCATGGACGTCTCCTCGCTGCGTACGCGCAGCGCGGACTGGATGGCGAAACCCGCGGCGAGGAGCGCCATGAGGCGGAATGACGCAGCGAAGTACTTGTCCGTCAAGCTCCCTCCTCCGGCACCGGCCAGCACTTCGGCGAGCGCCTTGTTCTCACCGATGAAAGAGTCGACAGTGGGGCCGATCCAGCCGTACGCGATGCCGATGACCAGGACGCCGGCGCCCCACCCGAGGAGCGATGCCCGTTGCAGGCGGAAGGCCAGCCCGAGCGGGTGCCCGAGACTGGGCCCCGCCGCGGGCCTGCCTGGCCTGGCTGCCAGGAGTCCTGCGCCGAGGTCGCGCCGGACGGCCAGGAAGGCGGCCGCGGCGGCCAGGAGCACCATCGCCCCGACCAACAGCAGGAAGGGCCACCACCGCTCACCCGCAAACGGCTGCGTCTTCTGGGCCACCCCGATCGGAGAGAACCAGGAGGCAGTTCCGTCGCCGATGTCGCCGACAGCACGCAGCAGGTACGCAGCGCCGAGCACTACGCCGGCGATGCCGTAAACGACGCGGGTGTTCTCGGTCATTTGGGCCACGACCAGGGCCAGGCCGGCGAAGAAGAGCCCAACGAGGATGAACGACACTCCGAAGACGGCTGACCCGGTCGCGGGCAGGCCCTGCGCGAGCAGGACGGCCGTGGTCAGCACTCCAACGACCACATTCATGGCCGCCACTATTAGCACCGCGGCGAGGGTGTTGGCGTGGATGCCGACCGGTAGTGAGCGCACGAGCTCGAGGCGGCCGCCTTCCTCCTCGCCCCGGGTGAGCCGGCCGACCATGAAGAAGCTCATCAGGGCCACCAGCACCATGCCCACCGCGCCGAACTGAAACGCCACCTGCCCACCGACAGTGCTGAGTCCCTGGGCGGGACCGTTGAAGGCGATGGCGGCAGCGTTGTGTTGAGTGGCGGCGGCCGTTTGATCGAGGGCGGCCTGGGTCGGAAAAACACCCTTGATTCCAACCACCGTCAGCGCCGCCAGCACGACGACCGAAGCGATCCAGACCAGGATCCGGATGCGGTCTCGACGGAGGATCAAGCGGGTGAGCGCAAAGGTTCCGGTGAGCGAGTTCATCAGCGCGCTAACGGTGTCGTGTCGCGCTCCCGGTCGACACGTTCGGGTTCCTTCGCCAGCTGATCGCCGTAGTGCCGCAGGAACAGTTCCTCCAGTGTTGGTGGATGGCTGACCAGGCTGCGGACACCAAGCTCGCCGAGCTGGCGCACCACGAGGTCGAGGTGATCGCTGTCGACGTCGAAATGCACATGTGCGCCGTCGATCTGGAGACCGTGAACCCCCTGGAGGTCGGCAAGGCTTTGCGCGGGACGCTCGGTCTCCGCTGTGATCGAGGTTCGCGTGAGGCGTCTCAGCTCGCTGAGCGTGCCTCCCGCCACGACCCTACCCAGCCTGATGATGCTCAGCCGGTCGCACAGCGCTTCAACCTCGGCGAGAATGTGGCTGGAAAGCAGCACTGTCCGGCCCTGGGTCTTCAGTTCGCGGATGCAGTCCTGGAAGACCGCCTCCATCAACGGGTCGAGTCCCGACGTCGGTTCGTCGAGGAGGAGCAGCTCGGCGTCGGATGCAAGCGCCGCGACCAGTCCCACCTTCTGTCGGTTCCCTTTTGAGTAAGAGCGCGTCTTCTTGGTCGGGTCGAGCTGAAAGCGTTCGAGAAGCTCGTCGCGGCGGTGCCGGTCGAGGTCGCCCCGCAGCCGGCCGAACAGGTCGATCACCTCTCCCCCGGTCAGGTTCGGCCATAGGCTCACCTCGCCTGGCACGTATGCCAACCGTCGATGCAGCGCGACGGCGTCGTTCCACGGGTCGCCCCCGAGCAACGAGACTTTCCCGGAGTTGGCTCGCAGCAGTCCGAGCAGCACCCGAATGGTCGTGGTCTTGCCCGAGCCGTTCGGCCCGACAAACCCGTGGACCTCGCCCGCCTCGACTGAAAGGTCGAGACCGTCGAGAGCGCGCGTCGATCCGAAGGTCTTTACAAGACCAGAAGTGGAGATCGCGGGCATGCAGCCATAATGTCACCAGCCTGGGCGGACAGGAGTGCGCGAACTGGTCGATCGACCTCAGCGCTCATCCTCTACCAGCTGCTTCGAAGCCTCTTCCGCTGCCGGCTCACGTGACGCTAAAGGCGTCGCCCGCCAGAGCCTCTCGATCGAGCTTGCCGCCGGCGATCAACATCGCGGACCTAGCCCTGCAGAACTTTGCTGATTCGCTCGAACTCTTCTGAGCTGATGTCGCCTTCCGCAAGACGCCGCCGCAACGTATCCATCGCAATGTCACGCTGCGTGGGTCGCGGTTCACCAAGCGATCGCACGAGATATACGATCGCCAAAGCGATGCCGCCCCAGAACACAAACATCACCACGACTCCGAACAGGGCCATGCCCCAGCCGTAGCCGGACCCCCAGTACCACATCATTGATCTCAGCGTGCGGGTCTTGCGATCTTCTTGACAGAGCCGATGGTCCCCTTAGGCGCGGGCGTATTGGGTCGTCAGAATCCCGCCGAGCCGCGGCCCGAATCCAAGCCGCTCCGCCACCCGCGAGTACTCCTCAAGGAGGAGTGCTCGCCAAATCTAGCGCTTGGCCAAAATCCGGATCACCGCCCGTAGTGTTAGTAGAGCGACCACGGCGACGATCTGGCCACCAATGATGACGCGATTGATATCGATGGCCGGCTGCCAAGCGACCTCATCACCTTTGATGACAAAGGCGCCAACCGGCCGAGCGTTCAGCCCGAAGCCGCCCCCGGAGCCGCGACCCTGACCTCCCGGCGCCTCACCGCCCCCGGCGCCGGCGCCACCCGCGATGCCCGCCGCCGTGATTACAGTGACGCCGTTCTTTTCGTATGGCTCACTGAACACCCGTTTGACAGTCATCGCGTCTCGTGCCTGCGTCAAGACCTCGTCTGCCTGCATCTCATGGACCTCCTCTGTCACCGGAACTGGCGCGGTCTCATCTTCCAACCCGGTTTACCAGGTGCACAGAAGGTTGGCCAGCGATTTACTGTTGAGGCGGCACCGTTGTATCGAGTCGGCCAAGCCTCGCGCCGTTAACTAAACCTGTAGCAGAGACCGCAAGCTGCGCGCAACCTGCGTTTAAGAGATATAGAAGCGCTTTTCTTTGGCCCTCGCAACACTTGCCACCTGTGGTCTAAGGGATACAGAAGGTGGGCCGAGGGCGGACTGTAAGCCGGGTTCTGTATCGGTGAACTCGCACGGCCCATCCTGAATACAAAACGACACCTAATGACACCCCACGATTGAGGGCGCCTGCGTACTGGATGCGTACTGGTCCGCAAAACCTTCTGTATCCACGGACTACTTTGCAAGACGTATCAGATGTTCCTTTGCCGAGCCCAAGGGGAGCAGCCAGTGTGCCTCACGGTCCCGAACCGGCCGTATGTCGCCGACTCCGTCAGCGAAGCCTTGGCTTTAGCTGACCGACTCGGCCTTCGACCCTCGGCCCGGAGTTTGACGTCTCGGGGACGATCGGTTCCTTAGCCTGCCTCGGGAATCCGCCGCCGGAGATAGAAAAGCCCCTGCGAAACAGCACGTAGGCGAGCATGCCCACTGACATCGCCGGGTACATGGCCGTGACCAGCCACAGCAGGTAGGCACCTTGCGTCAATTGACCGAGAAGGACGATCGCGGCCACCGGCGAGAGCATCGCCACGGCCAACTCGAGGCTACGGCGCCGACCAAAACCGCGGATAAGCATCCAGATCACGACGGGCACGGTTAGGAAGAACACATCCCCGAGGAAGTACGGGACCGTACCAGGCCTGTAATCCGTCGCGTAAATGGGCGAAGCCCGCGCCGCACGCCCGACGAGAAGACACGCCAGCGCACCGAGCGCCATGGCGAACTGCAGCTCGACGAAGGGGAACAGGCGACGCCCAAGGTCCGCTGCAGCGCCACGGACGCGTGCTCCAACTTGAAGCCACTCGCTTCTCATGTGTTCTCTTTCACATCTGCCTGAGCGCCCTATTGCCGCCCGGCTGTGGCTGTCGTGAGGATCTCCGGCAGGTGGTTCCAAAGCAGCATGTGCGCTTCGCCAGGGCAAATCGTGAGGTCGGCCCCCGGGATTGTTTCTGCCAGATACCGCGCCTGGTGCAGGGGAATCACGGCGTCAACCTCCCCATGCCACACATGAACCGGAACTCGTATGTCCTCGAGGCGAAATCCCCACGGGCCGGTCAGGATTCGCAGGTCATCGTCGTAGCCTTCGGAGCCACCACGTACAGCTTCGAGAAGCGTCGCGACCACGGATGACCTCACCCATGGCGTCGACAACACCTGCTGGTCAGCCGCCGGACTGTTGTGAGTCAGGTCGTCGACGAAGTAGGCGGGGTGACGTTGTATCAAGCTGCTCAGCAACTTGACTCCGCCTTCAAAGATCAACGGCAGTGTTTCCTCGAGCCACAGTCCCGCTCGGTTGGTGAACTGCATTCCGGCCAGCGCCCCAGGTTGGTCAAACGGCGCGGGGCTGCCCGTGGTCACGACTGAGAGCAACCGGTCTGGAATCAGCGCAGC
>JBKPCF010000120.1:0-13048 GCA_046727235.1 Candidatus Dormiibacterota bacterium
GCAAAGCTCTCGCTCGTTCTCCTTGTTCGAGAAAGAGATGTCGTAAGCGCGGGCGAAGTTCTGCCCGAAGTAGTGCGAAGTCCCCATCTGCAGCGCCAGACCATCGCGCATGAGCCCTTCGACCGTCAACGTGTGCACGGCACCCGGGAACGTCTCGGCGGGGGACTTCCGGCCGCTCAGCACGGGAACGGCGAGCCAGTCCTCGGCGATGGAGCGGTAGTAGCCGAGAATCAGGTCCGCCTCGTCGATCGCCTCTCGCGCCGAGGCGTGAAACGTGTGGCCTTCCTGCCACCAGAACTCGCGGCTGCGCAAGAACAGGCGCGATCGCATCTCCCAGCGCACCACGCTGTTCCACTGGTTGGTCAGCTTGGGCAGGTCGCGGTGGCTCTGGATGTAACGCTTGATCAGCGCGCCGATGATCGTCTCCGAGGTGGGACGCACCGCGAGAGGCTCTTCGAGCTCTTCCATTCCGCCGCCGGCCTTCGTGACCCACGCGACCTCTGGCGCGAACCCTTCGATGTGCTCGGCCTCCTTCATCAGGAACTCGCGTGGGATGAGAAGTGGGAAGGCCCAGTTCTCGTGCCCGCTCTCCTTGATCATGTCGTCGAACGCGCGCATGATCGCCTCCCACATGGCCCAGCCGTACGGGCGGACGACCATCATCCCGCGCACACCCGACCAGTCGGCCAGCTCGGCCTTGCGGACGACTTCGGTGTACCAGCGGTCGAAGTCGTCTGACATCTTGGTGACTTCTTTCACGAAGTCTTGCTGCTCTTCGGTTTCCTGCTTCATGCGATTGCTCCCGTGTCTGAGTGATTGGATCGAGTAGGTCGCCCGGACGCGCGAGGTCGCGCCGGGCTAACTCGGGAGCGGGGCCGCGGGAACGTGCTCTGCCGCGATCGCATCGATCTCGGCCAGCAGCACCGGAAGCAGCTCCTCCTGGGGCACGGTCCTGTAAAGGGTACCTTTCTTGAAGATCACGCCCTTGCCTCGCCCGCCGGTCACGCCGATGTCGGCGTGTCGCGCTTCGGCGGGGCCGTTGACCACGCAGCCCATCACGGCGACGGTGATCGGAACCTTGAGCTTGGCGATGTACGCCTCGACCGCCTTGACGGTCGGCACCATGTCGTATTCGAGGCGGCCGCATGTCGGACACGCGATCAGCGTGGGGCTCTCATTGCGGAAGGCGAGCGTCTTGAGAATCTCGTGCGCGACCCGCACCTCTTCACGCGGATCGGCCGTGGCGAGCGACACCCGGATCGTGTCGCCGATGCCCTCGCTGAGCAGGATGCCCAGACCCACCGCGCTGCGGATGCTTCCAGCCTCTACTGGACCCGACTCGGTGACCCCGAGGTGGATCGGATATGGTCTCGCCGCCGCGAACTTGCGGTTGGCCATGATGTTCGTCCACACGTCGGTCGCTTTGAGCGACACCTTGATGTAGCCCGGACCGTAGTCAAGGTCCTCGAGGATCTGGCAGTGGCCAAGCGCGACCTCGACCATGCGGTCGGCGGTTCGCTCGCGGTCGTCGCGGTCGATGTGGTGCTGCTCTCGCAGGCTCTTGTGCACCTCTTCCGGCAGCGACCCCGCGTTGACCCCGATCCGAAACGGGATCTCGCGCGCCTTGGCCGCGTTCACCACCTTGACGACCTTCTCGCGGTCCGGGATGTTGCCTGGGTTCAGGCGCAGGCAGTGCACACCGGCTTCGATCGCGAGCAGCGCAAGTGTGTGGTCGTAGTGGATGTCCGCGATCACCGGCAGCGGCGATCCCTTGACTATCTCTTTCAGCGCCTCGGCGGCCTCGCGGTCCGGGACCGCCGGGCGGACGATCTCGCAGCCGGCCTCTTTGAGCTCGTGGATCTGGCGCAGCGTGGCCTTGACGTCCCGCGTGTCGGTCTTGGTCATGGTCTGAACAGCGATGGGCGCCGCGCCGCCGATGACCACGCCGCCCACGTTGACCGGGATCGCCTTCCGCCGTGTGACGAGCGCCATCAGCGCAGCCCGGGAAACTGGCCCGTGGCGATCCGCTGGATGTCCAGCACGCTGATCACCGCCGCCAGCGCAAGCAGCGCGGCCAGGCCGACGCGCTGGAAGTTCAGCTCGGCCGCGCGGTCAAACGGCTTGCGGCGCAGGACCTCGAGCAGGACGACAGCCACGCGCCCTCCGTCGAGCGCGAGGAACGGAAGCAGGTTCGTGAAGCCGAGGGCGACCGAAAGCAGGGCGACGAAGAAGATGTAGGTTCCGGGACCGAGCGAGACCGACTGCGCGGCGACGTCGGCGATCCCGATCGGTCCCGTGAAGCCGTTGGGCCCGAGCAGCCCGCCCGGCACCTCTCCCGTGACCAGCTGGCTCAGCCCGGTCACGATGTTGGCGATGGCGACGAACGGGAAGGAAAGCCCGTCGTTGACTGCGGTTCTCCAGCTGATGAGCCGAGGCGGCATCCCCACACCTATCTGGCACTGCTTCAGCTGCGCGTCGCATTTGGGCGTCACCGTCGCGGTGAACGACTTGCCGTCCGGGTGGACGCCGGTGATCACGAGCGGCTGGCCGGGCGAAGCGTCCTCCTCCTGCCGGATCAACCTCGGATTGGTCAGGGCCTTGCCGTTGACCGACTTGACGCTGTCGCCGGTCTGGAACCCGGCGGCGGCGGCAGGGGACCCCTGGACCACGTTCAGCACCTTGCCCGGGTCGGTGTTGAGCTGGGTCAGCTCGAGCCCGGTGACCAGCAGGATCGCCATCAGGAAGTTCGCCGCAGGTCCGGCGGCCAGGATGAGGATCCGTTGCCATGCGGGCTTGCGGTGGAAGCCGCTGGGGTCGTCGAAGTCGGCCTCCATGCCGCCCATCCGCACGTAGCCGATGATCGGGATCGCCCGGACGGCGTAGAGCGTTCCCCCCCGGGTCACCGACCAGAGCCGGGACCCGGCCCCGATGGAGAACTCGAGCACCCGGACTCTGAAGAGCTTCGCCAGCGCGAAGTGACCGGCCTCGTGCGGCGCGATCAGAAGCAGGAACATCGCCGCCACACCCAGGACGATCAGGAGGCCGTTCATGCGGACCTCAGACTACCGAGTTTTCCCGGATGTAACCCCTCGCCCAGCGATCTGCCTCCAGGATCTCGTCCAGGCTGCCGCCGCTCCCCGGGAAGGCATCCAGAGCCCCTTCCACGGTGCGCACGATGCCGCTGAACGGGATCTCCCGGGCCAGGAAAGCATTGACGGCCTCCTCGTTCGCGGCGTTCAGCACGGCCGGGTGGCCGCCGCCCCGCGCGGCCGCCTGCCGAGCCAGCGGGACGCTCGGAAAACGGCTTTCGTCGAGCTCGTGGAACTCGAGGCCGCTCAGCTCCGTGACGGTCGTCGAGGGCACGGCGTCGGGCAGCCGGTCGGGGTAGGCGAGGGCGACGGCGATGGGCAACCGCATGTCGGGGCGCCCCAGCTGCGCCTTGAGGGAGCCGTCGACAAGCTCTACCAGCGAGTGGACGACGCTCTGGGGGTGGATGCAGACGGAGATCGCGTCGAGCGGGATGCCGAAGAGGTGATGGGCTTCGATCATCTCGAGACCCTTGTTCATCAGCGTCGCCGAGTCGACCGTCACCTTGGGGCCCATGGACCAGCGCGGATGATTGAGGGCCTGCTCGACCGTCACCTGGTCGAGGTCGAGGTCGGGGTGCGCCCAGAACGGTCCGCCGCTCGCCGTGATGATGAGCCGGCGCACGTTGCGGCGCTCCTCGCCCCACAGGCACTGCCAGATGGCGCTGTGCTCAGAGTCGATAGGCCTGATCCCCTTCTCGCCGGCAGCCTTCATCACAAGGGCGCCGGCCATGACGAGGACCTCTTTGGTCGCGAGCGCCACGTCCTTGCCCGCGCGCAGGGCCGACATGGTGGGAGCCAGCGCCCGCGCTCCGGGGATCGCCACCACGACGAGGTCGCAGCGCGGATCGGTGACCATCGCTTCGACCTGGGCGTCGAAGTCCGCGTCCCCTGCGCGGCCGTGGACCAGGTAGTCCGCCTTGCGCTCGGCCGAGCGCACGCCTTCCGTCAGCCCGAAGAGCCGGAAGCGCCCTGGGTTGCGGTCGATCACGTCCAGCGTCTGCCGGCCGATCGACCCGGTCGCGCCGAGGACGGCGATGTTCAGGGGGCGCATCTAGAGAAGGTGGAAAAGCGTCACATAGAAATAGACGAGGATCGGCGGAAAGAGAATCGAGTCGATCCGGTCCAGCACGCCGCCGTGGCCTGGGATGAGATGGGACGAATCCTTGACCTCCGCGATGCGCTTCATCTGCGACTCGACCAGGTCCCCCACCTCAGCGCTGACACCGACCAGAAATCCGAGTGCGATGGCGTGCACCGGGTTCACGGCGATGATGCCGGCCACGCCGATCACCATGACGATCGTTGCGGCGACCACTCCCGCGATCGCCCCCTCGACCGTCTTGCGTGAGCTGATCGACTCGAAGAACGGATGCCTGCCGATGCGGCTGCCGACCAGCAGGGCCGCGGCGTCGCAAGCGACCACCGCGAGGATCGTGAAGAGCGTCCAGACGAGGCCGTTCGGCTTCGACGTGTAGAGCAGCAGGTAGAAGTTGAACGGCATCCCGATGTAGAGCGCGCCGGCCATGCCCATGGCCCAGCGACTAAGTCCCTGGCGCTGGCCGGGAAGAAAGAGGAAGGCGCCGAGCCCTCCCACGAGGGAGAGCGCGAGCACGAGCGTGACGTCCACCTCCTTCAGGAGGGTGCCGCTGAAAGCGAAGAATGCGCCCATTGGATACAGCAGCCAGGAGGGGGCGCGCGACCCCATGAGCGCGGACAGCTGGTGAAACTCGTACAGGGCGAGGCCGCCCAGGACCAGAACGAGCACATAGACGCCATACAGCCCCGCGAGCACCAGGCCGATGACCCCGCCCAGGATGACCGACCCGCTGAGGATCCGGACCATGAGCGGGCTCGGCTTCCAGCCGCCTACAAGCAAGGGACGCTGAGGTGGATTCTGAGTGGTCAGCTGGCAGCCACCTCGTGCTCGGGCCGCGCCCCGAACCTGCGAACCCGAGTGGCGTAGTCCGCCAGCGCGGCCTTCAGGTCGTCTGCATCGAAGTCGGGCCACAGCGTGTCGGTGACGAGCATCTCCGCATACGCGCCCTGCCAGAGCAGGAAGTTGCTCACGCGCCGCTCACCCGCGGTGCGGATGATCAGGTCGGGATCCGGAAGGTCCGGATGGTACATGTGCGCCGAGATGGTCGCCTCGTCGACGTCTCGCGGCCTCACTCCCTCCCCCACCAGCTTCTTGACCGCATCAACGATCTCTGCCCGTCCACCGTAGTTGAGGCACACGTTGAGAATGCCATTCGTGTTGTTCGCGGTGCGCGCCATCGCCTCTTCGATGCGCTCACGCATTCGGGGCGACAGGTCTTCGCGGCGGCCGCTGACCACGATGCGCACTCCTCGGTGGTGCATCTCGTCGATCTCACGCTGCATGGTCTCGTGGAAGAGGCGCATCAGGGCGCGGACCTCGGCCCTCGGGCGGGACCAGTTCTCGGTCGAGAACGCGTAGATCGAGAGGGCGTGGACCCCGAAGTCTTCGCAAGCCTGGAGCACGCGCTTGATCGCGCGGACGCCGGCTCGGTGACCGAAGCTGGCCGGCCGGCCCTGGCGGCGGGCCCAGCGGCCGTTGCCGTCCATGATGATCCCGATATGGCGGGGAACATGCGAGTCCAAGTGTGAGCAAACTCTACCCGCCGGCCCGAGATCAGTCCCCGTAGACGACCACCGCCAGGGCCGCTAGGGCGGCCGGGGTCCCCTCGGCCGCAACACGCGTGACCCATAGCCTCCGAGCGTCGTCCGTGAAAGACGACTCAGAAAATCCGAACCGTATACCGGAAGGAGAGCAGGCCCGGCGCGAAGCGCCCGGCCGATGAGAGGAAACCATTTGGGTTTCCTCTCATATCCCTATACCTCCATCACCTCGTGTTCCTTGCGGTTGGCGAGGGCGTCGACCTTCTCGATCTGCGCGTCGACGATCTTCTGCAACCGGGCGTGCGCACGCTTCGAGTCGTCCTCCGCCACCTCGCCCTGCTTCTGCATCTGGTCGATGCGATGGAGCTCGTCGCGCCGGACGTTCCGGATGGCCACCCTGGCCTCCTCCGCCTTCTGACGGACGAGCTTGACGTACTCGCGACGCCGCTCCTCGGTCAGCGGCGGGATGGGCACCCGGATGACCTGGCCGTCGTTGGCGGGGTTGAGACCCTGGTCGCTCGTCCTCAGCGCCTTCTCGACTGCGCCGATCTGGCTCTTGTCGTAGACCTGCACGACCAGCAGCCGCGGTTCGGGTGCGGTGATCTGGGCGAGCTGGTTCAGAGGGGTCGGCGTCCCGTAGTACGGGACCATGATTCGGTCGATCAGCGCGGGGTTCGCGCGTCCCGTGCGGATGGTCGCGAGCTCGCCGGCGAAGTGATCGACCGACTTACCCGCCTTTGACTCCGCGTCGCGAAGGATCGGGTCGATCACGACGTCGCGGCCCCCACCAACGTGCCGATCTCTTCGCCGAGCACGACCCTTTCGATGTTGCCGGGCGTGAGCAGGTTGAACACCACGATCGGCACGTCATTGTCCATGCACAGAGTGAGCGCGGTGTTGTCCATCACCTCTATGCCGCGGTTCAGCACCTCCATATAACCGAGGTGGTCGAACTTGGTCGCGGTGGGATCACGCTTCGGATCGGCGGTGTACACGCCATCGACCTTCGTGGCCTTGAGGATCACGTCGGCCTCGATCTCGACCGCACGCAGGGCGGCTGTCGTGTCGGTCGTGAAGTACGGATTGCCCGTGCCGGCGGCGAGGATGACGACCCTTCCTTTCTCGAGGTGCCTGACGGCGCGGCGCCGGATGTAAGGCTCCGCAACCTGCGGCATCTGGATCGCGGTCATCGTCCGCGCGGGGATGCCGGTGCGCTCCAGCGCGTCCTGCAGCGCGAGGGCGTTGATGACCGTCGCCAGCATGCCCATGTAGTCGCCCGTGGCGCGGTCGAAGCCGCGCTCGGTCGCCGCAAGCCCGCGGAAGATGTTGCCTCCGCCGACCACAAGCGCGATCTGGACGCCCATCTGGTGCACGCGCTTGACCTGAGCGGCAATCGCCTCGACGACTTCGAGGTCGATACCGTAGTCCCGCTTGCCGCCAAGCGCTTCGCCGCTCAGCTTGAGCAGGACGCGGTTGTACTTGGGCGCGCCGTTGACCAGTTGGTTCAGGACTCTCTGATGTTAAATCGGGCGAAGCGGCGGACCGAGATGTTCTCCTGCAGCTTCGAGATGTACTCGGCCACCAGATGCTGGACCGTGCGGCCCGGCTCGCGGAAGTAGTCCTGCTCCATCAGGCAGCTGTGCTTCAAGAAGTCCTCGATTTGATTCTCGACGATCCTCGGGATCACCTTCTCGGGCTTGCCATCCTGGAGCGCCTTCGCCTCATACACCTCGCGCTCGGTGACGAGGACGTCGTCGGGCACGTCCTCGCGTGACACCCACCGCGGTTCGAATGCGGCGACCTGCAGCGCTAGCTCCTTCGCGAGCTTGCGAAAGTCTGGGCCTTTGGCCACGAAGTCGGTCTCGCAGTTGACCTCGATCAGTACGCCGACCTGGGGTGGAAAGTCTGGCGAGGGACTGTGCAGGTAGGCTTCGACGACGCCCTGCCCGGTGGCGCGGCCGGCGCGATTGGCCGCCTTCGCGATGCCTTTCTCGCGCAGGATCGTGAAGGCCTTCTCGATATCGCCGCCGGCTTCCTCCAGCGCGTTCTTGCAGTCCATCATTCCTGCGCCCGACTGCTCACGCAGCTTCTTCACCAGGTCGAGGCTGACCGCCATCAGCGGGCCTCCTCGTCGTCGGCGGTGCGTCCGATGAACTCCTCTTCGGACACGGTCGGGAGGTAGTCCTCCTCGTCCTCGAGGTATTCCTCGATCTCCTCGTAGCGAGGCGTCTCGAGAAACTCGCGCTCCTCGACCTCGGGCAGGATCTCGCCGCGAGCAGCGGCCTCCTGGCGTCCTTCCTGGCACGCGTCGGCGATCTTTCCGGTCAAGAGCTTGACCGCCCGAATGGCGTCGTCGTTGCCCGGGATGACGTAGGTGATCAGGTCGGGGTCGCAGTTGGAGTCGGTGATCGCCACCACCGGGATCTTCAGCCGGTTCGCCTCGGTGACGGCGATGTGCTCCTTGCGGGGGTCGACCACGTAAAGCGCGCCCGGCAGCCTTTTCATGTCGGCGATGCCGTCGAAGTGGAACATCAGCCGGTCGAGCTCGTCCTGGAGGCGCTTGGCCTCCTTCTTCGGCATCTGCTCGAACTGGCCTTCCTGCTGCATCTTGCGCAGGTCTTGCAGGCGCTCGATTCGCTTCTTGACCGTGCTGAAGTTGGTCAGCATCCCGCCCATCCACCGGCGGTTGACGAAGTACATGCCGCAGCGAGCGGCCTCGGTCTGGATGGTCTCCTGGGCCTGCTTCTTGGTGCCGACGAAGAGCACCGGTCGTCCGCTGGCGGCAACGCCGCGGGTGAACTCCCACGCGTCGTCGAGCAGCCGCACCGTCTTCTGCAGGTCGATGATGTGGATGCCGTTGCGGGCGGTGAAGATGTAGGTCTTCATCTTCGGATTCCAGCGGCTGGTCTGGTGCCCAAAATGGACTCCTGCCTCCAGCAGCTGCTTCAAGGTCACTTGAGCCACGTCTGATTTGCCTCCCTGTTTCTCTTCCGCCCGGTTCTGGCCTTGAGTCAAGGACAGGGGTCTTGCCCCGGGCGTGCCAACTCAGTCGATTAGGACTGGCTCAGGGAGTATACCCAGACCGAGTCGGTGCTAAGCGACGGCCTTCTTGGTCGAGCGTGCGCCCTGCGCGCGCCCGGCGACGCCCTTTGGGCCTGGGCATTTCGGGTAGTCCGAGCATGACTTGAACAGCCCGAACCTGCCCCGGCGCTCGACCAGCGGCTTGCCGCAGATCGGGCACGGCTCGTCCAGGACCTTCGGGCCCTGGCGCGGCTTGCCGTCCTTGCCGATGTTGGCGCGGTAGTTGCAGTCCGGGTAGCGCGAGCACGCCACGAAAGGCCCGTAGCGTCCCGTGCGCTCCACCAGCTGGCCCTCGCCGCACTGCGGACACTTCTCCCCCGTGGGCTTGGCCTCGGCCTGCGCCGCATCGCGCTTGATGTACTTGCACTCGGGATAGCCGGAGCATCCGATGAACTCTCCGTAGCGCCCGGTCCGCAGCTGCAGCGGCCGCCCGCAGTCGGGGCACTTCTCGTCGAGCAGCTTTGGCTCCGACGCCTCGCCGTTGGCGGTGAGGGCGCGGCGGAACTTGCACTTCGGATAGCGCGAGCAGCCCATGAACGGGCCGAAGCGGCTGGCCTTCCGAACCAGGTGTCCCTCGTGGCACAGCGGGCAGACCTCGTCGGTGTCCGCCGGCGTGGCCTCTTCCGCCGCGCTGAGCATCCGCTGCAGCGGACCGTAGAAGTCCTTCACGACCGGCACCCACTCCTGGCGCCCGCTCTCGACCTCGTCCAGCTTCTTTTCGAGGTTGGACGTGTACTCGTCGTCGGAGATCGTCTTGAAGTGGTCGACCATGAGCGTGTTGACCGCCTCGCCGACGGGAGTCGGATGCAGGCGGCGGTCCTTGATCTCGACGTAGCCATGCGCCCGGGTGATCGTCTGCACGATCGGCGCGTACGTCGACGGACGGCCAATGCCACGCTGCTCGAGCTCCTTGATCAGCGTCGCCTCGCTGTAGCGCGGAGGCGGCTGCGTGAAGTGCTGCTCGGGCTTGATCCCGTGGTAGTCGAGGTCCTCACCTTGCGCGAGCTGCGGCAGGACGTTCTCGCCATTTTCCTCGCGCGCCCACACCCTGTAGAAGCCGTCGAACGCAAGCACCGAGCCGTTCGCCCGGAAGACGTAGTCTCCGCCCTCGATCTCGACCTGCGTCTGGTCGTAAACGGCGGGCGCCATGCGGCTGGCCACGAACCGTCGCCAGATCAGGTCGTAGAGCCTGAACTGGTCCGGGCTCAAGTACTGCCGGATGGAATCCGGCGTCCGGTTGACGTCGGTAGGTCGGATCGCCTCATGCGCGTCTTGCGCGCCGGGCGTGGCTTTGGCCGCACGCGATGCGCCGAGGTACTTCTCCCCGTGCTGCGTCTTGATCCAGCTCTTGACCCTGGCATCGGCGTCGGCCGAGATGCGGGTCGAGTCGGTGCGCATGTACGTGATCAATCCGGACGCACCCTCTGTGCCGAGCTCGACGCCCTCGTAGAGCTGCTGGGCGATGCGCATTGCGTTGTGCGGGCGCATGCGGAGACGGCTCGACGCGTCCTGCTGCAGCGTCGACGTGATGTACGGCGGGTTCGAGCTCTTCGTGCGCCGTTTCTGTTCGACGCCCGTGACGCGGTAGCTCGCACCTTCGAGCCTGCGCACGATCTCCTGGGCCTCGGCTTCGTTGTGGATCTCGAACCTGGTGTCGGAGTCGGTCGCCGCCGATCCCAGCGGGCGATTGAGACGGGCGAGAAAGTGAGTTTCGCCTGCCTTCTTCGAGAGCTCGACGTCGACCGTCCATGACTCGACCGGGACGAACTTGCGTATTTCCTCTTCCCGGTCGACAACCAGGCGCAGCGCCACCGAAGAGACACGACCGGCGCCGATTCCCTTCTGGACTTTGCTCCACAGGAACGGGCTCAGCCGGAAGCCGACCAGCCGGTCGACCACGCGGCGCGCCTGCTGCGCGTTGACCAGGCGCATGTCGATCTCCCGAGGTGACTCCAGCGCCCTGCGCACGGCGTCCGAGGTGATCTCGTGGAACTCGATGCGCTTCGGATCGCGGAGCTTGAGGACCTCGGCCAGGTGCCAGGCGATCGCCTCGCCCTCGCGATCGGGGTCGGAAGCGAGGATCACCTCGCTCTCGTTCTTGGCCGCAGAGCGCAGCTCGTTGATCGTCTTGCGCCGGCTTTCCACCACCTCGTAGTGCGGCTTGAAGCCGTCATCCACCTCCACGCCCATCTCCTTTTCGGGGAGGTCGCGGACGTGGCCCATCGAGGCCCGGACGTCGAAACGATCCCCCAGGAACCGCTTCAGAGTCCTGGCCTTTGCAGGCGACTCAACGATGATCAGACCTTCTGGCACAGCTTCCTTCTTATTCCCAAAACCGGACGTTTGTTCCCTTCCCGGCACGACGCCCCGCCGAGTGGCGGGCATCCTACGCCCGTTCTTTACCGCGGCGCAACGCCCTTACAAACCCGCCCTGGTGCCGCCGAACCGCTCCGTCGAGCTCCAGCGCGGTCAGCCGGCCGAGCACCTCGGCGAGCGGCAGCTGGAGCTTTCGGGCGATGTCGGACGCGCTCAAGGCCAGAACGTCCGAGAGGTGGGAAAGGATGCCGTCCCTCTCCGGCCGGAGGCCGAAGCCGAGGTGTTTTGGTGTGGCCAGCGGGTCGTCCAGCACCTCGCCGCCACGGTCCAGGGCGGCCAGGACGTCGCGGGCGTTCTGGACCAGGCCGGCGCCGTCGCGGATCAGCGCGTGGGCGCCCACAGACATTGGCGAGAAGACGCTGCCGGGGACGGCCATTACCTCTTTATGTAGGTCCAGCGCCGCCTCGGCGGTGATCAAGGCGCCCGAGCCCTCGCCGGCCTCGACCACCACGACGAGGTCGGACAGCGCCGCCATCGTGTGGTTGCGCGCGGGGAAGTTGTGCCGCCGCGGCGACGTGCCGTCTGGAAACTGGCTGACGAGCGCGCCGCCACCGGCGAGGATGGCCTCCGCCAGGATGCCGTGTGCGGCGGGGTAGATGACATCGACGCCGGTCCCCAGCACCGCCACGGTGACGCCCCCGCCGTTCAGCGCGCCACGGTGAGCCGCGGCATCGATGCCGAGTGCGAGACCGCTGATGACGACCACGCCCGCGCGGGCGAGCTCGAGCCCGAGCTGTTCGGCCACCGCCTCGCCGTAGGGCGACGGCCGCCGGGAACCTACGACGGCGACCCGCGGTCCCTCGGGCGGTGGCCACCTGCCGCGGACGCTCAGCTCAGGCGGCGACATCCTGCAGCCTGAAACCGAGCGCCTCGAGCACGTGGTGCTCTTCGATCTGCTCTGAGCCGTCGAGGTCCGCCGCGGTCCGCGCCACCCGCCACGCGCGATGAAAGCCGCGGGCCGTGAGGCCGCGATGCGCGGACCAGCGCTCGAGCGTCCGTCGCGAAGCGGGCGCGAGCCCCGCGAGCTGCCGGAGCCGGGCAGGCTTGAGCTGGGCGTTGAGAGCACTCTGTCGCTCGAGCTGGCGGCGCCGCGCCCGAACGACTCGTTCGCGGACGACCGACGACGGCTCGCCCCGCGGCTCTGAGGCGAGCGTCTCGAGCGGCACCCTGCGGACGGCGACCTGGAGGTCGATCCGGTCGAGCAGCGGTCCGGACAGACGCCGGCGGTAGCTGTCGACCGCGCCCGGCGTGCAGCGGCAGGCGCGAAGGCTGTCGCCCGCCCAGCCGCACGGGCACGGGTTGGTCGCCGCCACGAGCGTGAAGCGAGCGGGAAAGGCAACGGCACCGCCAGACCGCGTGATTGTGACCCGCCCGGACTCGAGCGGCTGGCGCAGCGCCTGCAGGACCGGTGTCTGAAACTCGGCCATCTCGTCCAGGAACAGGACGCCGTGGTGTGCCTTTGA
Organism: Candidatus Dormiibacterota bacterium; assembly: GCA_046727235.1. GTDB lineage: Bacteria > Chloroflexota > Dormibacteria > Dormibacterales > Dormibacteraceae > 40CM-4-65-16. The sequence continues at coordinate 12,647 of JBKPCF010000120.1, forward strand.
GATTTCGCCTGGCTGCGCGACGCCGGTGCCGCCGCCGATGAGGCCCGCCATGGAGACGCTGTGGTGGGGCGCTCGAAACGGGCGCGCCCATTCGAGCGGTCGGTTTGGTCGCAGCTCACCGAGCACGCTGCGGACCTGCGCCACCTCGAGCGCCTCGCCGAGCTCCAGCGGAGGCAGGATGCCGGGAAGGCAGCGCGCGAGCATCGTCTTGCCCGCACCCGGAGGCCCGCTCAGCAGGAGATGGTGCCCTCCGGCCGCCGCCACCTCGAGCGCCCGCTTCGCCTCCTCCTGCCCGTGCACCTCCGTGAGGTCGTACTCAAGGCAGTCCGCGGCGCCCGGCGTTTCCGGGCTGCGCGCAGACGGAGCAATCGGCTCCACTCCGAGCAGGTGATTGACCACCGC
>JBKPCF010000121.1:0-14963 GCA_046727235.1 Candidatus Dormiibacterota bacterium
CAAGGCGTTGAAGATCCGCGACCAGCACTGCCGGTGGCCGGGCTGCGAACGATCAGCCTCCTACTGCGACGGCCACCACCTCGTCCACTGGATCCACGGCGGGCCGACCGACCTCGACAACCTGGTCCTGCTCTGCCGGCGCCATCACCGGATGGTCCACGAGGGCGACTGGCAGCTGATCAAGACCGAAGGGGGCCAGATCGTCACCATCGCGCCCACAGTCACGTTTGGATTGCCGCGCGGACCGGATTAACGCCTCAGCGGTAAACCCCGTTGTGGCCGATGCTGAACCGTCCCACGTTCGGGAAGTAGGTCAGGCCGTGATCTTCCGAGCCGACCGGAATCCTGGCCAGCACATCCCCGGTCCGCGTGTCGAAGACGTAAACGGTTGCGTGGAAGCGTCCTGAAGCCCAGAGCTGGGTTCCGTCGGGGCTCAGCTGCAGCATGTCGGGGCTGCCGCCTCCAGGGATGTACCACTTCGTGCTCACCGACCGGGTTGCGAAGTCGATGACGGACACCGACCCCTCGAGCCGGTTCGACACGTACAGCGACTTCGTGTCCCGCGAGACCTGCAAGCCATGGGCGCCACGTCCGGTCGGGATGAACTGGATCTCACTCATGGTGATCGGGTCGATCACCGATACGCCCATCCGTCCCTGGTTGGTGACGTAGAAGACACTGCCGTCGGGTGACACCTTGACGTCGATCGGCAAGCCGCCGACGCGGACGTATCCGTCGAGCTGCATGTTCACGGTGTCGACTTTCGCGACGACGCCCGAGTATTCGGTCGAGATCATGAAGTAGCTTCCGTCGGCGCTGAAATCGAGGTGGTCGGCGCCAGGCCACGGGATGCCGACCGACTTCAGCAACGTCCAACCGTGGCGCCAGTCCCGAAACTCAATGCGCTGAAGGCGCTCGACGACATCAACGGCCTTGGTGCCGTCCGGCGTGAAATAGAGGTTATATGGGAAAGGGATCGAGATCTGGCCCGTCGGCCTTCCCGTGTGAATGTCCAGCACCGTGAGGCTGCTGGAGCCTTCGTTATCGACATAGAGCGCGCTCATGTCCCAGGCGGGCGCGATGTGATGGGGGATGAACCCGACGCGGTAGCGGTCGATCACCGTGAAGGTGCGCGGGTCGATCACGTCCACGTTTCCAGAGCGACTGTTCGGCACGTAGACACGCGGAGGCAGCTCGCACAGCGGGCACGGAACAACCCCGGAAAGCGTGTTGGCGTAGACGTTGAACGCCGGGACTGGGAGGCTGGTCGGCTGCACGTCCGGCGCCGGGAGCAGCCGCGCGGGTGCCGTGTCTTGCGTGCCGGCGGCGCTGCCGGTGCTGATCGGTGGGGCCGTCCAGACGACCGCCGCCACGACGGCGACCGGACTCAAAACCGCGAAGACGAAAACCGCAGCGAAAAAGGTCCGGACGATCCGGGTCCGGAATGCTCCGGCGATCGCGGCGAGGCGTGGGTTACTCGTCTGGAAGATCTTCGAGTTTGGGGGTCAGCTCGCACACCCACCGGCCGTCGTCGAGCCGTCGGATGAAGCGGGAGTACCCCTGGTTGCGAGCGACGTTCAGGAATTGCTCCTGGGTGATGAGGGTTCGCAGCCTGGCCAGGTCGGCGTACGTGCTGTCGCGCATGATCCCGCCAACCACTCCGGCGAGCTCACGCCACTGGCCTTCCGACAGGGGCTCGCCGTAGCCGGCGATGGTGACCAGGAGCGCCGCCGTGGCGCCGGTGATGGTCTCAGGAAGGAGCTTTTCGGCCTTCGCCCGGCCGATGATCTCGCGACCGGTGCTGATGATGTCCGCAATCCGGTCCCGCCGCACACCGATGATGTCGCGGCCACTACCGACGGTGGTGCCCTCGAGATATCTCGGCCCTGCGTCCATTGTCAAGCCCACTATTCTAAGTAACGCCTGAGTTGGACCTCGAACTTGCGCCCGAGCACGCCAACTTTCGCGCCGTGGTCCGTGAGCTCGCGCAAGGCGTCGTCCTGGCGCACGCAGGCGAGGTTGATCGTGAGCACCGTTTCCCGGTCGAAGCCGTGCAGGCGGCGAGGGAGTCCGGGCTGCTCGGAATCCTTGTTCCGGCCGAGTTTGGCGGGTCCGGCCTCGATCCTCTGGCGTTTGCAATCTGCATCGAAGAGCTGGCGCAGGCGTGCGCCTCGACCGCCGTCATCGTGGACGTCCACACCAGCGTGGGTACCGAGCCCATCCTCCTCTTCGGCGACGAGGCGCAGAAGCGAAAGTGGCTGCCTTCGCTGGCGGCAGGCGACCTGCTGGGCGCGTTTGCCCTGACGGAGCCGGCGTCGGGGTCCGACGCAGCAGCGCTCAAGGCGAGCGCGCGTCGCAACGGCGGCGACTACGAGCTCAACGGCACCAAAACGTTCATCACCAACATCGGTCATGCGGGCCTCTACGTCGTGTTCGCGCGAACGGGACCAGATGAAAGGGCCGCCGGCGTCACGGCATTCCTCGTCCCCGGGCACGCGCAGGGACTGCGGGTGGGCCAGGTCTTTCACAAGATGGGGCTGCACGGATCGCCGACCGGCGAGCTCGTGCTGGAGGAGGTGAAGGTGCCGGTCGCAAACAGGCTGGGCGCGGAAGGTGAGGGCTTCGCGATCGCGATGCGCGCCCTTGACTCGGGCCGCATCGGCATCTCTGGCCAGGCGCTCGGCATCGCTCAGGCAGCGCTCGACGAAGCGGGCTCCTTGATGCGGGAGCGAGGCCACGAGCAAGGTGACGATTTCGCACTTGCGGACATGGCGACGCGAATCGAGTCCGCGCGCTTGCTCGCGTATCACGCCGCGTGGCTGTGCAGCCGCGGCTTGCCCTTCACGCGCCAGGCATCGATGTCCAAGCTGCATTGCACCGACACCGCGATGCAGGTTGCGCTTGACGCGCTTCAGATCGCCGGTAATGAAGGCGCCGTGTCCGGAAGCCCGTTCGAGCGACACGTGCGCGACGCCAAGGCGCTCCAGATCTACGAGGGTTCGAACCAGGTGCAGCGCATCGTGATCGCGCGCGAATTGCTCGCGGGGTGAAACCCGGATAATCGGCTTCAAACATGGACTTTGAGTTCTCGGCCGAGCAGGTCGCGATCAGGGACACGATCCGCGAGCTGGTTCAGGATCGCGTCGCTCCGCGTGCCGCCGAGATCGATCGGACGAGCGAGTATCCGAAAGACATCGAGCGCCTGTTTGCGGACAACGGAATCCTCGGCATCCCGTTCCCCGAGGCATACGGAGGGATCTCCGGATCGAGCGTCACCATCTGCATGGGCATCGAGGAGATCGCGAAGGTGTGCGCGAGCTCGTCGCTGATCCTCGCCGTCCAGGCGCTCGGGTCGTATCCGATTCTGGTCGCCGGCTCCGAGGAGCAGAAGAAGCGACTGTGTCCGCCGCTGGCTTCTGGCGAGAAGGTCGCGGCTTACGCGCTTTCGGAACCAGGCAGTGGCTCAGATGCGGCCGCGATGAAGACGCGTGCGCGCAAAGTCGGTGACGAGTACGTGCTCAACGGGACCAAGCAGTTCATCACCCACGGCAGCATCGCGGGAACGCTGGTCGTGTTCGCGCAGACGGATCCTGGAGCAGACCATCGGGGGATCTCGGCGTTCGTGCTCGAGCGCGAGTCGAGTCCGTGGCGGGTCGAGAAGCTCGAGCACAAGCTCGGCATCCGAGGATCGCCGACTGCGCAGGTCGTGCTCGAAGATGTCAAGGTCCCGGCATCCAACCGGCTTGGTGATGAAGGCGCCGGGTTCAAGATCGCGCTTGCGGTGCTCGACCGGTCGCGCCCGGGCATTGGCGCGCAGGCCCTCGGGATCGCGGAGGGCGCATTCGACTACGCCCTGAATTACGTCAAGGAGCGGCAGCAGTTCGGGCAGCCGATCGCCAGCTTTCAGGGGATTCAATTCATGCTCGCGGACATCGCGACGCAGATCGAGGCCTCGCGACATCTCGTCTACAGGGCGGCGACCAAGGTCGACACCAAGGCGCCCGACCTGACCAAGGTTGCGGCGATGGCGAAGCTCTTCGCGTCCGACATGGCGATGAAGGTGACCACCGATTGCGTCCAGCTCCTGGGCGGCTACGGGTATATCTCCGACTACCCTGTCGAGCGGATGATGAGGGATGCGAAGATCACGCAGATCTACGAGGGAACCAACCAGATCCAGCGCGTCGTGATCGCAAGGTCACTGCTGCGATGAGCGCCGAGCCGCAGAGGCCGGTGCCGCCGCCTCCGCCCCCGCCGCCGCCACCGCCGCCTCCACCACCGATGGCATACCGCCGTCCTCCCGCGTACTCGATGCCAGGAGCGCCGCCACCTCGCCGCACCGACGGCCGGGCGCACGCCTCACTCCTGACCTCGAGCATCGGCCTGATCCTCGCCCTCACCGCGTGCCTGCTGGGCGCAACCGCTTACCTCGCGGGGTTCGGCAGCCTGTTTCTGGGTCTCTTGCTGGGCGTCCCCGCGATGGCGCTCGGACCCGTCGGCTACTTCCTCGGGCGCTCGTCACTCGTCCGGATCGATGGCTCGCAGGGCGCTGTGGGCGGAAAAGGCACCGCGACGAGCGGCTGGGCCATAGGCGTCCTCACGACCGTGGTCGGCTCCACCGTGACTCTCATCGCTCTGGTTTTGTTCCTGGTCGCAAACTTCGGAGAGCCTCCCGTCTAGCGCGCGGCATGGAACGCATCACGGAGGCGTTCGTCTGGCCGTTTCGCGACCCTGAATGGCTGCAGAAGGTGTCGATCATGGGCGTGATGCTCCTCATCCCCATCGTCGGGTCGATCAACGGGCTCGGTTGGATGCTGGCGGCGCTCGACCGTCTGCGCGCGGGCGAGGAGAGGCTTCCGCCGTCAAACTTCGACTACCTCAGCCGCGGCTTCGGGCTTTTCGCGGTCAGCTTGGTCTACTACCTGGTGTTCTTGCTGATCGCCGCCGCCGTCTACCTGCCCGCCGTGCTCATCCTCGACGCGGAAGGGCGTTCATCGCCCAATGCCGCGCTCGTAGCCGTGGGCGCCTCGTTGAGCCTGCTGGCTTTCAGCATCGTGTCGCTCGGCTCCCTGGTCGTGACTTTCGCCACGCCGCCGATAGTTCTCGAGTTCACCCGCGGCGGAATCTGGGGTGCACTCCGGGTCGCCGCGGTCGTGGCGGCGATGCGGAAATCGCCCGCCAACACCGTTATCGCGGGCCTTATGCTGGTCGCCGTCCAGTTCATAGCCGGATTGGGACTCTTCGTTTGCGTTATCGGTGTGCTCTTCACGAGCGCGCTCGCGCTGGCGATGGTGGCCTGGATCATTCGCAGTTTCGAGGTCGGCTCGCCGGCAGCCGCTGGCTAGAAGGAGGAGTTGAATGTCGGAGGTACCCCCGGGCGGGAGCGATCAGCCCCCGTCGCCGCCGCCTCCGCCGCCGCCTCCGCCAGGTGGTTACAACCCGACACCCCCACCGCCCCCGCCACCACCTCCTCCGCCGCCCGGCGGCGGCTACAACCCGCCGCCCCCGGCGCCGCCACCCGGAGGTGGTTATGGCCCGCCGCCCCCTCCAGGGGGTGGCTTCGTGCCGCCGCCCCCTCCAGGCCCTGGCTACGTCCCGCCTCCGCCTGGTGGCGGCTACGGCGGCTACATGGCAGCGCCCGCGTACGCGGCGCAGCGCACCGACGGTCTCGCCATCGCAGCGCTTGTCATTGGCATCGTGTCGATCGTCTGCTCGCTCGGATGCCTGGGCATCGTTCTCGGCCCCACCGCGGCGATCATGGGGTTCATCTCGCGCCAGCGAATCGCGACCAGCGGCGGCATGCTGGGCGGAGGCACGCTCGCGATGGTCGGACTGATCCTGGGGATCATCGGATTCGTCGCCAGCGTCGGATGGTTCTTCTTCCTCGTGGTATACGGAGCGTTCAACAACACGGCCGCGACGCCCTCGCCGTAACCGTCGACTCTCAGGCGCCGTTGATAAAATCCCGGTGCTCATGTTCCGGGCCAGGCCGAAACGGGCCAGGCGATCCCGCTACAACGTCTCCTACCGCCTGACCAGGTCGGTCCCAGCGGCTGTGATCGCCGTTTTGCTGCTGGTCGTGATCGTCGGCACGACGCTCACGTACAAGCGGTTCGACGATTTCATGCAGGCGACCACGGGCCATCACATCAACCCGATCGGCGAGGTCGTGCAGGCCGTCGAGCCGGCTCAGGGGACCATCGCCTACAAGCTGAAACACGGGCAGCTCGTCAACGTCCTGCTCCTCGGCATGGGCGGCTATGAGAACGACGCGCCGTTCCTGACCGACTCGATCATGGCGGTAACGATCGACCCGCGATCCAACCGCGTGTCGATGGCGTCGATCCCGCGCGACCTCGTCGTCCACATGAACCTGCAGAACAATCAGGACCGGGTCTGGGTCAACAAGATCAACGCCGCGTACGAGGTCCCTTACACGAACATCATCTGCTGCGTCGCGTCGCAGTACACAGGTCCGAACGGAGGGGGTTACGCCGCGGAGCACGAGGTAGGCAAGATCACCGGGCTCACTTTCGACCGCTTCATCGCGATCGATTTCAAAGCGTTTCGCGACATGGTCGACACGCTCGGCGGTGTCGACGTGTGCTTGACCACCGACCTCGACGACAACGAGTACCCGGACTACAGCAACGGTTACAGGCCGATCCATTTCAAGGCCGGCTGCCAGCACCTCACCGGTGAGCAGTCGCTCGAGGTGGCGAGGTCGCGCCACGCCATCCAGCCACAGCAGTCCTCGGACTTCGGGCGCGCCCGAAGGCAGCAGGACATCATGGAGGCGATCAAGAAGAAGGCGACGACGGTGAATGGATTTGCCAAGGCGCCTCAACTGCTGACAGCGCTCCAGAAGAACATCCACACCGACATGACGCTTTCCGACATGAAGGCCATCTACGACTGGGGCAAGAACCTGCCCGACAGCTCGATCATCCGGGTGGCGCTCACGGCGCCCTCGAGCGAGGGTGGTGGCAACCTGCTGGACTCGTACAACTGCGGCATGGGGCCTGGGGTCTCGCAGCTGTGCGCAGACGACCCGACCTATTTCATGATCCATAAGTACTTCGCGGCAGGCATCTTCATCGACCCGAAGACGCTCGCCGAGAAAGCTCCCGTCCAGTTCGTGAACGGGGCCACGAACTTCCCGGGGCTGGACCAGCGAGTGACCACGATGTTCGACCCGGTCGGGCTCCAGCTCGCGGACCCCGTCGCGCACCGTCCCTCGGGGGAGACGCTGATCCTCGACTACTCGGGCGGCAAATTTCCGCTCACCACCAAGTGGCTAAACGACTGGTTCGGTGGCACCGTCGTGTCCGCGACGCCGACCAATCCCGCGCCCGCCGCGGGTCAGCAGACGTATGGCCTTGTGGTGGTGCTGGGTCACGACTTCGCCCTACATTGGTTGGGCGGATAACTCCACCTCCGACGCACACCTCCTGAAGCGGTTTCGTTCGGGCGACGTTCGCGCTCTGGCCCGGGCGATCTCGATGGTCGAGAGGCGGGATCCGTCGGTGCGCGAGCTCGAAGAGGCTCTGCGCGCCACGGACGCGGCTCCCGGCGTCGCCGGTTTCACGGGCGCGCCGGGCACGGGCAAGTCGACCCTGGTCGACGCCGTGGTCGCGCTGCTGCGGTCGAAGGAGCAGTCGATCGCGGTGCTGGCCACCGATCCCAACTCGGTATTCACGGGCGGCGCGATCCTGGGCGACCGGATCCGGATGCAGCGCCACGCACTGGACCCGAAGGTTTTCATCCGCAGCATGGGGGCCCGCGGGCACCTCGGCGGCCTCTCTCTGGCCTCGCGGGAGGCGATCCGTCTGCTCGGAGCATTCGGCTTCGACCAGGTGATCCTGGAGACGGTCGGCGTGGGCCAGTCCGAGCTGGAGGTCGCCGCCGTGGCCGACACCACGGTCGTCGTGCTCACGCCCAATCTTGGCGACAGCGTGCAGATGATCAAAGCCGGAATCCTCGAGATCGCCGACGTGTTCGCTGTCAACAAAGCCGACCTTGACGGTCACCTACGCGTCATCGCCGAGCTGCGCGCGATGCTGAACCTGTCACCCAAGAAGGACTGGAGGCCGCCCATCGTGCCGACGGTTGCAACTCGGCAAGAGGGCGTCGAGCAGCTGTGGGCGGCCGTGCTCGCTCATCGCAAGCACCTGGAGACCAGCGGCCGGCTGAAGGAGCTGGCGGCTGCGCGATTGCGCGACGAGACGGCCGAGATTGCCGCCGAGCTGGCCCGCAGGCGGGCGTGGCAGGCGCTCGAGGAGGACCCGGCCCTGGCCGAGCGGCTGCTGAAGGACGGCACGCCGTACCGGACCGCAGAAGAGATCCTTCAGCGGAACTCGAACCGATAATTGGGATTGAGTTGAAAGTACGGGCCCACGATCCAAAGCAGGTATGGCGCGAGGAGTTCGAGTCCGGGCAGCAGCGCGAAGACGGAATCGAGACCTCGACCATCTCGGGCATCCCGCTCCAGCCGCTGTACACGTCGGACGAGCTGCCGCGGCGCGCCGAGGAGTACCCGGGCCAGTTCCCGTACACGCGAGGAATTCACCCGAGCGGCTATCGCGGCCGGCTCTGGACCATGCGTCAGTTCTCCGGCTTCGCGACCGCGGAGGAGACGAACCGGCGCTACAAGTACCTTCTCGCCAACGGCCAGACCGGCCTTTCGGTCGCGTTCGACATGCCCACCCTGATGGGCCAGGACTCGGACGCGCCGACCAGTCGCGGCGAGGTCGGCCACTGCGGCGTCGCCATCGATTCGCTCGCCGACATGGAGACGCTGTTCGCAGGCATCCCGCTCGGCGAGATCACTACTTCGATGACGATCAACTCTCCCGCGGCGATCCTGCTGTGCATGTACATCGCCGTCGCCGAGAAACAGGGCGTGCCCGCGTCAAAGCTCGGTGGGACGCTGCAGAACGACATCCTCAAGGAGTTCATCGCGCAGAAAGAGTTCATCTTTCCGCCGGCGCCTTCGATGCGTCTCGTGGTCGACTCGATCGAGTACTGCGCAAAAGAGGTCCCGAAGTGGAACACCATCTCGATCTCCGGCTATCACATTCGAGAGGCAGGGTCGACCGCGGCCCAGGAGCTCGCGTTCACGCTCGCTGACGGCATGGCCTACGTCGATGCGTGCCTCGAACGCGGCATGCACATCGACGATTTCGCTTCCCGGCTGTCTTTCTTCTTCGACGCCCATATCGACTTCTTCGAGGAGATCGCCAAGTTTCGCGCCGCGCGCCGGATCTGGGCCCGCTGGATGCGAGAGCGCTACGGCGCGCAGCAGGAGCGGTCGTGGAAGCTGCGCTTCCACACCCAGACCGCCGGGGTTTCCCTGACCGCGCAGCAGCCAGAGCTCAACATCGCCCGCACGGCGATCGAAGCGCTGGCCGCCGTGCTCGGTGGCACGCAATCGCTCCACACCAACGCCATGGACGAGGTCCTCGCCCTGCCCACGGACAGGGCCGCCCGAATCGCGCTGCGCACCCAGCAGCTGCTGGCGTTCGAGACTGGCGTCGCCAACACGATCGACCCGCTCGGCGGCAGCTACTTCATCGAGTCCTTGACCGACGAGATGGAGCGCCAGGCTGAGGCGTACTTCAAGCGCATCGACGAGTACGGCGGCGTGATCCCCGCGATCGAGGCGGGATTCTTCCAGAAGGAGATCGCCGACGCGGCCTTCCGATACCAGCAGGAGCTCGAGCAGCGCCGGCGAATCATGGTCGGCGTGAACGACTTCACAGTCGACGATGAGCCGCCGATCGACATCCTTCGCATCGATCCGCGCCTGGAGAGCGAGCAGGCGGCGCGGGTCGAGGACGTGCGCCGAAAGCGAGACCAGGCGCGATGCTCGAACGCGCTCAACCGCCTGCGCAGGGCAGCCGCCGGCACCGACAACCTGATGCCGTACATCCTCGACGCGGTCCGCGCCTACGCGACCGAAGGCGAGATCATGCGCGCGATGATCGACGTGTTCGGCACATACACCGAAACGGCTGTCGTTTGATGCCGACGGCAGTGCGCCCTATCCGCATCGTGGTCGCGAAGGTTGGGCTGGACGGCCACGACCGAGGCGTCAAGGTCGTCGCACGAGCGCTGCGCGACGCCGGTTACGAGGTGATCTACACGGGGCTCCGGCAGACGCCGGAGATGGTAGTCGACGCCGCGCTGCAGGAGGATGCGCAGGTCATCGGCCTGTCCATCCACTCCGGCGCACACATGACGCTGTTCCCGGCGGTGGTGGAGGAGCTGAAGCGACGCCACGCGACCGACATCGTCGTGTTCGGCGGCGGGATCATTCCCGACGACGACATCGCGGCGCTGAAAAAACGCGGCGTGGCGGAGATTTTCACCCCCGGCACGCCACTTCAGGATATCGTCGACTGGCTGCGCAATCGCTTCCCCGAGGGAAAGTCGCTCTAAGCGCTAACCCTGCAGCACCAACGTTCCCGCGATCTTGTCCATCCAGCCTTGCTTCCGCGCGTCAAAGGCGACCCAGATCACGCCGACGAAGCAGACGATGAAAGAGATGAACAGTCCGATGTAGCGAAGGACCGCCTTGCCCGCAGTGATCGGCTGCATCGTGTTGGCGTCGACGATCCGAAGCCGAAGGATTCGCTGGCCGGGGGACGCGCTCCAGTAGGTCCAGAATCCGACGAAGTACCCGATTCCGATGACGAAGTTGATCAATGAGGCAACGGCGTAACCGGAGCTCTGGGGATCGTTCGGGTTGACACGAAATGCGATGTTGACGATCGCGCCGACGATGCCGAGCAGGATCGCGTCGATGATGTAGGCGACGACCCGGATCCAGAAGCCCCCGTAGTTGGCCGTCGGTGCGTACGGCGCCGGCGGCTGCGCGCCGTAAGGCATCTGCGGTGGTGGCGGGGTGTAGCCAGGCGGCGGCGTGAGCGGTGGCGGTGGCGGGAAATCACCAGGCGGGGACGGGGGTGGGTTCTGCATGCCGCTTTCCTCCTGAACTGGGCGACGGGCTCGCCGCATGATAAACGCGGCCGCGGGAATAAGATCGCCCGATGTCAACCGGGCCCCCGGGAAGCCTGCCTCCGCCGCAGCCTTACCCACCAGGCGGATATCTGTATCCGCCGCCCTACGTACGCCAGGATGCGCAGGGCGCGATGCCCTCGATGGTCCTCGGCATCGTCTCGATCGTGCTTACTCCGTTCGGCTGCTGCTGCGGCGTCGGCGAGGTCGTGGTGATTCCCCTCGGGATCGTCGCGATCGTCCTGGGCGTCAACGCGCGAAACAGGGTTGCGGCGAGCCAGGGGATGCTGGGTGGGGAAGGAAAGGCCCTCGCCGGGATCATCACCGGTGCGACCGCGGCCGGGATCGGGCTCGTGCTGCTGGTCCTGACGATCTTGTGGTTCGGGGTGAGCAGCTCAGGGCTTCTCAACGGCATTCCGAGCCCGACGCCGTTCAGCTCAGGCTAGGGCGCTCGGCAAGCTGTGCGTGGGTAATCTTTGGGTCAGCTCGTCGTGACGACCGTACCCGCGATCTTGTCGTGAATCGCCTGGTGCCGCGGATCCCACAGCATCCACAACCACCCGAGCGCACCGACGAGACAAAACGTGAGCAGGAGCTCGAGCCACCAGATGAACCCTCGAATCATCGCCATCGCGATGCTCGGGTACTGGCCCGTCGAGATATCGCGCACCCGGAAGCCAAAAACCATCATGCCCACGGTCTGTCCGTGCGCGCTCCAGAAGTAGCCGAAGTATCCGAGCGCCACGGCCAGGTCGACGATGGCCGCACCCACATGGACGCCCCTGAACAGAGCCTCGGCGACGCCGAACAACACCAGCAGGATCACCACGTCGATCAGCCCGCCGACGATCCTCAATCCTGGGCCGGCGAGGTTTCCATACGTGGTCATCGCGTGCCGGCCTGGTGCCATGAGTGGGGAAGGAGCGCCGCCAGGAACCGCCGGCGGCGGCGGAGGGCTCTGCACGGCTTGGCGTATCATATGCGGGCCTCTCCAACCAGAGGCGCACCCATGCAACTCAAGGCATCACTCCGACAGCCGTTGGGCAAGCGCTCGCGCCGCATGCTGCGCGAGGGCAAGGTCCCCGCGATCGTCTACGGGCACAACACTCAGGCGACGCCGATCACGCTCGAGCGGCTCGAGTTCCAGAAGGTGTTCGCCAGGTCGGGCCGCACTCACCTCGTCGACCTCGTTTTGGACGGCCGGACGGAGAAGGTGCTGGTGCGCGAGATTCAGACCCACCCCCGCCGGCTCGGACCGATCCACGTCGACTTCTACCAGGTGAACCTGCAGGAGAAGATCGAGGTGGAGGTGCCCGTCCACCTTGTGGGCGAGTCGGCCCCGGTCAAGCAGGGCGATGGGGACATCCTCCAGCCGATGCACTCGGTTCGCGTCGAGTGTTTGCCATCTGACATTCCAGAGGCGTTCGAGGTCGACCTGACCCCGCTCGATGAGATCGACGCGGAGCTGCGCGTGTCCGACCTGAGGGCTCCGGCGGGCGTGACCGTGCTCGACGAGCCCGAAGAGCTCGTGGTCAAGATCGTGCACAAGCGCGAGCTCAAGGTCGAAGAGGAAGTTCCGGCGGCCGAGGCCGCGGTTCCGGCTGAGGGCGAGGTCGCTGCCGAGGGCGAGGCTCCCGCCGCCGAGGAAGCAGCCGAGACCGAAGAATGATCCCGGCCGCCACGCCAGGCGGCTTCGATCTCAGCCGGGACCTGACGACAGCAGGGCCCGTGCAGGACGTCGTGTTCATCCTCGTCGGCCTCGCGGTCTTCATCGTCTTCCTGTTCGGCGCGCGTTTTGTGGCTCATTTCACGGCGGAGCAGCTGCGCAGGCGCCACGTGCGTGCGGACATGGTCATCCTGGGACGCCGTGTCGTCACGGCCATGGTCATTCTGCTGGGTGTCTTTGTCGCGCTCGGTTTTGCCGTGCAGAGCGCGAACATCACGCTGTTCGGTCTTCTCCTGGCCACCCTGGTCGCCGCGCTCGGTGTCCAGGACCTGCTGAAGGATTACGTCTCAGGCTATTACGTGCTGCTGGAGCATCACATACGTGTCGGCGACCGCATCACATTCGACGCCCATGACGGCATCGTCACGGAGGTAAGGCTTCGAGTCACGTTGCTGAAGAGCGCGCAGGGGGACGTGATCATCGTGCCGAACTCAGAGCTGTTCACCAAGCCCGTGACGATTCACGGGGTCACTCCGGAAGAGGAAGCTAAGAAAGCGCCCCCAGCGTGATCCGCCGCAGGGCGTCGAGCTGGGCTCCCTCGAGCTCCGACTCTGCGGCCAGCAGCTCGCCGATCATCTGCGAGGCAAGCTCCACGTGAATGCCGGCCGCGACCTGTGTGGCCAGCGAGCGCAGGTGGTACGTGTGGCCCGGCTTGTCGGACGACTCCTGCAGCCGGACGTTGACCTGATCGAGCTGCACGAACCCTGACCACCGCTTTACCTCCGCTTCGCCTGTGTCAGGTGCGTCGGAGAGATGCAGGCAGTTCAGTCCGCCGAAGATTCCGAAGCGCTCGCGTAGGGACCCGGGCCGCGATTTCGCGATCTGCGTCTCGCCCAGCTCGTAGCGCATCTGCTTCAGCGAATCGTCCGCAGCCGTGATCCTTCCGACCACAACCGGCAGCGCGGTCATGAAGTCCACCAGCCAGGGAAAAAACGGCCGTCCCTGAAGGAAGTCGTAGTGATCCTCGATCAGCGAGGATGGCGCCTGGAACCACTCCAATGATTGGATCTTCCACTCGCGCTCGGAAGCGAGCCACTTCCACATTCCCGCGCGCGCGGCAAGACGGTAGGCAGCGTCCGGTTTGAAGATGAGCAGCGCGTCGGCCAAGGACTAAATGCTATTTGCTGCCCGGCTTGCGGTCGCGCGGGTTGGGCGCGTAGACCTTGCGACCCTTGAGCTTCTCAGGCATGTGCTCCTGGTCGGCGACCCCGCCCTCGAAGTCGTGCGCGTATTTGTAACCGCGTCCATACCCCATCGACTTCATCAACCCTGTCGGCGCGTTCCGGAGATGCATCGGGACCGGCTCGTTGCCGGTCTCCTGGATCAGCTCGCGTGCGGCGCCGTAAGACGTGAGGGCGGAGTTCGACTTTGGCGCCAGTGCCAGGTACAGCGCGGCCTCGGTCAGAGGCAGCACGGCTTCGGGCATGCCGACGAAGTGCGCCGCCTGCTGCGCGGCGACCGCGACCGGCAGGGCCTGGGGGTCGGCTAGGCCGATGTCCTCGGCGGCGAGGATGACGAGACGGCGCGCGACGAACATCAAGTCTTCGCCCGCCTCGAGCATCCGCGCCATCCAGTACACGGCCGCGTCGGGATCGCTGCCCCGCACGCTCTTGATCAGCGCGGACACGATGTCGTAGTGCTGGTCGCCGACTCGGTCGTAGAGCAGATTGCGTTGCTGCATCGCTCGTTCCACCTGCTCGAGTCCGATCGGCGGCTCTCCCGCCAGGGCGGCTGCCGCTTCGAGCCCGTTCAGCGCGACCCGCGCATCGCCGCGCGCGACCTCGAGGAGGCCGTCCAAAGCGTCGTCGGCGATGGACGTTTGCAGCTCCTGCAGGCCCCGTTCGACGACCGCCTTCAGCTCGTCGCGCTCGAGCTGCTCGAGGCGAAAGACCCGGCTGCGTGAGAGCAAAGGCGATATGACCTCGAACGATGGGTTCTCAGTCGTGGCGCCGATCAACGTCACCGTCCCGTCCTCCACGTGAGGCAAGACCGCGTCCTGCTGAGCCTTGTTGAACCGGTGGATCTCGTCGATGAAGAGGACGGTCCGAAGACCGGCGCGACGGTGGACCCTGGCCTCCGCCACCACCTTACGGAGGTCGGCCACGCCGGCTGTGACCGCCGACATCGACACCATCCGCGCGTTCGTCTCCGTGGCGAGGAGCCCGGCCAGGGTGGTCTTGCCGCTGCCAGGCGGGCCCCACAGGATGATGCTCGGCAG
>JBKPCF010000122.1:0-22572 GCA_046727235.1 Candidatus Dormiibacterota bacterium
GACCGCGGCGAGGAGCACGATGATCGCGCCGTAGAGGACCTGCTTCACCGCGTCAGGCACGTCGAGCAGCGTCAGCACGCTGTTGAGGACGGTGAGGATCAGGGCCCCGACGAACGTCCCTGCGTAGCTGCCGCTGCCGCCAAAGATCGACGTCCCCCCGATCACGACCGCCGCCACCGAGGGCAGCAGCAGGATGGTGGCGAGGCCGAGGTCGGCCGCGTTCACCGTGCCCGCCAGGACGAGGCCGGCCGTCGCGCTCAGCACCCCGCACGCCGTGTAGTTCGCCAGCAGGACCTGCCACCCGCGGACGCCGGCCAGACGCGTCGCTTCGGGATTGTCACCGAGCGCGTAGAGCAGCCTGCCGAAGCCGGTCCCGCGCAGGCCCACGATCAGCAGCACCGCGAGCGCGCCCCACAGGAAAAGGCTCACCGGAACGTAGCCGAGCACCGTGCCCGAGCCGAGCGTGTGGATCACCTCCGGCACCGTGGGCACGCCGCGGGCGCGATCAGACTGACCGTACACGTTCAAACTGCCCGTCACCACCAGGCCCATGGCGAGGGTCATGATCAGCGGCTGCACCCTGAAGACCGCCACGCCGACGCCGTTGATCATGCCGACGACGACTCCCACCAGCAGCCCCAACACGATCGCCCGCACCACTCCGTGCGGCGTCTGGCTGGCCATGATGTACGCCGCCGCCGTGGCGACGTTGGCCACCGAGAGGTCGATGCCTCCCGTGATCACCACGAGCGTCTGGCCGGCGGCGAGAATTCCCAGCGGCGCCGCGAACTCGAGGATGTTCGACACCCAGCTGGCATTGACAGCGCCTGGCCGGATGATCTCGATGAGCGCCGCCAGGGCCACTAGCAGCCCGATCAAAACGAGGATCGACCGCTGCTGGACGACGCGGAGGGCGGTGGCGACGCGCGCGCTCATGTTCGCCTCAGCACGGCGCCGAGGCCACCGATCATCACCACCAGCACGATCAGCACGCCCTGGATCATCTGGCCGTAGTTCGGGTCGATGCCGAGATAGATGAGGACTGCCGGGATGAGCGAGAGGATGTAGGCCGCCGCGACCGGGCCGAGCATGCCGCCGCGACCGCCCGCAAGGCTGACCCCGCCCAGCACGATCGCCGAAACCGCGCTCAGGGTGTAGAGGGTGCCGGCGAGAGGTGTGCCGACCCCGGTGGTCATCGACAGCGCGAGGCCGCCGCACGCGGCGAAGAAGCCGCCGACCGCGTAGGCGAGGACTCGCGTCCAACCGAGATTCACGCCGGAGCGGAATGCAGCGTTGCGGTCGCTGCCCACCGCGTAGATGCTCAAGCCCGCGCGGCTCCGCCGCAGGGGAAGCCACAGGAGCGGTATCACAAACAGCAGGAGGAGCGCGTTCGGCACCCATGGCGAGACGGCCGAGCCCTGGGCCAGGTTCTGAAAATCGAGCGGGATTCCAGGCGTCGGCCTGGCCAGCACGAGCAGCGCGATGCCCGCCCAGATGAAGGAGGTCGCGAGCGTGATCACGATGTCCGGAACGCGGGTCACGACGATGATCGCCCCGTTGAGCGCGCCGGCGATCGTGACCGCGACCAGAACAAGGGCGGCGGCCCCAAGCGAATAGGCGAGATCGTGGCCCAGCATCGCGTGGAGGGAGAGCACGTTGGCGAGCGCCATCAGCGGACCGATCGAAAGGTCTATGCCTCCGCTGAGCACGATGGCGGTCTGGCCCGCCGCGGCGAACGCCAGCGGCAGCGCGGCCAGGGTCAAGGTGTTCCACTCGAACGGCCCGTAGTCGGGCTTGATGATGACCGTGGCCACCATCAGGATCGCGAAAAGCACGTACACGGCAGCGGTCCACCCGTACCGGCGGACGGCGCGCCTGACGTTGACGGCGGCCGGTCCTGCTGCGGGCGCGGTCGCCTCTGCGGTCGCCACTAAGCGCCTTCCTGCATCTGCTTCTCGGCTTCCTCCACCGAGTGGAGCCCGTGCGCGGCGCGCAGGAGAGCCTGCTCGTCCGCTTCGGCGGCGGGCATCTCGTCAACCAGCTGGCCGCCGAAGAGGACTATCACCCGGTTGCAGGCGAGCTGGATCTCGGGGAGCTCTGAGGTGAACAGCAGCACAGCGGAGCCGCTTGCGGCCAGCTCCTTGACGAGCCCGTAGATCTGCCGCTTGGTGCCGATGTCGATGCCGCGTGTCGGATCGAAGCAGAGAAGGACCTTGAATCCACTCGCGAGCCAGCGCGCGATGCCGACCTTCTGCTGGTTGCCGCCGGAGAGCCGGCGCACCTCGGATTGGGCGCGCGTGTCGATCTGCAGCCGCCTGATCGCCTTGTCGACGCGTCGCTTCTCGCTGCGCGGATTGATGACGCCCCAGCGACTCAACCTGTTGACGAGCGGAAGTGCGATGTTCTCCCGCACCGACCTCTGCCGGAGCAGGGCCTGGAGGCGGTCGGCTGGAATCAAGACCAGTCCCGCATGAATGGCGTCCGCCGGATGACGAAAAGTTCGTGCCTTGCCGCCGACCACGATCTGGCCCGACTCCGGCCTGCGCACGCCGGCGAGGGACTCGAAGAGCTCCTGCTGGCCCTGGCCTTCGAGGGCGGCCACGCCGAGCACCTCGCCGTAGCGCAGTGAGAACGAGACGCCGCCGAGCATGCCGAGCTTCAGGTCGTGGACGTCGACCGCGACCGGTCCGACCGCCGGTACGCTCGGTGAGGCCGCCTCCGCGGCGACGTCCTCCGCCACCGGCCCGAGCATCAGCTTGACGATGCGCTCCTCACCGCCCAGCGCGGGCTCGACGACGCCGACCGACCTGCCATCGCGCAGCACGGTGGCGCGGTCGCACAGGGCGGCGACCTCAGCGAGGCGGTGGGAGATGAAGATGACCGAACGTCCCTCGTCGCGCACCTGGCGCGCGACATTGAAGACGCGAACCGTGAGATCCGCCGGTAGCGAGGCGGTGATCTCGTCCAGCAGCAGGAGCTGCGGCTCGATGGCCAGAGCGCGCGCCAGCTCGAGCAGGCTGAGCGTTGGTCGCGCCAGCTCGCCCGGCATCGCCTGCAGGTCGAAGCCGGTGAGGCCGAGCTCTGTCAGGAAGTGACGGAACTTGCCGACCGGCGTCGCCGTGAGGGTCAGGTTCTGCATCACGGTCAGGTCGGGCAGAAGCGACGGGTCCTGGTACACGCAGATCAGGCCGGCCCCGCGCGCTTCCGACGTCGACCTGAACGCCCGCCGGCGCCCGCCCAGCGTGACGGTGCCGCCGTCGGCGACGAGAGCCCCGGTGAGGATCTTGACGAGCGTGCTCTTGCCCGCGCCGTTGGCACCCATGAGCGCGTGGATCTCGCCGGCGCGAACGCGGAGGTCGGCCGAGCGAAGCGCGACGACTGGTCCGAAGTGCTTGGCCAGGCCGCGCGCTTCGAGAAGGTCGGGGGCGGCTAGCGGTTCGTCAGGAATCGCGGCCATAAAGATATGGGGCGCAGGCGCGTCGCCTACGCCCCATCGGTACGCAGATTAGCTGGGACCCTGGCAGGAGATAAGGTCCTGCTTCGTGTAGGTGGTGTACGGCTTCACGTCGAACGCGACGCTGTAGTACGGGTCGAGGCTCGAGTCGTAGGTCTGTTGCAGCTTGGTCACGCCTTCGGACGTGGTGTTGTCCCACACCTGCGGGGTGAGGTGGATCACATGGTCGTAGGTGTGCGTCTTCTGCAGGATGGCAAGACCCACCGCGAGGCCAGCACCGCCGATCGGCGGCGGGTTGGTCACGGCGGCGCCGACGAGGCCCTTGGCCTTTAGGCTGGCCAGCTCACCGACGAACTTGTTGTTGTCTGCGCCCACTATCGGCACGAACGGCTTGTTGGCGGACTGGAACGCATCGACCACGGTGGAGTCGATACCCGAGGTCCAGATGCCGTCGTACTTGACGCCCGAGCTGAAGATGTCCTTCATCTGCTGGGCCGCCGGGTCCAGTGACCAGTTGGTGAACGTCTCTTTGACGATCTTGATGTTGGGGTAGGCCTGCAGGGCGGACATCAGCCCCTGGTGCCGGTCGGTGTCGGCGGGAACGCCGTTGATGCCGCGCATCTCGATGATGTTGCCCTTACCACCGAGCTGCTTGGCAAGCCAGTCGGCGCCCAGCTTGCCGTACGCGACCTGGTCGTTGCTCACCACGTACGCGCTTGGCTCGGACACGGCCTGGTCCACCGCCACGACGACGATGCCCTTGTCGGTCGCCTGCTTGATGACCGTGTTGAGCGCGTCGCGGTCGGACGGGTTGATCACGATCACTTTGGCGCCCGACGAGATGAGGTTCCGGATGTCGGCGATCTGACCGGCGGCGTCCGTGTTGCGGTTGGCGATCTTCACCTCGGAGACGACGCCCGAGACCTTGGCCTGGGCCTTGATCGAGCAGATCATCTCCTCGCGCCAGCCGTTGCCCTGCAACGTGTTCGAGACGCCGACGATGTACTTGGTGGTGCCGCCACCAGTCGACTGGTTGCCACATGCGACCAGGGCAAAAGCGACGACCATCATGGTCGCCAGCCAGCGCCCTGCTCTCAGTGGCCGTTCATGACTCGTCATACACGCTCCTCCTCTTTTCTATTCGGCCCGCTCGGGCCCCGTTCGGTCCACCCTCTACGCTCCCCATTTCCTCCAGTCTTCACCTCCTGTCAAGTCGCCAGGCTGCGCGCCGCCCGGCGCGCGTGCTCCCGGTACGCCGCCTCGAAGAGCTCATTCGACCGCCGCCGGCCGACCACGGCCGCGCTCGTGATGACCGGCGGCAGCTTGCCGACAGCGAGCAGCAGCTCCGCGGTGCGGACCTTGATCGCGTCTGCGATCGCCACCTCGGTCAACGTCGAGCCGGGCCCGACGGGCGTCTCGAGGCCGTCGAGCCTGCACAGCGCGTCGCCCGGTGGCGTGCACAGGTCGATCACGATGTCGGCCTCGTCCATGAGGCGAGACCCTACCCCGTCCTCTACCTTCTCTGCCCTGGACTGCGTCACCGATGTGACGGCGATCACGGGAAGCCCCCTCCGGCGCGCCCCGCGCGCCATCTCGACCACCACCGCGCCCAGGCCGCTCACGGAAAACACCATCAGCGCGTCTTTCGGCCCGAACTGGAAGTTGGAGAGGATCACCTCCGCCAGCCCGGGGACGCGCTCGATGAACATCGCCTGGCGCTGGCCGTTGGCGCCGACCACCTGCGTGTGAAACGTCATCGAAAGCTCGACGATGGGATGGAAGCCGGGGTATGAGCCGTAGCGCGGAAACATCTCCTCGACCGGAATGCGCGAATGCCCGGTGCCGAAGAGATGGACCAGGCCGTCCGCGGCGATGGCCTCGGCGCAAACCTGGCTGGCGCGTTCGATCGCATCGGCCTGGGTGTCGCGGACCTTTTCCAGGAGAGCGATGCCCGCGTCGATCCATGCCGTGGCACTCATCGCTCAGCCGACCACCTTGGCGTCGAGGTGCACTGGCTCCCAGTGCCCGCTCTTCATCGACCGGTACGCAGCATCGAGCACGCAGTTGACGATGTAGCCGTCGACAAAGTCCTCGCGCGGCTGCTCGCCGTTCACAAAGCATTCGACGAAGTGGCGCATCTCCTCCTGGTACCCGTACACCCGCGCCTCGTCTGGTATGGGGAACACCCAACCGACGTCCGCGTCCGCCTTCTCCACGAGGTAGCCGGCGGATTTCTGGATGAAGGCGCGAACCCGGGTCGAGCTGGTGTCGGTGACGATCCGGCCCATCGTCCCGTAGACCTCGTTGCGAAGCTCCATGCCGCCTTTCGCCGTCCACGAAGCTTCCGTGAGCGAGGTCCGCCCGTCCTCGAGGCGCAGGAGCAGGACCGCGTTGTCCTCGCCGGTCGTCCGCTCGCTGTGCATCATCGTGGCGCCCCACGCGAAGACGTCTTTGATCCGGTTCTCTTTGCCGAAGAAGTAGCGCGCGGCCTCGATCGTGTGGCAGCCCATGTCCAGAAGGGCGCCGCCGCCCGCCGTCTCAGCGTCCCAGAAATGCGCGGCGTGCGGACCTGAGTGAGCCTCCCTGGCGCGGACCGTGAGCATGTCGCCGATCGCCCCACTCTCGATCATCTGCCTCGCGCGCATGACGTCGGGCGAGAACACCTCCGTCTCCGCATATCCATGCATTACGTCGGCCGACCGCACGAGGTTCACCATCTCCGCCGCCTCGCGGCCGTTGCGTGCGAGCGGTTTCGTGCAGACGATCGCCTTACGTGCGGCGGTCGCTGCGCGCACCGCCGGCAGGTGCAGGTGGTTCGGCAGCCCGATCACTACGAGCTCGACCTCGTGGTCCGCGCAAAGGTCTTCAACGGACGTGTACTGGCGCGCGACGCCGTGCCTGCGGCCGAAATCCTCGGCGCGCTCCTCGGACCTTGAGTAGTTGGCGACCACCTCGGCGTTGGGGACGTCGCGCAGGCCGTCCATGTAGAAGTCGGCGACGAAGCCAGACCCCAGCATCCCGATGCGGACCACGCGGCTCATGAGCGCACCTCCGCCGCAGCGGCAGCCGCCGCCTTTCGTTGTTTGAACTCGTCGAGCATGGCGGCGGTCTGCGTCGCGCCCACGCGGGTCACCCCGATCTCGAGCACCTCGATCAATGCATCGAGGGTCCTGATCCCGTGCGCCGCCTTGACGCCGACGCGCGGTGACACCGATCGGCGCATGAGCTTCAGGTCCTCGATGGTCGCGCCCGTGGGCGCGAAACCGGTCGAGGTCTTGACGAAATCGGCGCCCGCCGCCTCGACCAGCCGGCAGCCGCGCACCTTCTGCTCGTCGGTCAGGTAAGCGTTCTCGAGGATGACCTTGACGAGCGCGCCATCCGCGTGTGCCACCTCGACGATCTCCGCAATCTGCTCCTGGACGTAAGCGTCGCGACCAGAGATGAGCGCGCCTATGTCGATCACCATGTCGAGCTCGCGCGCGCCGTCCCGCAGCGCGAGACGCGACTCGAACACCTTGGTCTCCGTGCGCGCGCTGCCGTGCGGAAACCCGATCACCGTGCCGACCGCGACGGTGCCCTTCCCCAGCAGCTCGTGAGCGTGCGCCACGTCCCGAGGCCGCACGCAAACGGAGGCGACGTCGTACTCGATGGCAAGCCTGCAGCCTGCTTCCACGAAGGTGTCATCGAGCTCAGGCTTCAGCAGCGAGTGGTCGATGGCCTTCGCCACGTCGCTGTACCTGAGCTGGTCGAAAAACGAGCTCATGGCTTCTCCTTCACTCGACGACAAAGTCGACATCGAGGGCGTAGCGGTCGGCCGGATAGCGCGACTCGGTGAACTCGAGCGGCCGGCCCTGGTCGTCGACGATCACCCGGCGCTCCACCAGCATCGGGTCGCCCTTGCGCATCCGCAACCAGCGCGCATCGTCCGCGCTCGCTGCTTCCGCGTCGATGGTGGCGCGCCCTTTCGTGGGCGGAAATCCCGCGCGCACCAGGACCGCGTGCAGCGACTCGCGTTCGAGAGAGGCCCTGAGCACGGCCGCCGCCGTGCGGCGGTTGAGGCGCGTCGACTCGAGCGCGAGCGGCTCGCCGTCGGCGAGCCTGATGCGCTTCAGCCACAGGACCTTTTCGCCCTCCTTGAGCTGCAGGCGAAGCGCCTCCTCGCGGGTCGGGGCGCGCAGCGCGCGGCCGACGATGCGCGACGTCGGCACCCTTCCCTGCCGCCGCATCTCGTTGGAGAAGCTGAGAAGGCTGTTGGCGCGGCGGTGGGTCGGCGCCTCGGCGACGAACGTCCCGCGCCCTGGCGCGCGAAACAGGAGGCCCTCCTGCGCGAGGTGGTGCATCGCGTGGCGCGCCGTCATCCGGCTCACGCCGAACTCCTCGCACAGCTCCGCGTCGGAAGGCAGCTCGGACCCCGGCGCGAGCTTGGCCAGACGCTGCCGCATGGCTCGTTCGATCGCGCGGTAGCGCGGAGTGAATGAGTCGTCCCGGGCGGCGTCAGCCACGGCCATCGCCGGTTAAATGTATAGCTATCTAGACAGAATGCAAGTCGGAGCCTTCGGGCGAGGCCCCGAAGAGTGCGGAGCCGATCGCACCGGCCCAGATGCCGAGCTCGCCGCCAACGACCTGGATTCGTTCCACGTCGGTGACGTGGACACGGCGCACGAGCTCCTCTCGCAGAGGCTCGAGGAGGAGATCTCCCGCGGCCGCCACCCCGCCGCCGACAACGATCCGGTCCACGCTCAGGAGCACGACCACGTTGCCGGCGCCTATCCCGAGATGCCGGCCCGCGTCGCGGAGACCCCGCTGGGCGCGGGCATCTCCCGCGCGCGCCGCGGCCACCGACTCCTCAACGTCGGGCCGCCCGCACGCATCGGCAATGGCGTCGGCGCGCGCAAACGCTTCGAGGCAGCCGCGGTTGCCGCAGTTGCACAGCGGGCCGTTGGGGTCGATGGTCTGGTGGCCGAACTCGCCGGCGGAGCCGCCGTGGCCGAGGTACAGGCGGCCGCCGAGAATCAACCCGCCTCCGACCCCTGTGCCCAGCGTGATGCCGAGCATCGACGCCGCCCCCCGACCGGCGCCGAGGCTGTGCTCAGCCAGGGTGAAGGCGCGTGCGTCGTTGATCAGGCCGACGCGCATCTCGAGGGCGGCGCTCATCTCAGCGATCACGGGCAGGCCGTCCCAGTTGCCCGGGATGTTCGGGATCAGCCGCGTGACGCCTGCCGCGAGGTCGATGTAACCGGGCAGGCCAACGGCGACCGATTCGACGCGCTCACCCTGCCGGAACGCCTGGCGCGCGACGTCGATGAGCTGCTGGACGACGCTGCGCTCGCCCTCGCTGGTGTCGGTCGGCACGCGCCCTGTCTTCACGAGACGTGGCTTGGGTCCTCCCACGATGAGGGCCCACTTCAGGTTCGTCCCGCCCAGGTCCAGGCCGAGGTGCAAAGACATTGGCGCCTATAGTGCGGCGCAGTGGCTGAGGTCGTCACGGTCCTGGGTCCGATCGATGCGAGCGAGCTTGGCGCCACCGACGCCCACGATCACCTCTTCCTGCGCAGCCCGGCGCTGCCGGGCCAGGACTTCGACGACGTGGACTGTGCGATCCAGGAGGTCAGCGCCGCCGCTCGGGGCGGGCTGCGGTCGATCGTCGAGGTCACGCCGATCGGGCTCGGGCGCAAGCCGGCGGGGCTCCGTGCCGTTTCAACCGCCACCGGTGTCCACATCGTCGCGGCGACCGGGTACCACCGCGACGCGCACTACAGGGACGGCCACTGGGTCCGCGACGCGAGCGTCGAGGTTCTCGCGCAGCGCATCCTCAACGACCTGCGGGAAGGCATGCACCCCGACGACTGGGAGACCGACGCGCCGCTCGACTCCGCGCGCGCCGGCGTCATCAAGGCCGGGGCGTCATACCAGAGGATCAGCCCGCTGGAGGAACGAAGGCTGGTCGCCGCGGCAATCGGAAGTCGGGAGGTCGGCGCGCCGATCCTGGTTCACACCGAGGTAGGGACCTGCGGCCATGAGATCGTCGACGTGCTCACAGGCGAGGGCGTGAAGCCGGACCGCATCATCCTCGCCCACCTCGACCGGAACCCCGACGCCGAGCTGCACCGCGAGCTGTCCGACCGTGGCGTGTGGCTCGAGTACGACACACCGGGGCGGATCAAGTACCGCCCCGACAGCCAGCTGCTCGACCTGATCGAGGCGCTCGCGGCAACCGGGCACCACCGCGCCATCCTGCTGGGCCTCGACCTCGGCCGGCGCGACTACTTCCACGCCTATGGCGGAGGTCCAGGGCTCGCGTACCTCATGAACACCTTCGTGCCGCGGCTTCGCAAACGGATCGGAGCATCCGCGGACGAGATGATCTTGACGGGCAACCCGGCGAAGGCGTTTCAGGTGCTCCGCGATGAACCGGCGGTTTGACGTCCTCGTCGTCGGGGCAGGTGCGGCGGGCTGCTCGGCCGCCATCACCGCATCGCGCCTGGGCGCCCGCACGATGCTGCTCGACCGGCTGCCCTTCCTTGGCGGGACCTCGACCGCGGTGCTCGACACGTTCTATGCCTTCTACACGCCAGGCGAACGAGCGCGCCGCGTGGTCGGCGGCATCGGATGGGAGGTCGTCGAGCGACTGAGGGCCGCCGGCATGGCTTTCGAACGCCCCAACACGTACGGCGCGGGAACTGGCGTCACGTACGACCCCGAGGTGCTGAAGGTGGTGTGGGAGCGGACGGCCGAGGACGCGAAGGTCGAGGTCCTGCTGCACACTTGGGCGACCGGTGTGAAGTTCCACTCGCACGGGGCGGTAGGCGTCCGGACGTGGAACAAAGGCGGTGAGTCGTGGTTAGACGCGGGCGTTGTGGTCGACGCGTCAGGTGACGCCGACCTGTGCGCGATGGCCGGCGTCGCTTACGACGACGCCCGATCCACGCCCAACCTGCAGGCGCTTTCGACCATCTTCCGCGTCGCCAACGTCGACGTTGATGCCGCGGCCGCTTTGCCGAAGCAAGAGCTCTGGGCGAGGATGCGCCAGGCCGCGGAGTCGGGCGAGTACACGCTGCCGAGGCTCGAGGGCTCGTGGCACCGCACGCCGCACGCGGGCGTCATCACCGTGCACATGACGCGGATCCCGAACGTCGACGCCACCGATCCCGAGCAGCTGACCCGCGCCGAGATCGAGGGTCGGAGGCAGGTGCGGGAGTACCACCGTTTTCTGCGCGACAGGGTCCCGGGGTTCGAGAGGTCGGTGCTCGTGGCGACGAGCCCGGCGATCGGAGTCCGTGAGAGCCGGCGCGTGATCGGCGACTACCGGCTCACGCGCGAAGACGTCCTGAACGCGCGCCGGTTCGATGACGAGATCGCGCTATGTGGTGCGCCGATCGAGGAGCACGCGACCAGCGCGGATACCAGGTGGGTATACGTGCCGGACGGCGGCGTCTACGGGATTCCTTACCGGTGCCTGCTGCCGGCAGGGGTCGAGGCGATGCTGGTTGCCGGGCGATGCTTTTCAGCCACGCACGACGCCCATGCGTCGGCCCGATCGATGGCCACCTGCATGGCGATGGGCCAGGCGGCGGGGACCGCGGCGGCCCTGGCCGTCACGTCGAAAACCACGCCACGGGCGTTGCCTGTGGGCTCCCTGCGCGACTGCCTCCTGGAGGGCGGCGCTTTGCTCGATCCGGTCTGACCCGGGGAGGCGTCAGCCCCCGCAGACCGGCCCGTTGAAGAACCAGGGAAGGCACAGCTCCGGGGCGACCGCCGCCCACAGCGTGAGCAGCCCGATGATCCAGAGTCCGCCGATCCAGATCGTGCCGGTGATCACGTTTCGCCTGGGGACGGGCCAGGACCTCCAACCCAGCCGCCGCGCGACTCGCGGTCCGAAGCCTGCGTCGATCAGCGGCCAGAAGACCAATCCGAGGACGAGCGCGAGCGGGATGAGGATCGACGTGAGGAGCGCGGGCCCGAGTTTCACGAACTGAAACAGGGGGAGGAAATACCACTCCGGCCGCGGGGTGATGGCCACCCGTGGATCGGCGGCGGCTCCAAGCTGAAGCACCGGCTGCCCGATCACCGCGAGCAGACCCAGCGTGACCAGGACCGCCATGGCCAGAATGGGGTACGGCCAGAAGTGGTCCGGGAAGTACGGGTGTTTCTTGCCCTCCGGCATGTCGGCCGCGGCGGTGCGGCCGATGGGCCCGAACAGGAGCCCGGTCAACGCGATGGCGGCAACCATGGGATACAGCACGTGACCCGGCCCGATCGGCAGGCGCTTCGGCGGGGGTGTGGGCTCGGTCATGCGGGCTCCGCAGGTCCCTGCAAGCGCGCGATGCGGAAATGGAGGAAAAGAAGCAGCGACATCGCCCCCGGGAGGAGAAACACGTGGGCCATGAAGAAGCGCAGCAGCGTCGCCGGACCGACCAGCGGCCCGCCCTGCAGGAGGTACTTGAGGAAGTTGCTGACGCCCTCGGGAAACACGCCGGAACCAGAGGCGATCGACAGCTCGCGCGCGCGGGCGAGGTAGGAGTTGGCGTCCCACGGCAGCAGCGACCCGGTGAAGCTGAACAGGACGATGACGAGAAAGACGAGAACCCCGATCATCCAGTTGAGCTCGCGCGGTGCCCGGTAACCGCCGTTCAGGAAAACAAAGGTCATGTGCAGGAGAGCCACGACGAGGAGCAGGTTGGCGCCCCAGAAATGCACCCCGCGGATCAACCAGCCCAGGTAGGCGGTGTGCTGGATGAAATTGACGCTCGTGTACGCGGGGGCGGGATTCCCGGTTCCGTCCGGTACGTAGTAGATGCCGAGAAGGAAACCGGTCAGGAACTCGACCGCGATGAGCATCACGGCGACCCCGCCGAGGTACCGGTAGAGCGCGGTCGCGTAGTTCGGGACGCTCCGATACAGCTCGGCGTTAACCGCCTCGACGAATGGAATGCGCTCATCGAGCCAGCGCACCACCGCAGCCTGCGCGCCGGGCTGCGTCACGCGAGGACTTTCGTCTGTGGCGGCGTCGGGCAACTCCATGAGCTGGACATCACCCATTTTCAAGCGAAACCCAGGCTCGCTGTCGAACTATTCCATCAAATGATTGATGGAGCAGCGCGCGAGCGCTCAGGACCCCTTTGCGGCCCGCCTCTGCACAGCCCTGATCACGGCCGCACCCTGGTGCAGCGTCAGCTCGACGAGATGGATCGCCTCGCGTTCGGGCTGGGTCAGGCGGCGCGACGCCGCGAGGGGCCGGAGGCGAGTCGCAGTCTGAACCAGGTCGTCGGCAAGGTCGGCTTTCGACGCCGCCGTTTCCCCCGACGCCGGCCGCAGGAAGTAGCTGACGGGCTTGCCGGTCCGGCTGGCGATCAGGGCGAGGACGCCTTTGGACGGACGGGAGCGGCCCTGTTCGACGAAGTGGATGAACGTCCGCGACACGTCGTCACCCGCGAGCTGGGCCAGGCTCAAGCCGGCGTCGAGGCGAGCCTCTTTCACTCGGGAGGGGTCGACGGGAATACCTGAGCCGCGGGGGCCGCGCTTCACGCCGACACCGCATCCTAGTGTCAAGCACTTGTAAAGTGAAACCAAATCTGTGGCGGCGCCGGTTCGCGCCGCGAAACCGGCCGGGTCGTCAGGTCAGTAAGACAGCACTTAACGCTTTGATCGACGGGACGAAGTAGTAGGAGCCGCTGAGCGGCTGGCTGTAATAGGTCAGGGCGTCGCGAACACCGTCCCTCGACCCGGCCATGTTCTCGAGCATGGCGACGAGGCGGCCCTGGTCGGAGCTGAAGCCCACGAACATCGTGCCGTGCAGAGTGACTGTTCCGAACGGCATGTTGCGGCGGAAGATCTTGCCGAACTCGTCCTGGTCGGTGCGGGCGGCGTGTGAATCGGCCGGCCGGTTTTCGAGCTCGACGCTGTCTGGCTTGGTCCGTCCGATCACCTTCTCCTGGCCCGCGGCGGGCAGCAACTCCCACGCGACCGCGTCGTGGTCCCACTTCTGGAGCAAGAGGATCGTTCCACCCGCCCCAAGTCCAGGCTCCGGAATCAGCGCCACATCTGGTGCGTCGACGAGGGTTGGATTCTCGGTCCCGTCGATGAATCCCGTGAGGTCGCGGTCGTGATGATAGGGCCAGCTCGAGGTCTCCTCGGCGACATCCGCGATCTTCGCCAGGGCGCCGATCGCCTGCCTGGAGACGTCGAAGACCACGTCGTACTCGCTGCCGGAGATCCAGAGCACCGCGTCGTGCTGAGTCGCCGGCATCGTGAAGCCCTCGGCGCCGGCGACGTCGTGGTTGAAGCCTTGGACCTCGTCGGGTATCTGGCCGGGGGCTACCTCCCGCCACAGCTCGGGCCGGAAGCCGGCCACCAGGTTGACGCCGCCCATCGTGGTCCGTGGCTCGCGCAACCCCGCGATCGCGCCGACCAGATCGCGGGCGCTCGCGCCGCCCTGGATGTCGAACTCCAGGTAGGCGTGGGAGGCCGTGCCGAGCGCGAAGATCCCTGGCTGGGGAGAGCTGGGCATCGAAACGGATGCTAATTGGTGCCGCCATGATGGATAGGAAGTCGATGAGGGTCGGGGATGTCGAGGTGGCGCGGATCGGCCTGGGGACGAACCGTCTGACCATTACGCGGGGCAACGTTGCCTTAGTCAAGGCCGCGGTCGAAGCCGGGGTGCAGATGATCGACACCGCTCACCTGTACACCGGTGGGCAGAGCGAGGAGACGATCGGCGAGGCCCTGTCTCCGTTCCCCGAACACGTCATCGTCGCGACGAAGGGAGGGTTCGGCGGAACGGGTCGCGGCCGGCCCGAGGTTCTGCGGGCCGAGATCGAGGCGAGCTTCCGCCGGTTGCGGACCGACACCATCACGCTCTACTACCTGCACCGCGTCGATCCCCAGACTCCGCTCGAGGAGAGCCTGGGCACGATCAAGGAGTATCAGGACCGCGGCCGGATACGGCACGTGGGCATCTGCGAGGTCGGCATCGAGCAGATCGAGCGCGCGAGGAAGGTCGTCCTGATCGCCGCCGTCCAGAACGAGTACAACCTCTCCGAGCGCCGGCATGACCCCGTCGTCGATTACTGCACACGCGAAAACATTCCGTTCGTCCCGTTCTTTCCTCTGCGTGGGGCCGGTGGTGCCGCCCTGGCTCGGATCGCCCGACGCCACGGAGCGAGCCGCGTGCAGGTCACGCTCGCCTGGCTGCTCCGACGCTCGCCGGTCATGCTGCCGATTCCAGGCACGCTGTCGCCCGGGCACCTCAAGGAGAACGTGGCTGCGCAGCAGATCGTGCTCACCGACGCCGAGTTCGAGGCACTTCGCTAGAGCGATGAGTGCCGTGATCGAGGTACGTGACCTCGTCAAGCGCTACCGAAGGTCGAAGTCGAACGCGGTCGACGGTGTGAGCTTCGACGTCGAACCCGGCACGTTCTTCGCGCTGCTTGGTCCCAACGGCGCCGGCAAGACGACGACGATCTCGATCCTGACCACCACGCTGACTCCCACCACCGGCCACGTCAGTATTGCCGGGCACGACGTGATGCGGGAGGCGGACGCCGTGCGCCGGCATGTCGGGATCATCTTTCAGAACCCGTCGCTGGACATGAACCTCACTGGTGAAGAGAACGTCCGCTTCCACGCGGTGATGTACGGCCTCTTTCCATACATGCCGTTGTTCCGGTTGATGCCCGCCGGCTATCGTCGCCGTGTTGCGGAGCTGGCCGACGTGGTCGGCCTCGGCGCCGAGGTGTTCAAGCCGGTGCGCAAGCTTTCCGGCGGCATGCGCCGAAAGCTCGAGATCATCCGAGGGCTCATGCACCGGCCCAAGGTCCTGTTCCTTGACGAGCCCACGAGCGGCCTGGACGTTGCCAGCCGGCGCAACCTCTGGCAGTACATCGGAGAGCTGCGCCAGCAGCACGAGCTCACCCTCTGCCTGACGACCCATCAGTTGAACGAGGCGGAGGATGCCGACCGGGTCTGCATCCTCGATCACGGTCGAGTCGTCGCGCACGGGTCGACCGAGGAGGTGAAGTCACAGCTGGCGCAGGAGGACCT
This sequence comes from Candidatus Dormiibacterota bacterium, assembly GCA_046727235.1. Classification (GTDB taxonomy): domain Bacteria; phylum Chloroflexota; class Dormibacteria; order Dormibacterales; family Dormibacteraceae; genus 40CM-4-65-16. The sequence goes on from JBKPCF010000122.1 coordinate 15,494, forward strand.
GCGCGTCGACGCCGCCGACCGTGATGCTCTGCGACGCCGCCTGCGGGAGCTGAACCTCGAGTTCACGGAGGGCGCCCACTTCGTCGTCCACCTCGACGGGCGCAATGCCTACCGTGTGGTCCGCGACATCGACGAGCCTCTCACCATGCTGCGCACGGAGTCCGCGAGCCTCGAGGACGCGTACCTGAGGATCCTGGCCGGCGAAGATGCGTGAGCTGAACGTCATCGCTGCCCTGGCCGGCCGGGACTTGACCAAGTTCGCGCGCGATCCGGGGCGCCTGGTCGCAGCGGTCGTTTTTCCGTTCTTCATGATCTTCTTGCTCGGCGGCACCCTCCAGCTCAACCTGGGCAAGGCGGCCGGCTTCAACTTCATCGGCTTCACCTTCACCGGATTCCTGGGCATGACGCTGTTCCAGTCCACGGCGTCGGGTTTGACGTCGCTGATGGACGACCGCCACAACGACTTCGCGCAGGAGATCTTCGTGTCGCCGGTGTCGCGCTACTCGATCGTGTTCGGAAAGATCCTGGGCGAGACGCTGGTCGCGATCGCCCAGGTGCTGCCCTTCATCGCGTTCGCGGCCGTGCTGCGGGTGCCCCTCACGCCGACCGCGCTCCTCCTGCTGGCGCCGGTGGCGTTGATCTCGTGCTTCATGGGTGGTGCGTTCGGCCTGCTTCTCCTCAACACGATCAGCGACACACGAGCCGCCAACCAGATGTTCAATTTCGTCTTTCTGCCGCAGTACTTCCTTGCCGGCCTGGTCAGCCCGATCAACGTTCTGCCCTGGTACCTGGAAGCTCTCTCCCTCGTCTCTCCGATGCGCTACGTCATCGACCTCACTCGCGGCGTGGTCTTCGCGGGGTCCGCCGAGTACGGGCGGGTCGTGCTGCTCAGCCCGTTGACGAACGCGGCCGTGCTCGCGCTGATGTTCGTGGTGTTCATGGTGGCGGGCACCACCCTTTTCGTCCGGCGGGAGACGAACCGCTAGCGCGAGCCGGCCTTGGAGGCGTGCGCGCTCCGGTAGCGCCGGACGTTGACCAGGCTTCCGCAGACGCCCGGGTTGCACCACCGGCGCGTCCGGGGCTTGCTCTCGTCGACGAACATCCACGTGCAGTCGGGGTTCGCGCAGACCTTGACGGTTCTGCGCTCTGACATCAGGCGCACCGCCGAGGTCGCGGTCTCGGCCATGACGATGTCCCAGTCGCGGCCCGACCTGGGTCGGTGGAGGAGGGCGCCGCCGCCGCCGCGGTCCACCCGGACCCGGATCGGTGCGAGGTTCACGAACGCCTCCAGCTCCCTCTGCATGGTTGCCGAGAGCTCCCGGCCGGAGATGTAACGCTCCAGGACCTGACGCAGAAAGACGCGCAGCCGGGCGAGCTCGAGCAGCGCCTTCCGGTCGTCTGGATCGCCAACCTTGAAATGCCAGCGCTTCAGGAACGCGCGGCGGAATCGCGGGTCGGGGAGGCGGTCGTAGGAGCGCGCTGCGCCGAGGTGGTCGGCCCAGCGGCTGTTGATGAGATCAAGAGCGGGGGCAATCCCCCAGTCGTGCGGGAGCGAAGAGGGCGGGGCGGTGCCGAAGAGGGCCTGCATCGAGTGTCCATAGAGGTTAACGGGCGGCCCGGTTGCTGCATTCCGGCATTGGTAATAGCTTAAAAGCTGATTACCTATTACAATGCCACCCGGGGTGTCTGGTAACAGGCGCACACCGATCCCGCCGGCAGCCCCGGCCCCGTCAGGGAAGAGGGCGGGGTCGGATCGCGCCGAGTGGAGAAGCTGGATGGCTCAAACGAGAAAAGTTGTCATCGTCGTGCTGGCAAGCGTGGTCGCCGTCGCCTGCGGAGGTGGCGGAAGCAGCGGTGGAGCTTCGAAAGGCACGATCAAGATCGGATCCGACCTGCCGATCTGCACCAGCGGCGGGCTGACGACCCAGAACGGCGCCAAGTTCGCCGTGGATCAGAAGAACGCGGCGGGCGGAGTCGAAGGCTACACGATCGCTTTCCAGGGCTTCGACGACTGCAGGCAGGGCGCTTACAACGCCGACGCCGGCGTGGCCAACGTGCGCACGATGCTGGATGACCCGAAGTTCCTGGGCATGATCGGACCGTTCAACTCGGCGGTAGCCAAGGCGGAGATCCCGATCGCAGCGCCGAAGCACTTTTTGATGATCAGCCCTTCGAACACGAACCCATGCCTGACCAAGGACATCGCCGGGTGCACCTACCACCCCCAGGCCCTTCGCGCGGGAAATCCCAACAATTACTGGCGCGTCGTGACCACCGATGACTACCAGGGCCCGGCCATGGCCGATTACGCGTACAAGCAGCTGAACCTCAAGAAGATCGCAATCCTCGACGACAGCACCGTGTTCGGCGTGGGCATCGCGGGCTCGTTCGAGCAGGAGCTCACGAAGCTCGGCGGCACGGTGGTGAAGCACTCGGAGTACAAGAAGGAGCAGACGAGCGACTTCAAGTCGATCCTTCTCAGCTTCAAGAACGCGGGCGCGCAAGGCGTCTACGCCGGCGGCACCGACGACCAGAACCTCTGCATCCCGCGCAAGCAGATGAAGGACATCGGCTGGGACGCCCCCTTCATGGGCGGTGACGGAATCGAGACCACGGACTGCATCAACCAGGCGGCCGGCAACGAGGCGGACGTTTACGCCACCACCGCCGGGGCCGACGCGACCAAGGTTGCGGGCGCGCAGCAAACCATCAGCCAGTTCCGCAGTGCCTTCAAGGGCGCCAACGACTTTGGCGGTTACACGATGCAGGCTTACGACGCGGCCAACGCGATGATGGCCGCGATCGGAAACGCGATCGTGGCCAACAGCGGCAATGTCCCCACGCGCGAGCAGGTCCGCGCCGAGATGGCCAAGATCAAAGGCTTCAAGGGTGTCATCGGGACCTACGACTTCGATCAGAACGGAGACACGAGCCTGAAGATCGTGTCCATCTACGTGGTGCAGCAGGTGGCCGATCCATCACAGAGCTCGGGCGTTTGCGGGGCCACGGCCAAGAACGCGTGCTTTGTCTGGAAGAGCCAGTTCGACTTCGCTAAGAGCGGAGGCTGAAAGAAGAATCACCCCTTGGGCTTGTGGAGGGGGCCGCACGACGTGGCCTCCTCCCGGTTCAAGAAGTCAGCTGCGCGTGCTCACTGACAGCCGACGAGCGGCAGCGGATCGGTCGGCAAGCCACCCACCTCGAGCTGGAGATGGAGGTGCGAGCCGATGGAAAGACCCGTGCTGCCGACGTAGCCGACCTTCTGGCCCTGCTGGATCGGCTGGCCGATGGCAACGGCCACCTCCGACATGTGCGCGTAGATCTCGACGAGCCCGTAACTGTCCGTGATCTCGACGCGGATCCCGAAGTAGTCGGCGCTTCCGACTGCCGTGACCTTGCCGCCCGCTGCGGCGAGGATCGGGGTCCCGTAGCCGGCGAGCAGGTCGACACCGGAGTGAAAGTGGATGAACCCGCCGAACGACGGTTCGAGTGCAAACGAGGTCGGTCCAAATTTCTGGATGATCGGCGCTCCGCGGATGGGGCACATCAGCTGCCGCGGGTCGACCGGGTCGGCCGGCACACCGGTGCTGAGGTTGGGACCGGCCTGCGGATCGATCGGAATCACGAGCACGAGTCCGGGGGTCACATCGAGCGAGCGGACGTGATTGAAGCCGAGGATGTCGGTCGGATCGACGCCGTAAGTTGCGGCAAGGCTCGCGGCGGAATCACCGGCCTTGACGACCACGACCAGACCGGGCACCGGCGGCAGGTTGAGGACCTGGCCCACCTTGAGCGGCTGGCGCAGGCCCGGATTCGACCATGTGATCTCACGCAGCGTGATCGCGAAAGCTTTCGCGACGGTATCGAGTGTGTCGCCCGCTTTCACCCTGTAGCGGATGGGATTGCGGTCGGGCAGCGGCGAGGCTGGGATCGAGACGGGCTTGATGATCGTGCCGTCACGATTCAGCGCGACCTCGCCGAGCTGCCCTCCCCCGTCCGCCGCCTCGGCGCTCAAAGCACCCGCCCTCGAGGCGAGCGACGTGGAGACGTTGACAGCGCCATAGCCCGAAATTGCCGTCGCCATCAGGAGGACCGCCGCATGGCTCGCGTAGCGATAACTGCGCAAGGCCTACCCCCGGGTTCGCATGCCGCGCGCTGGAGCGCGCTGAAAGTCCCCGCCACCCTAACAAACCGGCGGCCAGACCGTCAAACGCGCCAGGCCGGGAGGCTCTAACCTTCGAATCGGGCGGCCGGGGCGCAGCTCACCTGTTCTTGATCGACGGGGCGGAGGCCTCGGCGGACCTGACCAGGAAGCTCCTCACCACCTGAGCCAGCGCGTCCACGAACTCGGGTCGGGCGTTGAAGGATCGCGTTCTGCGGATGCGGATCCCCTTCTCGGCGCCGAACTCCTGGGCCTCGACGTCGAGGTCGTAGAGAATTTCGAGGTGATCGGCGACGAAGCCGATCGGACAGACCAGCACGTCGCGCGCCCCGGTCCGGTCGATCGACTCGAGGAGGTCCGGGCCCAGCCATGGCTCACCGGTGTGGCTGGCGGACTGGAACGCAAACTCCCACGCCGGCAGGTCCATGCCGGACGCCACCAGTCGGCAGCTTTCGAGCAGCTGGTCGCGATAGGGGTCGCCCTCGGCCAGGATTCGGGCCGGGAGGCTGTGGGCGGTGAAGAAAAGCCGCTCCGGCCGTCCCTGCGCCATCGCGTCTCGGAGCAAGCCCTGGACCGCGCCGACGAACGCTGGATGGTCGAAGAACCCCGCGATGAACAGGAGCTCGCCGTCCCAGGCTCCCCGCAGCGCGCTCTCGTAGGCGCCCAGGCTCATTCGCGCGTAATGCGGAGCCAGCGGCAGGCCGACCAGCCGCTCGATGCCCGCGCGACGTGCTTCGGCGGCGCCGTCGGCAATGAACGGCGCGGCGTGTTTCATGCCGACGAATGTCGGGAGCCCGATGCGAAGGGAGAGCGCGGCGGCCTGGGCCCGGGTGATCTCGGTGAGCGGCGAGCCATTGATCGTGCGGTAGCGTCCGGTCAGCTCTTCGAGCGCCTGCGGCGAAGGCGGCCGGCCGCCGCGGATGTGTGTGTAGTAGGCGGCGATGTCGGCCTCGGAGGCCGGGCTTCCGTACGCCATGCACAGGACGGCTGTCGACGGCTCACGCGACATGCGCGGGCACCCACGAGTGGACGGTCTCGACGAGCAGCTGGAGGTTCTCGACGCTTGCGTCGGGCGGCACCCCGTGGCCGAGGTTGAAGATGTGGCCAGACCGTCCCCCCGCGCGCCGCAGCACGTCCCGAGCCCGCGTCCGGACCAGGTCGGCCGGCCCAAGCAGGACCGAGGGATCCAGGTTGCCCTGGACGCCAAGCTCGAAACCCACACGACTCCAGCCCCAGTCGAGCGGCACGCGCCAGTCCAGCGAGACGATGTCGGGACCGGTCGCCGCGATGGCCTCGAGCAAGCCGGCCGTGCCGGTGCCGAAGTGAATCCGCGGCACGCCGGCCGGCTCCAGGGCCTCGAAGATAGCGCGCGTGTGAATCGACACGCGCGCCTCGTAGTCCTCGACCCCGAGGGCGCCGACCCAGGAGTCGAACAGCTGCAAGGCCTGCGCGCCGGCCGCGACCTGCGCGTTGAGGTAACCGGCCGTCGTCCGCGCCAGCATGTCCAGCAGGAGGTCGAACGTATCTGGACGTGTGTACATGAAGGCCTTGACCTTCTCGAACGTGCGTGACGGCCGGCCCTCGATCAAGTAGCTGGCGAGGGTGAACGGCGCGCCCGCAAAGCAGATGACCGGCACAGGCGACTCGGCGACCACCTGGCGCAAGGCCGTGATGACCTGCGGCGCCGCCTCCTCCCCCTCCGGCACCCGCAGCCGCTCGACATCCTCGTCGCTTGCGATCGGATTCGCGATCACCGGGCCGACGTTCTCGACCAGCTCGAAATCCACGCCCATCCCGCGAAGAGGCAGCATGATGTCCGCGAACATCACCGCCGCGTCGACCCCGAGGCGCCGCACCGGCTGCAGCGTCACCTCGGCGCAGAGCTCGGGCTGGGCGACGATGTCGGCCAGCGTCCACCTCTCGCGCAGCTTTCGGTACTCGGGAAGTGAGCGTCCCGCCTGGCGCATGAGCCAGACCGGGGTGACGTCAACCTTCTCGCCGCTCGCGGCCGCGAGAAACCTGCTCTTCATTCCGCCCCGAGCAGTCGCGTGATCTCCTCGAGCGGCCTGTGGATCCCGGTCAGGATCGGGGTGTCGCGCACCGTCGACCGGCGGCTCTCGGTTCCCCTCAGCTCGCGCACCAGCTCGCCAAAGGCAGGCAGGTCGTCGGTCTCGTAAGCGACGAGGAAGTCCATGTCGTCGACTCCGAACGAGTTGGCTAGCAGCTGCCGCACCTGCTGATAGCGATGCCCGACCTTCATGTGCTCGTTCATGACCTTCTGGCGCTCGTCCTGCGGAAGGAGGTACCAGTCGGCGCTCTTGGTGAACGGGTAAACGATGAGGTACGACGAGCGCTCGCCGGTGAACAGCGACTGCTCCTGAGGTGTCGGACGCTTGACGTACTGTGACGGGCGGATGATGCCGAGAAAGCTGTGGCGCACGCTCATCCATGTCCCCATGCCCGAGCGCAGCGTCCGCGCACTGCTTTCCTCGAGCGCGTCGAGTGAAGGCGACAGGCTCCAGAGCAGGACGTCCGTGCCGGTTTTGAGGCCGATCATCGAGTAGGTGAAGGTCGTGACGTCGGACTGTTTGCTCACGCCGGAGCAGAAGTCTTCGGCCGAACGGCAGCGCTCGTCGCGGGACAGGCGCCGCCACGCAGGGTCGAGCCCGAGCGCAAGCGCCTGGACATAATTGCTGCCAGTCATCGGCCCTCTCGCAGCCACGTTGCGACGTCCGCCGCGAAATAGGTGATCACGATGCCCGCGCCGGCGCGCACGATTGCCGTGATCGATTCGAGGATCGCGTTGCGCCGATCGAGCCATCCGTGCTCCGCGGCCGCCTCGATCATCGCCGCCTCACCGCTCACCTGGTAGGCGGCGAGCGGCAGGTCGAAGCGGTCGCGCGCCCGCGCGAGGAGGTCG